>NC_015385.1:2411982-2731853 GCF_000195275.1 Treponema succinifaciens DSM 2489 | reverse complement strand
TTTCTTCAATATGAGTATACTTGTTTTTCAATTTATTTCTATTTTATATACATTTCATTTTGCGAAAATTTCGGAGTTTTTCATGTCTGAAGAAAACAATCAATACGGAGCAGGAAGCATTCAGGTTTTAAAAGGGCTTGAAGCTGTAAGAAAAAGACCTGGAATGTACATAGGTTCTACAGGACCGAATGGACTTCATCATCTTGTTTATGAAGTTGTGGACAACAGTATTGATGAAGCCATGGCTGGATATTGTACGCAAATTACTGTGGCACTTGAAAAAGACGATATTTGCCGTGTAGAAGACAATGGACGTGGAATTCCTGTTGATATTCATCCTACGGAACATATTTCAGCGCTTGAGCTTGTTCTTACTCGTCTTCATGCCGGCGGAAAATTTGACAAGTCAAACTATAAAGTTTCTGGCGGACTTCATGGAGTTGGAGTTTCCTGTGTAAATGCGCTTTCTGTTTGGATGGAAGCTTTTGTAAATAAAGACGGAAAACGTTATCATCAGAAGTACGCGGAAGGAATTCCTAAATCTAAAGTTGAATGTATTGGCGATACAGAACTTCATGGAACCACAATCCGCTGGAAAGCAGACGCTTCTATTTTTACAGAAACAACGACTTATAATTTTGATGTTCTTTCTACAAGGCTTAGAGAACTTGCATTTTTAAATCCTGGAATAACAATTATTTTTCGTGATGAACGGCTCGAAAATCCAAAGGAAGTTGTCTTTAAATTTGAAGGAGGAATTAAGCATTATGTAAGCTATTTGAATGAAGGAAAAAAAATAATTCCAGAAGAGCCAATTTATATTAACGGTGAAGAGAATGATGTGATTATAGAACTTGCAATGCAATATAATGACAGCTATTCTGAAAATATTTTTTCTTACGTCAATGATATTAATACTAGAGAAGGCGGAACTCATCTTGATGGCTTTAAAATTGCGCTTACTGTAGTTTTAAATAAATTTCTTGAAAAAAATGAAAAGCTCCTTAAAAAACTTGACAAAGATGAAAAACTTACAGGAGATGATGTTAGGGTAGGGCTTACTGCTATTTTGTCATTAAAAATTCCAGAGCCGCAGTTTGAAGGACAGACAAAAACCAAGCTTGGAAACTCAGAAGTCCGCGGATATGTTGATTCTCTTGTAAAAGAAAAACTTACACTTTTCTGTGAGCAGAATCCGCAGATTACAACGATGATTCTTGAAAAAGCTGTTGGAGAAGCTGCTGCCAGAATTGCGGCTAGAAAAGCTAAAGATAGTGCGCGCCGTAAAAACAACATAGACAGTTTTGGACTTCCGGGAAAATTAAGCGATTGTTCTTCTAAAAATGCCGCTGAATGTGAAGTTTATATTGTTGAGGGAGATTCTGCAGGAGGCTCTGCAAAAAAAGGCCGCGATGCTAAAACTCAGGCGATTCTTCCTTTGTGGGGAAAAATGCTCAATGTTGAAAAAGTTCGCGCAGACAAAGTTGTTAACAATGAAAAACTTCAGCCTGTAATTGCTTCTCTTGGAGCTGGATTCGGAAAAGATTTTAATATTGAAAAACTCCGCTATCACAAAATTATAATAATGGCTGATGCCGATGTTGATGGAAGCCACATTAGAACTTTGCTTTTAACATTTTTCTTCAGATATATGCCTGATCTTATTGAAAAAGGCTACGTTTATCTTGCCATGCCGCCTTTGTTTAAAATTGAAATTGGAAAGCAGAAAATTTATGTTTATTCCGACGAAGAGCGTGATGCTGAGCTAGAAAAACTTGGAGACAAAAGAGAAAAAGCGGATGTTCAGCGTTATAAAGGTCTTGGTGAAATGGACGGAAACCAGCTTTGGGATACGACTATGAATCCTGAAACACGCAGAATGAAAGTAGTTACAATTCCAGATGCGGTTGCGGCAGACAGAATTTTCAGCATTTGCATGGGAGAAGAAGTAGAACCCCGCAGGAAGTTTATTGAAGAAAATGCTGTCTATGCAAATCTGGATGTTTAGGATAAAAAATGGAAAACACAGAAAATACAACAAATCTTATAAAAATTCCGATTGAAGATGAAGTAAAGCAGGCTTTTATTGACTATTCGATGTCTGTTATTGTAAGTCGTGCGCTTCCTGATTCCCGAGATGGTTTAAAGCCTGTTCACCGCCGAATTATTTATTCCATGGAAGAAAATCATCTTTCTGCAGGCGGAAAAACAAAAAAATGTGCCACGATTGTTGGTGATGTTCTTGGAAAATATCATCCTCATGGAGACGCTTCTGTTTATGATGCTCTTGTTCGTCTTGGACAGGATTTTAGTCAGCGTTATATTGTTGTTCATCCGGGCGGAAATTTCGGAACAATAGCAGGAGATCCTCCAGCCGCTTACCGTTATACCGAAGCAAAAATGACAAAAATTGCCGAGGAAATGGTTGAGGATATAAACAAAGACACTGTAGATATGATTCCTAACTATGATGACACAAAGGAAGAACCTACAGTTTTGCCTTCAAAGTTTCCGTTTCTCTTATGCAATGGCTCTGTTGGAATTGCCGTCGGAATGGCTACAAATATGCCTCCTCACAATCTGCGTGAAGTTGCAAGTGCTATAAGCGCATATATTGATAATCAGAATATAACAGTCGATGAGCTTTTAAATCATATAAAAGGACCTGATTTTCCTACAGGTGGAATTATTTTTGGAAAACATGGAATTGCAGATGCTTACAGAACTGGCCGTGGAAAAATTCTTGTCCGCGGAAGATTCAATATTGAAGTAAGTAAAACAGGACTTGAATCAATTGTATTTACTGAAGTTCCTTACGGAGTGAATACTAGAACTCTTTGTGAAAAAATAGGAGAACTTGCGCGTGATAAAGTTATTGATGGAATCAGCGCAATAAATGACGAGTCTTCCGACAGAAGCGGAATGAGAATTGTAATTCATCTAAAACGTGGCGCAATAACAAAAGTTGTAATAAATCAGCTTTTTGCAAAAACAGCGTTGCAGTCAAGTTTTGGAGTTATAAATCTTGCTCTTGTTAAAGGTCGTCCGCAGATTTTAAATTTAAAGCAGATTATAAAATGTTTTGTTGATCATCGTGATGAAGTTATAACTCGCCGCGTAACTTTTGACTTGAACAAAGCACGTGCGCGTGAACATATTCTTGAGGCGTTGATTACAGCTGTTGATGCGATTGATGAAGTTATAAAAATGATTCGCTCTAGCCGTGATGAAACAGAAGCCAAAGCCAGACTTATGCAGCGTTTTGGATTTGATGAAATTCAGGCTGAAGCGATTGTTGAAATGCGTCTTGGTCGTCTTACAAATTTGCGCATTGACGAGCTTCGTAAAGAAATGGAAGAAGTAAAGGCTTTTATTGCCCATTGCGAAGATTTGCTTGCTCATCATGAAAAAATTCTTGCGATTATAAAAGATGAAACAAACGAGCTTTCTGAAAAATATGGAGATGACAGAAAAACTGATATTGTCGCTGGCGAAGTAGAAAGCATAAATGTTGAAGACTTGATAAAAGAAGAAGATATGGTCATTCTTATTTCTAAGCTTGGCTATATTAAGAGAGTTTCTGTAAGCCAGTATAAAAGCCAGGGAAGAGGCGGTAAAGGCACTATTTCAGCAAAACTTGTTGAAGAAGATTATATAAATCAAATGTTTGTCGCTTCAACACATGATTATTTGATGTTTATTACAACCGAAGGAAAAGCTTATTGGATAAAAGTCCATGAAATTCCAGAAGCGTCTAAAACAAGCCGCGGTTCCCATATAAAAAGCCTTCTTGCTGTCAACGCAAATGAAGATATTACGACAATTGTCAGCTTAAAGGAATTTTCAGAGAATAATTATTTGTTTATGGCTACTGCAAATGGCGTTGTCAAGAAAACTCCTACAAGCGACTTTAAAAACGCAAAATCCCGTGGAATGCAGGCTGTTCGTCTTGATGAAGGAGATACTCTTGTAAGTGCAATTCTTTCAACAGGAAAAGATGAGCTGCTTCTTGTAAGCCGCCGTGGACAAGCATTAAGAATCAATGAAGAGGATGTGCGTCCAATGGGAAGATCTAGCCGCGGTGTTGCCGGATTAAAACTTTCTGAAGGCGATGAGCTTTGTTCTGCTATAAGGATTCATACAGAGCCTGATTCAAAAATTCTTGTAGTTACAGAAAAAGGCATAGGAAAAAGAGTTGATTCCGCAGAATTCAATGCGCATGGAAGAGGAACTGGAGGTCAAAAGATATTTGGCAATGTTGAAGACAAAGGTGAAATTATAGGTGCTTTGTGTGTTCGTGATACAGATAGCATTATGTGTATTACAAGCCAAGGAACTTCTGTCCGTGTTGAAGCTAAGGATATTACAGTGCAGGGCAGGGGAGCGAGCGGAATAAAAGTTGTTTCAATCACAGATCCTGATTACGTTGTTGGAGTGGATAGAATTGCCAACGATGAAGATGAAAAAAAATAACTTTTAAAAAGTGAAAAATTGCCGTGGATTTTCTTTTGAATTTCCGCGGCTTTTTTTATGAAATTTTACTAAATTTTTGTCAAATTTGTTTTTAATATAAATTTATTTAAATTTTGTATTATCTTTATTTAAATATAGATATTTTAAAATGTTTCATGTGAAACATTGTTTTTCAACAAGTTTTCCACAAGTGTAGATTTCCTTTTAAGAATTTTAAATCTATTGTAGTTTCTTATAAAACAAAGAATTACAGAATTTTACAATTCAATTGTGTTTTAAAATTTGAAAATTTCCATAGTTTTTCCACATCTATGTTTCACGTGAAACACATTCACTGTTTTTGTATATTATGTTTTCCTATTAATTTTGATAAAAAATATTTTAATATTAGGAAAAGTATCGAGTTTTAATTTTATTATTGAACTTAATACTGCTGTATTTTTGAAAGAAAATTGGTTGATATGCTATTGAAATCTTGCAGCAGATTCTTTCGTCGTAGTATGGGAATGACACTTAAGTGACTGTTCTTATCAAAACTCGATATTTGGGCAGTTTGCTTGCTGTGGTGTTGTAATGTTTTCATAATAAATTTAGTTGTGAATCTGCTGTAAATTTTCAATTATAGTTCTTTCATCATTGTGTAATAGTAATTCTTAACAAATATAGTTTTAAAAATTTTATTAAAAAAAAATACCCATGTTTCACGTGAAACACAGGTATTCATTCTTTATTTTAAAATTTGAATTAAGTTTTTGACGTTAAAAAAGCCTTAATACTTTTGAACCTCTATTTGGATTCCATTTTTCTTTTCTTTCTTTTGGCAAAGTTGATATATCGGAAAGTTTAAAGCCTAGTTTTTCAAACCAATCTGCTGTTTGTGTCGTTAATAGGAATATTCCTTTTGAATTGTTTTGTTTTGCTTGTTTCACGAGAAACTCTATCATTCTTGGACCGATTCCTATATGAGAGCAGTTTTTGTCAACTGCGACGCCTGCAATTTCTGTTTGTCCGTCTGAGTAAGTAATGAGTGAAGCGCAAGCTCTAATTGCACCATCAAGTTCGTATACAATAAAATTGTTGAACTGAGCTGAAAGACTTTCCTTTGTTCTAGGAAGAAGAATTCCTGATTCTATAAATGGCTGCATTACATTTAGAACTGCTGGAATGTCTTCTCTTGTCATTTCTCTGATTTTTCCGTAGTTGTTACTGTAAACCATTGTTCCAGAGCCCAAGTCGCTAAATATTTCACATGGAACAACTCCGTCTATAGAGCCGTTCAGTATGTGAACTCTGTCAACTCCTTGAGTGCAGGCTTTTTCCGCTTTTTTTAAAAGAGTGAAAATTTTTTCTTTCAAATACATTTTATTTGTTTCAGGTGAAACATTTTTATCTAAATTTACCAAACGTTCGGTAGAATTTTCGTTATTTTCAGTTGAATTTACCGAGGGTTCGTTTGTTTTTAAAAATAATTCAACTTCTTCTAAGTTTAAAGCTGGAATATTTCCTTCCTGTGAAAGACCTATTTCTTTTGGAATTAAGAAATTTTCTGAGCTGATTTCCGCATTTGGAACAAGAAAAAAAAGCTTGTCGGCGTTCAGGTTGATTGCGATTTGCTGTGAAAGTTCAATTGAAGAAATATTGTAAGGCTTTCCGGCTATGCTCCATCCTATGCAAGGAAAAATCGGAATAAATCCATTGTCTAAAACTGTTTTTATTGAATCAGTTTGAAGCTTTTCTATTTCGCCGCTTGTGCCGTAATCAAATCCGTCGATAACGCCTTTTCCTCTGGCTCTGACCCAGTTTCCTATGACTGAGGTTTTTCTTTCACCTGCAAAAGCTGTCATTATTTGATTTGAAACATCAAATGCCGCCATTTTTATAAGAGGCATTGCTTCTGGTCCTGTTATTCGGCAGTTGCAGTGAATTTTCCATTTTATATTTGCATTTGAGAGAATTTCATTTATTTTTTTGCTTGCTCCGGGAACTAAAATTATTTTTAAGCCAGCTTCGTGAATAAAACAAATGTCTCTTATGTGGTTCAGAAAATGCGGACTGTCAATAAGATTGTCATCTATGTAAATTACTACGAGCGCATTTTTAAATCTTTTTATATAGCGGATTACGTCCCGGATTCTTTCGGCTTTTTCGTGAATTAGATTTTCTTCCATAATATGTTAGTATTACGAAGCTAAAAAAAACTGTCAATCATTAAAATATAATAACAAATTGTTATAAATGAAATCTTTTTGATTTTTTATATAGACAGAGTTTTTTATATATGCTAATATTCAAAAATATAAGGGCTCTTAGCTCAGCTGGTACGAGCGTCTGGTTTACACCCAGAATGTCGGGGGTTCGATCCCCTCAGAGCCCATAAAGACTTCATGTTTTTACATGAGGTCTTTTTTTATTTACGGAAATTTGCAGGAAAAAAATGAAAAGTCAGCTTACAACTTTGTGTTATATTGAAAAAGATGATTGCTATCTGATGCTTCATAGAGTTACGAAAAAAAATGATATAAACCACGATAAATGGATTGGCGTTGGCGGACATTTTGAAGCTGGGGAAAGTCCTGAAGATTGTTTGCTCCGGGAAGTAAAAGAGGAAACAGGGCTTGTTTTAAATTCGTTTTCTTTTAGAGGAATTGTTACATTTTTGTCTGATGATGATCCTGCTGAATATATGTGCCTCTACACAAGCGATGATTTTTCCGGGAATCTTATTGAATGCGATGAAGGAAATCTTGAATGGATAAAAAAATCAGATTTTAAGAATCTTGAGCATTGGGAAGGCGATTTAATTTTTCTGGATTTGTTGGAAAAAAATGAGCCGTTTTTTTCTCTTAAGCTGATATATAGAATTGGAACTTTAAAGGAAGCTGTTTTGAATGGAAAAAAGATAAGGTAAAAAAAAGAGGTGTCCTTGAGTTTGCCGAAATGACTGAGTACACTAAGTAGGTTGTTTTCGACAAGCTCAAGCGCCGCATTTTCAACTTCTGGGGTCATCCTCTTTTTTATATTTTATTTTTTCAAGAGAGCTGCAAAAGGATTGTAAGTTTCTCCGTCATCATCGTCTTTATGTGATGAAAGATATTCCGCCGCATTGTCCTGTTCTTCATTTGAAACAACTGGAGCAAGCGAAATTCTTTTTTCTTCAGAATCAACTTTTTCAACAATGACTGGAAATTTCTCGCCTGGCTTATAGATTTTTTTCAGGTTTGTATTTCGCTCAACATTCAGCTTGGATATGTGTACAAGTCCGTCTATTCCAGATGCTATGTTTACAAAAATTCCGAAATCAGTTACGCGGGAAATTGTTCCTTCAATTTTTGTTCCCGCAGGGAAGTCTTTTTTTACATTGTCCCAAGGATCTGCCTCAAGTTCTTTTGTTGAAAGAGAAACTTTTTCGTGCTGCCAGTCTGCTTTTATGATTTTTGCCGTTATTTCCTGTCCTACTTTTAAAACATCTGAAACATTTTTTATTCTTGCGTGGGAAATTTCAGAAACTGGAAGAAGCGCTTGGAATCCGTTTAAGTCGATAAATGCGCCGTAGGATTCGATTGATTTTACTTTTCCATTAACGGTCATTCCTTCTGTATACTTTTTTGAAAGCTGGTCAAGTTCTGCATTTGCCTGTTCTTCAAGAATTGCCCGGTTTGAAAGAACTATGTTTTTTCCGTCATTTTTGAATTCTTGGATTTTGAAAGCAAGGTGTTCGCCTACATATTCGGCTGGCTCCTTTTTCTGTCTGTATCCCATTTGAGAATAGGGACAGAATGCACGGCTTGTGCCAATCATTACTTCAAATCCGCCTTTAATTTCTTTTGTAACGTGGCCTTCTACTGGAATTCCGTTTTTGAATGCATTTTCGAGAACAGATTTTCCTGCGTTTTGACCGGCAAGTTTTGTTGTAAAGTGAAGTTCTTCGTTTTTTCCGCCTAGAAAATAAACTTTTATTTTGTTTCCTTCTTTTATGGAACAATTTCCGTTTTCATCACAGAATTCTGATTTGTTAACGAAACCTTCGCTTTTCAGTCCAAGATCAATAAAAACTGTGTCATTTGAAATTGCGGCAACAGTTGTTTCTATCATCTGTCCCTGTTCATATAAGTTTTTCATTTGTTTTCCTTGTAAAATTGATTTCTAAATTATAAAATGAATTTGAAAAAATTTCAATTTGCAAATTTTGTAGGTAAAAAATGAGGCGAAAAGAAAGAGAAATAACTGACTTTGAAGAAATTATAAAAATTCTTGATGAGTCAAATTTTTTGACGCTTGCTATGATAAATGGAACTGAGCCGTATTCTGTACCCGTAAATTTTGGGTACAAACTGGATGGTGACAGAAAAAGAATTCAGATTTTTATTCACGGAGCTACAGAAGGCACAAAGCTTAACTGCATAAAAAATTGTCCTCGTGTATCTTTTTCTGCTGTAAGCTATTCTGAAATAGGTGAAAATAAAGAGCCTTGCGCGTGGACAGACTTTTATAGAAGTGTTTGCGGAAAAGGAAATGCATCTATTTTAGAGGATGCAGATGAAAAAAAAGAAGGACTAATCTGTATCCTAAAAAAATATGGATACAAAGGTCCGTCTGTTTTTCCTGCTATTATGATAAAAAAAGTAAGCATGATAAGAATTGAAGTGGACGATTTGACTGGAAAATTCCATGAAAAGTAAATTGAATTTTACTGTCATTATTTGTTTTATCAAAAATCGACATTAGTTCTAGAAATTTATGTTTTTTTATACTACAGTTTTTATGTTGAAAACAAATTTGTTTTCTAAGGAGCGACTTATAAAAAACATGACAAAAATGGAGCTTGTGCCGCGCCGGCAGTAAAGGCGCAGTTTGAGTTTCAAAGGCTTTTACTGCTTGTTCAATTAGAAAAATCTTTTTGAAAAGCGTTATCAAAATGAATTACGTAAAAGCGAAAAATGTTCTTCCTTCTGAACTTCTTGAAAAAATTCAGGAATACGTGGCTGGAACTTATTTGTATATTCCGCAGAAATGCGAGAACCGCAAAAACTGGGGAGAATCAAAAGATTCAAAAAACTGGTACAAAAGACGGAATCAGCGGATATACAAAAATTACGAAGAAGGATTTTCAGTCAGCGAGATTTCTCAAAAATTCTTTCTGAGCGAAAAATCAATTTACAGAATCATCTTGTGCGCAAAAAAGCAGATGAGTTGAACTTTTCTGATTAAATGTCGCTAAAGCTGTTGTATAAAAACTGGCTCTATAAATAGGGTCAGTTTTTTTATTTTAAATTATTTTGCGTTTCTTAAATCGTCAACAATAAGCTGAATATGCGAAATCTGAATCTCCGTCAAATTTTCAACATCCAAAGTTCGTTTTTTATCAAGACCCAAAAGATAATCGGTTGAAACTTCAAAAAAATTCGCAATTTTCACAAGCATTTCTATAGAAGGAAGAATATTGTCATTTTCCCAGTTTGAAACACTTTGCTTTGTAACTCCGAGTTTGTTTGCCAGTTGAATCTGACTGATTCCACGGATGTTACGGAGCTCACGGATTTGTTCATTCAGCATAAAAAACCTGTCTACTTATTTTTGACCATTGTATAATTTTTAATTGACTTTAAAGAAATACTTTTGTATTGTAATATTTGACTTAATGTAAAAGAGGTTTTTATGAAAAAATTTATTTTTTTGGCTTCTGTGATTGCGTTTTCGGTTACAGTTTTTTCTTGCGTTACCACTGATGAAGTTCAGGTTTCGTACGACAAAAGCGTTTTGCAGAATGTTTCAAAGGTTACAGATGATGGCACTGCAAAGACAGATATAGCGGTTTCTCCGGATGGAAATCAGTTACTTTATGTTGAGATTGACAAAAGTGTTAATAGCTATATAACAAACATGAAGGTATCAGATGACATTTATTATTACAGTTCTCAAATGTATTTGCTCCGTGATATTAGTCGTCCTTCAAAGACTCCGCTTGGTCTGACATTCTCATATTGGCCTGCATGGAATAAAAACGGAAAGGAATTTGTATTTGCCTCGCTTGAAAACAACCAGTTCAAGCTAGTCCGCGCGAACATCGAAGGCGGAAGGAAAACTTACATTACAAGAACGCCGATTGGAAGTGAAGATATAAGACCTGATATAAAGGACAATATTATTTTATGTCAGACAAAAATAAATGGAAAGAATCAAATAGTTACATTGAATTATGACGGCACTGAAATAACTTTAATTTGCGAAGGCTACAGTCCTTCATGGCATCCTAGAGAAAATAAATTTGTCTTTATTCGTGACGGTGGAATTTTTGAAATGGATCTCGACTTGAATCAGGCTACAGAAATTTACAAGGATGTTGATTTTCCTTGCTATAAACCTTCATATTCAAAAGACGGAAAATATATCTTGTTTTCACAATTGACTCCTGTAAATACAAAAGGTTCCATGATTTCAAGCCTTTCAAAAAGGATAATTTCTATTGCAAATAGTCGAACAAATATTCATTTGTATCTTATTTCATCTGACGGCATGAACAAAACTCAGCTTACAAGCGGTGCTGTTGATGCATATACTCCAGTCTGGGGTGCGGACAATACAATTTTCTTTATCTCGGCGGCAAACAATAAAACAGACATCTGGAAAGCGAAAGTTCAATACTGATTTAGCGAGTGTTGACTGACGAAAGCTCTGCGTTTTGCAGGGCTTTTTTTGTTTGCAGATTTTCTCATTCTCTTTTCTGAAAGGTCTTTGAGGTAGGAAACTGGTGCGGCTTTGCTTATTATTAAATTAAATAAAAATGTCATTCCGATTCAGAATGACAAACAGGTAAGCCATTTCGAACTTAGATTCGGAATCTGCCGGATGAATTTTAGCCTGAAAAATCAGACAAAATAATTTATCTGGCGGGCAATGAAAAAACTTTGGAGGAAAAATGGAAAAAAAAGTAGACATGAAAAAAATCACGTTCAGGAACGAGACTCCTGCGGACTACAGGGCGGTTGAAAACCTTACGCGCGAGGCATTCTGGAATGTTTACAAACCAGGTTGCGACGAGCATTTTATTTTGCATAATTTCCGCACAAGAAGCGAATTTGTTCCGGAACTTGATATTATAATGGAAGAGGAAGGAATTCTTGTTGGACACGTTATGTTCGTAAGGGCGGAAATAAAACTTAACAACAGTAAAACACTTCCAATCATGACGTTCGGGCCAATCAGCATTGCGCTGGAGTTTAAGCACAAGGGATACGGAACAGTTCTTCTTAGGTACGCAATGGAAAAGGCAAAGAAAATGGACTGCGGCGCGCTTGCAATCACCGGCAATATCGACTTTTACGGAAAAAACGGATTTGTTGTGGCAAAAACAAAAGGAGTTCGCTACTATGCTGACCCGGATGCGGATTATTTTCTGATAAAAGAACTTGTTCCGAGTTTTCTGGACGAAGTGAAAAATTGCGGTGGTGGAAGTTTCAAGGAACCGGACGGATATTTTATTGATGCAAATGAAGCTGAAGAGTTCGATAGGCATTTTCCGATAAAAGAGCGGCTCAGTCTGCCGGGACAGATTTTCGGGTAAGTTTCTATTGAGCTGAATGAAAAAACTCCCCTGAACCTCAGACAGAATCTTGCTGAAATACGGCGCAGGAGAGTTTTTTTTAGAAGAGAAAAATCAGTTTCCCTTTTCCTCGAGCACGATGTTGTCTACTGTAACTGTGTGCTTTCTGGTGATCTGCTTGTCGTTCACGGCTCCCATCGAAACGCTCAGGATTACAGCCCTGTCGGTCTGCTCGTTCATCGTGAATTCGCATGAGTATCTTTTGAATTCCTTTGAGACGTCTATTTTCTGTGTTCCAGAATACGGAATCCAGTTGTTGTCCGAAGAGCCGTCGCGCTGGAGGGCGAACATTATGGTGCGGTCAATTGTTGACTTCGCATCAAACTCAATTCTGTATTTTTTTCCTTTTTCCAATGTTATTCCGTTCTGCTTTAGCTGAATCATCCAGTCAAGATTTCCTGTGTCGGAGATGTTCATGCAGAACGCGTTGTCCTCGGAAAGTGAATCGACGGCGTAATCAGCGGAAGCCGACTCGTTCAGGTAGACCTCGTAGCCTGTAAGCCCGGAGGAGAAGTTTCCGTTCACGAGCATTGCGTTCTCCTGAATGCGCACGTTGTCAAGAAGAACCGTTCCGTCTGTGTCAAAGCTGAATGAGAGCGCGGATGATTTTTCCTTTTCCGCCGTGAACACGAACTTGAACTTCTTCTCGCCGGAAGAAAGGGAAGCCTCAAAACTTTTTCCCGAAATTTCAGCCTTTATTTTTCCGGAAGAAGCTGAGGATGAGTCAAAGCTCAGAAGATATTCAGTTCCCGGGACAAGCGGAATTCCTTCCTGAACAAGCCGGATTTCAGCGTCCTTGGGATTTTCTGCGCGGAATTTGCGGATGTTGTCCGTGTTCGTGACCTGGAATTTCGCGCCGTTTTTGGCGGAAACACTCCATTCCGCAAGCCGGTTTTCTCCTTCCTGGAATTCTCCGTTGTGCACAAGGTTTCCGTCGGGAAGCACCGATTTTTTTCCTGATGAATTTTGAGGCGCGCTGACCATCTCAAGACGCACACCGGAAATTCTTACCGCCGCGGTGGAATTCTGGTTTCCCAGGTTGAACTCAAGCCGTCCCGCAGGATCGTCGGCATCGTTCATCTTGAATGTGAAGTCAAAATGCTTTTTCTGCGGTCCCACTTTTATCTTTGTGTCCTTGAGATAGCGTATCCATCCCGCTTCCGGAGCTGTAACTGCGGTTATAATCGTTCGCTCCTTTTCCGCGGATGCGTCGAACGAAAGCCTGTATTCCGCGCCCTTTAGCATCGGAAGACCTGCCTGCACGAGCTGAACAGAATAGTCAACGCTTCCAGCCGCATCTGAGGTTATGACGATGTTTCCGCCGTCGTAATCAAAGCTGCCTTTTCCGCCCTGGGCAAGAAGGAAGTTCCAGGAGCCGCCGTCTTTTCGGATATAGTTTCCGTCAGAATCCGCCGTCCGGAATTCCGCCTTTCCTGATTCAGGCTTCCTCACGTTCTCGTCGTAGCTTTTTTTCTGATATACTTTCACGTAGTCCACGAGAAGCTGCGCGTTCTTTGCGAATTTGGTCGTGCGGTCCGGATTTCCAGGCCAGTTTCCGCCCACCGCAAGGTTCAGGATTATGTAGAAAGGCTGGTCGAACGGAGCCGGATAAGTTACCTCGCCGAATCCCTTGCGCTTTGTGTACCAGCTGTTCTCCTTGTGGTACATTTTTCCGTCAGCATAGAAGCGGATTTCGCCCGGTTCCCACTCGCAGGCTACAATGTGCCAGTCGTCGGAGAAGCTTTTTCCCTGCGCGGCTGCCTTTCCCTGTGACTCCTTGTGAGGCTCGCCGTAATGGAGCGTTCCGTATATTTCCTTTGTCCTGTCGCCTAGAACCTCCGCAATGTCGATCTCGCCGCATTTTGGCCACTGTCCGTAGAGATTCTCTTCCGTGGGCATCATCCAGAACGCCGGGAGGAATCCCTTGCCGGAAGGAAATTTTATGCGCGCCTCAATCCGTCCGTATTTGAAGTCATGCTTTCCTCTTGTGTTGATTCTGCCGGAAGTGTACGCAGTTTTTCCGCCCCGCGCTTTTTTCTGAACGGCCTGAATCACGAGATTTCCGTCCTTTACGTAGATGTTCTCCTTTGAGTCCACATATTCCTGAAGCTCATTGTTCACCCAGCCCGGCTCGTGGTACTCGTAGTTCCAGTCATCCAGATTGAGGGAATTTCCGTCAAAATCATCCTTCCAGACAAGGTCGCTTTCGCTGTAGCTGGTCTGCGCGAAGAATGGAGCTGCGGCGAAAATAATTCCCGCGGCAAATGCAATCGTCTTTTTCATGTTTCCTCCTTGTAAAGCTCCGTGCTATATAAATTATTCGGTCATCATTTTTATAAGACTGGCGCGGATTCCGTCGTAGTGGCTTTCCGTAAGTCCGAAGTCCATCTCCTTATAGGTCCACACCGCGTGTCCCACACCGAATTCCCTGAAAATTTTATGCACATCGGCGAACCAGGCTTCTGTTCCCTTGACGGGCGCGCGGTCAATCACTCCATATTCTCCGCAGTAGACGGGAACTCCGGCGTTTTCAGCAGCCGCGCAAGCCTCCCCAATCATCTGCCGCATAAGCTCGATTCCCGGAAGATTTCCGTCAGTGTCGGCGACATCTTTTCCCTTGTATCCGAGCGGAACGGATTCCTCGCGGAAATATGACAGCGAGGCAGGGTATTTTATCTCGCGGTCGGGGCTCATTCCCGGAACCCAGGGCGCTTTCTGATGCGTGAAAATCAGCGGCTCGTAAAAATGGAAGGTGAAAATAACGTTGCGGAATTCTGGCTTCCTTAAAAGGCGGAGAGTGCGCGCGCTGTTCCACTGGATTCCGCCGTAAATCACCGGAGTTTCAGGAGCATTCTTTCTGATTACGCTGAGTGTGCGGTCAATGAGGGTGTTCCAAGGCTCAGCTGCCTCCTGCTCCACAACCTCGTTCAGAAACTCAAACGCGACGTTCTTTTTTCCGCCGAATCTTGACGAGACTTCATTCCAAAGCGACACGAAAAGCTCCTGAAGATGCGGACTTGAAAAAAGCGGGTTTCCATTTTCCGTTCCCGCGTCGTTGAAGTCGTAGCCGCAAGCCTTGTGAAGGTCAAGGACCACATCAAGCCCGGAATCTTCCGCCCATCCGACAAATTTTTCCAGCCGCGAAAATCCTTCCTCAATGAAAGTTCCGTCCGGATTCTGGACAACCTCGCTGTCGAACGGAAGCCTTATGTGGTCAAAGCCCCAGCCGGCGGCACGGCGCACATCGTCCTCATTTATAAAACTGTCGTAATGCTCCTTTGTGTGGCGGCACTGCGAAAGCCATCCTCCGAAATTTATTCCCTTTGAAAGATTCATGTTTCCTCCGTTTTTAAGCCGAACTCTGAATTTGCAGAACTGGAATGAACTGGCTGCAACGCAAAAGCATGAGTTCTGCACAGACCAATCTTGCAAACGGCAGAATAATATCATTGAATTTCCGTCTGATATATCATAATATTTGTACATATATCATAATATTCTGATTTTTTTGCGGACGACGGAAGGAAAACACAAAAAATGAAAAAGAACATGAACGATGAGCTTGCGCGCATAAAGTCCGAGCCTGCGCTCTCACAGGAGCTTTTCAGACGGCGGGAATATTCAATCTATCACCTGGAATACGACAAGGAGCTTGCGTTCTATGATGCTGTGAAGAAGGGCGACTTTGACCTTGTGAAACGCCTGATGCTTCCACTGCGCAACGAAAAGCTCGGAAAACTCTCGGAAAATCCGCTGCGGAACCTCAAGTATCATCTTGTGATAACGGTCGCGATGATAACCCGGTTCTGCATTGAGGGAGGTCTTCCGCCTGAACCGGCATATACCTTGAGCGACATCTACATCCGACAGATAGACAGCGCCGGGGACGAGGACACAATCACCATGCTGCACCGCGAGGCTGTATTCGATTTCACCAGCCGCATGAAGGAGCTCAAGGAAGTTCATGGACTTTCGCGCAGAACGACAGCCGCAATCGACTACATCTACGACCACCTGAACGAGAAAATCCAGCTTTTCCGGATGGCAGAGACGCTCGGCGTGAACAAGACATATCTCTGCGCTCTTTTCAGAAGGGAAACCGGAATCACAGTCGGGCAATATGTAATGAAGAAAAAAATCGAGGCGGCGGAGAAAATGCTTCTCTACAGTGAAAATTCATCCGCACAGATAAGCGCGCTCTTCTCGTTCAGCTCGGCAAGCCACTTCATAGAAATATTCAAAAAAGAGACAGGACTCACTCCGTCCCACTACCGAAAAATCCGGCGCAGCGAAGCATTCACCACAATGGCAGAAAAATAGGAATCCGACTAAAAAAAAAGAGCTATTGACTATTTTGTGTAACATTGTTAAGTTATCTGTGTTACATTATAAAAGGCGGAAGAATTATGAGAAATGCGAATCCTGAGCTGGTTTCTTCCATAAAAAAGCGGACACTTGAGCTTTTAATGGAAAAAGAACTTGAGGAAATCGGAATGAGGGAAATTGCCAAAAAGTGCGGCGTTTCAGCCACGGCAATTTATCATTATTATAGGGACAAGGACTGCCTTTTTCAGGCGATTTCGCTGGACTGTCTGAACCAGATAAATTCGGTGATTGAAGCCGCCGCGGAAAAAGCCGCTTCTTCAAAGGAAAAGGTTCTTGCCGCAATCAGGGCGTTTCGCAACTGGAGCCTTAAAAATCCGCGGGTCGCCTCTCTTGTGATGGAAAAAATAAAATCCGCGGTGAATCTTCCGCCGGAAGAAACTGAAAAATTCTATGTCTGCAACCGCACCGGGGAAAAACTTCTTGAGCTTTGTATTGCAGAAGGAGCGGCGCGTTCTGAAAATCCCCGGCTGGATGTCGGTGTGCTTGTATTCGGACTTTGGGGCTGTCTTCAGTCCGTGATTTCGCGCAAGTCGGAAGTTGAATACTGGGAAAATTCCGAGCCGTTTACAGAACGTTTTATCAGTATGTGGGCGGAAAATATTTTTGTAAATTAAAAAACAGGAGAAACTATGATTTTAAAATCAATCATCAAGAAAATTTTTGTGGCGGCTTTTGCGCTTCTGGTTTTTCAGCAGGTTTGGGCGGAAGAGAATTCTGAAAATCGGACTGCAAAGGTTAGGGTGCTTGTAACTCCGGGCAGCGAATGGAAGGGAAAATTTCCGCCGCAGTTTGCGCTGTGGATTCAGGATTCGGACGGAAACTTCAGCCGGACAATTTTTGCCACAAAAAAAGCCTCGAAGAAAAAATGGATTTTCGCGCCCAAAGACGGCCGCCCGGAATCGCTTCCTGTGTGGTATCATTCCTGCGAAAATTTCTACGTTCCGGAATCAAAGAATGAGATGGATGCGGTAAGCTCGGCTACTCCAAAAGGCAGCTTTGATGTTTCTCGGAAAATTCAGCTTGAGGAAGGAAAAAAATATTTTGTTTTTGCGGAAGTGAACAAAAGCTTTGATTACAACGAATTCTATCCAAAAGACGCCGGGAAGAATTCCGCGGAATATTCCGGTGTGAACGGTCAGCCTTCCGCAGTTTACCGCGCTGAAATCAGCCTTGAAAATCATGAGGCTAAACTGGAGCTTATTGGAACAGGCTCGCTCGACGGAAAAAGCGGCTTGATTGAAGACAAGACGGAAACTCTTACAACCGCAAAAAATCTTATGGAAAAAATTGTCGTGAGCCTTGAAGTTTCCACAAAAACCTTGTAGAAATTCGGTAAAACACAGTTGACGTTTTTTGTCTTTTTATAGGAGTTTTTAAGTGAAAGAAAATAAAAAACATCTTCCTGTCATAGGAGTAGGTCCTGTTATCGTCGTGCCTCAAGTTGTTCTTTCTGCGGCAGGAATTTTCATCAGCACAAAAGAATTCCTTTCCTTTGCAAGGATTTCCGCATTTAGAATTCCGTTCACGGTTTTGGGAGTTGTTCTTATTATTCTGGGATTGTGTCTTTGGGTTTATGCGAATTTCAAGACGAAAATCGAAAGTCATATAAAGGAAAATACTCTTGCGACAGACGGCGTGTATTCGATTGTAAGAAATCCGATTTACAGCGCATTCTTTTTGGCCTGCACGGGAATTCTTCTGTTTCCTGCGAACCTTATTCTGCTTATCCTGCCTGTTCTGTTCTATTTTTACATGACGGTTATTATTAAAAACACAGAGGAAAAGTGGCTGAAAGCTCTCTAGGGAAACGAATACGCCGAATACTGCAGAAACGTCAACCGCTGCATTCCGGGTTTTCCTAAAAAGAAATGAAAATATTGATTCTAAACGCCTCTCCAAAACCTTTAGGAACAATTTCTCAAATGCTAAAATTTCTTGAAGACGAAATTCGCCGGAAAAATCCATCCGCTGAAATTGAAAATATCCGCGTATCTTCACTGAAATTTTCCGCCTGCACAGGCTGCATGAAGTGCCGCTCTTGTGGAAAATGCGTTTTTGCCGGAGATGACGCAGATGTTGCAGGAGAAAAAATTGCAAGCGCAGATTTTCTTGTTGTGGCTTCTCCGTGCTGGTGGGGCAACATGACCGGCAGCTTGAAGTCGCTTTTTGACCGCAACGTTTTCCGCTTGATGGGAGAATCAAAGCACGGAATTCCGCTTGCGCTCCTCAAAGGTAAAGAAGCCGCAATCGTAACAGCCTGCACAACTCCGTTTCCGTTTAATGTGATTTGCAGGCAGTCACCGGGCGTTTTTAGTTCAATCGGCGAAATCCTAAAATCAGCCGGAATAAAAATCACCGCAAAAATCTGCGCGTCCGGAACAAAGCAAAAACCGGGACTTACAATGAGCAGAAAACGCAAGATTGTGAAGGTTGCTAAAAAAATATAAAAAAAAGGTTTTTAATTGCCCGAATAAAGACAGATAAATTCATTTAAATTAACTCCTGAGATTCACTCTGTTTCCTTGTTAAAGTGAATTGACGGATTAAATTACAAAATTCCTCCTGGCAGCGCGAAAAAAATGCGTATCGATGTTGATTTTACAGATTGTTCTCCTGTGTTTTCAATAGATTTTTGGTTTAAGACTTTGAAAATAGGACATTGCTTTACAAAGAAAGGATATGCAAGGCGAATTGAGCGGTTGAAAAACTTGACGCAGAAAAAAGTCCGCAATATCGATTGTTTCTTCAAAAAATGGTACGCTCGCCATAGTCCCACTGTAACTGACTGGGACGGAAAATTAGTGGAAAAAAATTAAATATACAAGGAGCACATAAATGTCTGAAAATCTGCTTTCAAAAATTATTGCTGAACAGACCGAAATTCTTTTGAAGAATATAAATTCTGTTGTTCAGTCCGCAAATCTTGAGGCTGAATTTGACGGTTTGAATGCATCGCGCTTTATTTTCCATACACTGCATTCGCTCGACAAGTGGTTTGTGAACCCTGCGGAATACAAATATGATGAAAATTCTTCTGGCGGTGTCGCTGAAAATCTTAGTGTCATTTCAAGTTACCGTCAGGGTTTTGATGCCGCGCCGGGCGTTGTTATTTCTCGTGAAAATTTGGAAAAATATGCAGTGTCGGTTGCTCAAAAAATCCGAATCTATCTTGCAAAACTTTCGGATAAAATGCTTTCAGAAAAACTAGATGGTTGCGAATTCACACGGCTTGAGCTGATTCTTGGGCAGTTCCGCCATGTAATGTGTCATGTGGGAATTTCTTCCGCGATAAACGCCCAAAACAGAAACGGATGGCTCAAATATTTTGGTCTGGACTGAAATAAAAATTTCAGAATTCCCTGTAGTTTTCGGTCAAATCTTCTTCAAGCCACAGGGAAATTTCTTCCGTCACTTTTGAAAGTTTTTGCTCCTTTTGTTTTCCTGTTATTGAACATTCCCAGACAACAGCGACTCTGTAGCAGTTGTCAAGATAGGCTGAAATTACTTTTTTGTCGCGCGCAATGTTCCTTTCAATTTTATTTTTCCAGAATTCAACATTTGTTTTTGGCAGCCTGAAAAGCCGGCAGTTCCTGTGTCCGTGCCAGAAGCATCCGTGTATAAAAATAACTGCGTTGTAATGCGGAAGAAAAATGTCCGGCGTTCCCAAGTACCGCTTGTCGTTTTTTCTGAATCTGAATCCGGCTTTGTGGAGCGCGCTTCTTAAAAAGACTTCGGGCTTTGTGTCCTTGCTGTGGATTTTTGCCATGTTCAGGCTTCTTTGTTCTGTGCTCAATGTGTCCATTTCTGTATCTTAATTTTGCCAAGATAAAAATGCAACCGATTTAAGTAAAGTTTGCGCGAAGGAACGGTTCCTGTGGAAAAACACTCTGATTATTGCGACCGCATGAGCGGGCAATTCTATAGTCACTTTGCAACAGTCAGCGTGTAGCGCATTATTGCGCGATTTTGAACCACGAAACCGTGCCTGGGAGCCAGTTTTATGCTGAATACATTTATAATACGTTTGCCCTGATATGCCTGTCAGGGCAAACGCATGTAAAAATTTTTTGTTTAAATCTCTAAACTACTATTTAAAAAATGCACAAAATGGTAAAATTCCCCTTGGGTGGAATTATGCTTTTAAGAGAAAGTCTGGAAGAAATAGACGATTTTAGAGTAAAAAGGTGCAGGAAGTTTGAACTGGCTGATATTTTCCTGCTGGTTTTGTTCGGGCTGCTAAGCGGCATCAAGGACATTGAGCACATAGCTGAATGGGCGGAGGAAGCGGAAGAGTCCATCAAGGGGCTGGTGAAGTTTGAGTTCGGTCCGCCAAGTGCCGACACAATTCTCCGGGTTTTCAGAAATGTGAACGCAGATAAAATCGAGAAAGTTTTTATAAAGTGGGCTCATGGAATTTACGAAAAAGTAAAAATTGAACCGGACAGAACAATTGTTGCCATCGACGGAAAGACGATGTGCGGCTCAAACAAGGTCACGGGAGCAAAGGGAATTCACATTGTAAGTGCATGGGCAGATGAACTGTCCCTCATTCTTGGGCAGGTAAAGACAGATGAAAAGTCAAATGAAATCACTGCAATTCCTGAGCTTCTGGAACTGATTGATATAAGGGGAATGATAATCACAATCGATGCAATGGGCTGCCAGAAAAAAATCTGCGAGAAAATTAAGGAAAAAAAAGCAGACTATGTTCTTTCTTTGAAAGGAAATCAAAGCACGACACACGAAGCCGTAAAAGACTTTTTCTCTATGGATGAAAAGGAGCTTGCAAAATACGGAGTTATAAAAAGCGAAAAGGAATGTAATCCTGACCATGGACGAATTGAAAACAGGCAGTATTACCTGTGCACGAACCTGTCGTGGCTGGAGAATAAAGATGAGTGGCCGGGACTTAAGGCTGTTGCCATGGCACGGGAAGAACGGACTGTAAATGGAAAAACTTCCACAGACATCAGGTTTTTTCTAACTTCACTTGATAACATTGAACTTGTGAAAAAATCAATTCGACTACACTGGGGAATTGAAAACCGCCTTCACTGGTGTCTTGATATGACTTTCAATGAGGACTACAAAAGGCACCGAAAGGATCATAGTCCGGAAAACATGACAGTTATGCGCCGGCTTGCATTAAATATCTTACGCCAAGCAGAAAAACCGGAGAATAAAAAACAGGACAGTTTAAGCAAGCGCACGATCTGGTTTCGGGAAAACCGCCAGTTCCGCCAAACGGTTTTAAGGCTCCTTTAAAATTTCACACTTTCTGTAATTTTATCAGAAAGTGTTTTTACATGCGTTTGCCCTGATTCAACCTGTATGTTTTCTTGTGCAATTGAACATAAAATGTTAAAATGTCATTTATGAATACTTTTGTTGCTCTTTGCGCAGTTGGCGCGGAAAAAATCCTTGGAAATGAAATAAAACATTTGGGCTATGCTCTTGCAGGAAATGCTCCTGGCCGTGTTTCGTTTTTAGGCGACAATGATGCTTTGTACCGCTCAAATTTTTGTCTTAGGACGAGCGACAGAGTTTATCTTCAGATGGCTCGTTACAAAGCAGACAATTTTGATTCCCTTTTTGAAGGTTGCTATAGAATCGACTGGCAGGATTTTTTTAGAAAAGATGTTCGTGTTGTTGTAGATAAAGTCCGTGTTTACAAAAGCCGGATTAACAGCGAGCATACGATTCAGGGAATGATTCAAAAGGCAATTTATACAAAGCTTGGAGATATTTGGCGCATGAATTCTTTGCCGGAATCTGGAAATCAAGCGGATGTGCGTGTTTACATGGAGCGGGACGAAGCTGTGATTTTGCTTGATACAAGCGGGCAGGCTTTGCATAAGCGCGGCTACAGAACTGAAGGCGGCGCAGCTCCGTTGCGGGAAACAACTGCTGCGGTTCTTTTGCAGGAAATGATGTGGCGCAGAAAAACTCCTTTGCATGATCCTTTTTGCGGAAGCGGAACGATTGCAATAGAAGCTACTCTTTATGCCCACAATGTTGCTCCTGGGCTTGGAAGAAATTTTGCCTATGAAAATCTTTCTATATATGATTCTTCCCGCGCTCTTGAAATAAAAAAAGAAGAAGCCTCAAAAATCCGCACAGATGTTGAATGCCACATTGCCGGAAGCGACATAGATCCGTTTGCAATCGACCGTGCAAAACTGAATGCTGAACATGCTTGCACAATGGCAGGAAGAGCCTTGCAGCTGATTGGAAGCGATATGCGCATTGAGCGTCCTGAATTTTTTGTAAGCGACTTTGAAAATTTGCATTCAGAATTTGAAAACGGACTTATACTTTGCAATCCTCCTTACGGCGAACGCTTGGGCGATGAATTTCAGGCTGAAAGTCTTTACAGAAAAATGGGCAGCTTGATTTCAAATTTTGAAAACTGGCATATTGGTGTTATTACAAGCCAAAAGTCTTTTGAGAATTGTTTTGGGAAAAAAGCTTCTGCGGTAAAGTCTTTAAAAGCTGGAAATCTGGACACTTCTTTTTATATTTACAGGTAAAATATGGCGATTGTTGTTGAGCACGAAAAGCGCAAAAGGGAAATTCTTGAAAAGTCATTTCAGCTTTTTATAGAAGATGGATACGAAGATGTTACTTATCAGAAAATCGCAGACAAATGCGGAATTACTCGTACAACTCTTTATATCTATTTTAAAAACAAGCGTGAAATTTTTTTGTGGAGCATAAAGCAGCTTACAAACGATGTTGAGCAGGAGCTTATTGGAATTATAAAAAACAACCAGATTGATTCAATAGAATGCCTTAAGCGGATTTTTTTGTGCATAATCGATATTGCGGAAAGCAACCGGGCATTTTTCCGTGTTTTAAAAATGTATCTTATGCAGCTCGAAAAAAGCGGCGTGGATATAAACGACCGTGTAACAAGGCGCGTTATCCGGATTCAGCATTTGATGAATATGGTTTTAATCCGCGGACAAAAAAAAGATGAAATAAAAAATCTTCCGATAAAAGAAATTAACAGCTTGCTTTACTGCCTTTTGGAAACTTCAATTTTCCGCCTTGGAATTCTTAATCAGGAAAATCTTGATGAAATGCGCGGAACGGTTCAGTTTGTAATAGAGCAGTTCAGGACGGAGAAAAAATAAAATGAATTTTACAGGTTTGATTCCAGCATTTTTAATTTGCACAATTCCTGTTTTGGCGGCATTGGCTTGCATGGTTGTTCTTATAAAAGAATTCAAGCTTGGCTTTGGATTTGTTGCTGTTTTCTGCGGACTTTTTGCCGTTGTTCCGATTTATGCAATTCAGTTTTTCATGGAAACTTCCGGGTTGATTAATTTGCATTCTCTTTTTTCTGTTTTGATTAAAAGCATTCTTGTGAATGGCGTTGTTGAGGAAACTATAAAAATGGCGGTGTTTTTTATTTTTCCTTCAAAGAAAATGTCAATGAAAGTTTTTTTTGCCTGCGCCGTTTTGAGCGGACTTTCGCTTGGCTGCTTTGAAACTTTAATTTACATTGCTTCTGGAATAAAAAATCTTGAGCTTAGGCTTTTGACTGCGGTTGTTATTCATTCTTGCTGCGCAGGACTTTCGGGGCTTTTTGTTTTTAACTTAAAGAATGGAAGCCTTAAAATTTATCCGTTTGTTCTGGCGGTTTTTCTGCACGGAATT
The DNA here is from genome assembly GCF_000195275.1 of Treponema succinifaciens DSM 2489. Taxonomy (NCBI): domain Bacteria; kingdom Pseudomonadati; phylum Spirochaetota; class Spirochaetia; order Treponematales; family Treponemataceae; genus Treponema; species Treponema succinifaciens. The sequence goes on along the minus strand of NC_015385.1, from coordinate 2,707,732 downwards.
TACAATTATTTTGCTGGATTTAAAATGGACAGCATGTTCTTTTGGTTTTCGCTTGTTGTAGTTTTGGTTGCTGTTGTGGAATGCCGGATTCGTTACAGGGCAATGAATCCGGAAGGGCTGATTCTTTTTCGGTAGAATTAAGAGCAGTCTTTGCAAATTCCCCAGATGTTGGTTTGAATTTTTTCCGCTTTGAATCCGTCTTGCAAAAACTGTGGCGGAAGTTCGACTGGCTTAAAAATGTCGTAGATTTTTCCACATTTTATACATTTAAAGTGCAGATGATTTGAAGTGTCCGCATCATATCTAAGTTCGCCGTCTTCAATTGTAATTGTCTGCACGAGTCCGCATTCAGAAAATTGCCTAAGAGTGTTGTAAACTGTTGTTCGAGATAATGTTGGCATTTGCGGAGAAAGTGCTGTGTAAATTGTGTCAACGGTCGGATGCACTGGATTTTCCGCAAGAAAGTTGTAAATTGCCATTCTTTGAACTGACGGCCGGATATTTTTTTCTTCTAGTTTTGCTGCGATTTGTTCGTGGTTCATTTTTTTCTCTTGAAACTTTTTGGAATTTAAAAAACACCATGCAATGAAAATGTTTTCAAAGCACAGTGTTTTTTATTTTATTTGCTGAAATAACGCTGCATTATTCCCTTGAATCCTGCTCCGTGGCGCGCTTCATCTTTTGCCATTTCATGCACTGTGTCGTGAATTGCGTCGTAGCCAAGTTCCTTTGCGCGTTTTGCAAGTTGAAGTTTTCCTTCGCAAGCTCCTGCTTCTGCATCGGCTCTCATCTGGACATTTTTCTTTGTTGAATCAGTAAGAACTTCCCCAAGAAGCTCGGCGAATTTTGCTGCGTGCTCGGCTTCTTCAAAAGCATAGCGTTTGTATGCCTCTGCAATTTCCGGATAGCCTTCGCGGTCTGCCTGGCGGGACATTGCAAGATACATGCCGACTTCTGAGCATTCACCGGCGAAATTTTCACGGAGTCCTTTTACAACTTCTTCGTCCAAGCCTTTTGCAGAACCAACTTGATGCTCGCAGGCAAATCCTTTCGTTTCAACCATTTCATTGAAAGCATTTTTTGCATGGCAAACTGGACACTCTTCCGGCGCATTGTCTCCTGTGTGAACATATCCGCATACTTTGCAAACCCATTTTTTCATAATAACCTCCTAAGTTCCTTACACTTGATTATTTGTAAATTTGTATTTATTACAATAATAATATTATTATAATAAATTTGTTTTGTCAACAAAAATTTGACAAATTTAATTTCCGATCTTAAAATAAAAATGTCGGAAAACTCTTGTTGTTTTTCATAGATAGACTCTCCTCAAAAAGCCGGTTTGTCGTTGGCAGGCTGGTTTTTTATTTTATGTGCTTTGCAAGGGCAAACTCATTATAAATGATTTAAGTAAAGTTTGCGCGAAGGAACGGTTCGTGAGGGCAAAAACACTCTGATTGTTGCGGCCGCATGAGCGGGCAATTCTATAGTTACTTTGCAACAATCAGCGTGTAGCGCATTATTGTGCGATTTTGAACCAGGAAACCGTGTCTGGGAGCCAGTTTTATGTTGAATACTTTATAATGCGTTTGCTCTGTGTGCTTTGCCGTAAAATATTGTAAGCCTTGCTGATTCATTATATAATGCAGTGATATGCCTGAAAGCGAAAATCCTTTGATTGTTCAGTCTGACAGAACGCTTTTGCTTGATGTCCATGCGCCTCTTGCCGAAGAATGCAGGGCTGCCTTGATTCCTTTTGCGGAACTTGTGCGCTCTCCTGAACATTTGCATACATATCAAATTTCATCTCTTTCATTGTGGAACGCTGAAAGCTCAGGATTTACAGGCGAACAGGCGGTTGAGGTTTTAAAAAAATTTTCACGTTATGAAATTCCGCAGAGCGTTGTTGTTTGGATTGAAGAAACTTCCGGGCGTTTTGGAAAACTCAGGCTGGTTCAGGGGCCTTCCGTGGAAAATTCAGACGGAATAAAAGAAGAATATCTTTATCTTGTTTCAAATTCTCCGTATGTTTTTAAGCAGATTGAAGCTAATGCTTTTGCCAGAAAATTTCTTGTTCCGTGCGAATGTGCAGAAGAATTTTCAGCAGGACTTTCAGAAAAAGAAAAAACGTTTTGCTTTAAACTTTTGCTTACTGACCGCGGAATTATTAAGCAGAATCTATTAAAGATTGGCTGGCCTGTAAAAGATGATGTTCCTCTTCAGGACGGATTTCCTCTTGAAATAAATCTGCGGAAAACAACTTTTAGCGGACGGTCTTTTGAAGTGCGTGAATATCAGAAAGCTGCTGCAAATGCGCTTGTTGGAAACAAAGGTCCGGGAACTGGATTCGGCACGATTGTTCTTCCTTGCGGCGCGGGCAAAACGATTGTCGGCATGGAAATAATGAGCCTTTTAAAGACAAATACGCTTATTGTAACTACAAATATTACAGCTGTTCATCAGTGGATAGACGAGCTTATTGATAAAACTGATTTGGATGCAAGCCAGATTGCGGAATATACTGGAGAAAATAAAACTATAAAACCAGTAACGGTTGCCACTTATCAGATTCTTACTTGGCGTCCTGACAAAAACGGCCCGTATCCGCATTTTTCACTTTTCAGGCAGAACAACTGGGGGCTTGTTATTTACGACGAAGTCCACATGATTCCGGCTCCTGTTTTTAGAGTTGCGGCAGAACTTCAGGCTGTGCGGCGTGTCGGTCTGACTGCGACTCTTGTGCGTGAAGATGGTTGCGAGGGCAATGTTTTTTCTTTGGTTGGTCCAAAAAGATATGATGTTCCTTGGAAAGAGCTTGAAAAAGCAAAGTGGATTGCAAAGGCTGAATGTATTGAAGTTCGCCTTGGACTTCCTGAAAATAAAGAAATTGAATATGCAGTTGCGGCCAACAGAGAAAAGCACAGAATTGCAAGTGAAAATCCTTTGAAGAATAAAATTGTTCAGGAGCTTGTTGAAAAATTCAAGGATGACAAAATTCTTATAATCGGGCAGTTTTTAACTCATCTTGAAATTATTGCCAAGCTTTTGAATGTTCCGATTATTACCGGCAAAACAAAAAACTCCGAACGTGATATAATTTATGACGATTTTCGAAGCGGAAAAATACGTGTGCTTGTTGTCAGCAAGGTTGCGAATTTTGCAATCGATTTGCCGGACGCGAGCGTGGCAATTCAAGTGAGCGGAACTTTCGGTTCAAGGCAGGAAGAAGCTCAGCGGCTTGGAAGAATTCTTCGTCCAAAAGAAAGAACTTCAAGATTTTTTACTTTGATTACGCGCGGAACAGTTGAAGAAGATTTTGGAAGCAACCGACAAAAATTTTTAGCAGAGCAAGGATATTCCTATAGAATTGTCCGCTACGAAAATGAAAAAAGTTTTGATGACCTTGAAGTTCCGATTCAAATCGAAGGATGTGGCCAATGAATTTAGATGCAAAAGTTCAAAAGATAATTCAATGGCGTGAAAGTTTTTGCACTTTGCCGGACAAATTTTTTTTCGAGTTGGTACGTATTTATCTTGGAGAAGTAAAGACTCCTTACAACAAGCAAAAGCTGGCGGAAGAAATAGGAGCTTTTCTGCGCAAAAAAGAAACCAGGGATTCAATTGTAAAATTTCTTGACGGCACTGATATAAAAATTCTTACAGCGATAAAATTTTTAAACGAGCCTGACATTGAAAAACTTGAAAAATTTTTTTCATCTTCAATTCAGCAGGGAGATTTTTACAGCGCAGTTGCAAGCCTTGAAGAACGTCTTTTGATTTTTTCTGTCCATGTAAAAAATGAAAAGAATTTAATAAAAATAAATCCGTATCTTGAAGATGATTTGAGCGGCTTGTTGAATTTGCAAAATTTGATAAGTCCAGAAAACGAAAAAAAATTTCCTGAGCGCCGACTAAAAATTTCTTCTGATCTTCTTGCGGTTTTTATCTGCTATATTTCAAGCCATCCTGATATTTGCAAAAACAACGGGGAACTTAAAAAGAAAGCGTCTTCTGACTTGGCTGAAATTTTTCAGGAGAATTTCAACAAGGAATTTTTTGAAACACTTTTTAAAGCTCTCAAAAATCTTCATCTTGTCCAGGAAGATTCTGAAGGCAAAGGATTTTTTGTTGACTGGCAGAGGCTTGAGCTTTTCTCGAATTTGACTTTTGGGAATCAGGTTGCTTATATTTGCGCTGCTTGCACAGGTTCCTTTTCCCGAAGCATGATTTTGTCTAGCGCGGAAATTTTTTTCAAGACACTTTCATTTTTAAAGCAGGAAGTTTACACAAGGCAGAAAATTATTCAGATTGTTTTTTTGCTGAAAGATAAAAATTCCCGCTATTCAGAAAATTCTTTCAGCCGTTTTTCAAGAATTGTTGCGTTTGGTTCTTCCGCGGAAAATTCTTCTGTTGATTCAAAGTTTTTGGATGCGATGCTTGACTGCGCGATTGAGCTTGGAATTGTCGATTCTCTTTCTGAGGGCGAAAATGAATTCATCCGTGTGAATCAAATTTTTGAAGAAAATAAATCGCAAGGCTCTTTGAGCATTGATGCAGGTTTTTCAGTTATAGTTTTGCCGGGATTTTTGCTTTCGGATCTTGTTCCGCTTATAAAATTTCTTTGTCCAAAAAAATGTGATACTGCTGCTGTTTTTGAAATTACGCGCCAGTCTGTTTTAAAAGCTTTTGATTTTGATATGACGAAAGATCAGATTTCCTCAATTTTGAAAAAATATTCGCATTATGAAATTCCGCAGAATCTTTTGGTTTCGCTTGATGAATGGGCGGATTCTTATAATTCAGCCGCGCTTTACAAAGGCTATGTTTTAAAAATTTGTCCTGAAAATTCTATTGTAATTGAAAAGAAACTTTCATCGTATATCATTGAAATTTTGTCGCCGGGAATTTTTCTGATGAATTTTTCATCCGATGAACAGGCAAAAAATTGCGTTGAGCGCCTTGGACTTGATTTTGTTGGAAATGTAAAATCCACGAAAAAAACTGCGCCTGCTTTGGGATTTCCAGAAATTGATTTTGATTCTAAAATTCTGGCTTGCTCTTCCGAAATTTTGCCTATAGAAAATTCTATGATTTCTGGTTCAAAAAAAGAAGTTTCTAAAATTCTTGAGGATTTGAAAAATCAGCTTGAAAATATTTCAGCTTCTGCAGAGCAAAAAGAAGGACTTGAGGAGCGGATAAAACGGCGCGTGGTTTTGTCTTCGGCTCAGCTTAGGCCTGAAAGCGTTAAGTTTGAGCTTACCGAGGCAAGCGGAATGAATTTCACCGGAAAGCTCAGGGTTTTGGAAAGCGCAGTTCAAAATGAAGATTTGGTTGAGATTGAAATGTCTACGACAAAAGAAATTTTAATAGGCGTTCCAAGGGCTGTTGTAAAAAATCAGATTCTTTTTTTAGTTTGCAAAAATCCTGAAACAAATTCAGTTGAAGAATACGAAATTTCAATTGCCTTGATTTCAAAAGTAAAAAAAATCAGAAGCTCGGCTTCATTTTTAAATTTAGTTGCAAAGGAGTCTTGAAATGGAATCGCCAAAAATTTGTCTTACGCTGACAGGAAAAACTCTTGCAGAAGACTTGGAGCTTCTTAACAAATATAGAAGTTATGTTGACATGGCGGAGCTGCGTGTTGATTTTTTGAATCAGGATGAGCGGCTTTATGCAAGACGGTTTCCTTCAATGGCTGGTTTGCCGTGCATTTTGACAATCAGGCGTGAAATAGACGGTGGAAAATTTGTAGAAGGAGAATCTGCCCGCACAATTCTTTTTGCCCGCGCGCTTTCTTTTGCCGATGAAGATAAAACTAAAAATTTTGCCTATGTTGATTTTGAGGAAGATTTTCATATTTCAAGTCTTGAAGATGCGACTCTTGCCTTTGAAACAAAAGTAATCCGAAGTTTCCATGACATGAAAAATCCGGTAAGAAATATTTTGGAGCGTCTTAAGGAACTGAATCCTTCTGGACTTGAAATTCCAAAAATTGCATTTATGCCGCACAGTCTTGACGATGTTACAAATCTTTTTGAGCAGGCTTCTAAAATTTCTGGAAACAACCATATTATGCTTGCGATGGGAACAATGGGAATTCCAACTAGAGTTCTTGGCGCAAAGCTGAAAAATTTTTTGACATATACTTCCGCGCCGGAATCCATTCAAAATACTTCAAATATTGCCCATTTGGATGCTGTAAAACTTGGCGGACTTTACAGAACAAAATCTATAAATGAATCAACTAAAATTTTTGGAATTACCGGCTGGCCGCTTTCTGGAACTTCAAGTCCTGAGCTTCATAATACAGGATATTGCCGCCATGGAATGAATGCCGTTTATATTCCTTTTCCAGCTGAAAAATTTGAGCAGGCAATTGATTTTTCTGAGCAAGTCGGAGTGCAGGGACTTTCTGTAACTGTTCCGCATAAGGAAGCTGCTCTTGCAAGGGCTGATTTTGTGGACAATGCCGCGCTTGAAATAGGCTCAAGCAATACATTGATAAAAAAAGACGGAAAATGGCTTGCGTACAATACTGATGCGGAAGGATTTTTAAAAGCTTTGCTTGAATTTTTGAATTTAAAAAATCTAAAGCATAAAAAAATTTCTATAATTGGAGCTGGCGGAGCTGCAAAAGCAATTGCGTATGCAGTTTATAATTCCGGCGGAAAAGCCTGCATTTTTAACCGCACTTTGTCAAAGGCAAAAGAACTTGCTGAAAAATACGATTTTAAATATGCTCCGTTGAATTTTGAATCAGTTTCCACGATTAGAAAATATTCAGACGTGATTATTCAGACCACATCAAAAGGAATGCATTGCGAAGAACCTTCTAATCCAGAAAATGATCCGCTTTATTTTTATGACTTTACAGGAAAGGAAGCTTTGTTCGACATAATTTATATGCCGAAAGCTACTCCGATAATGGTGCGCGCAAGAGAGGCTGGCTGCAAAATCTGCAATGGATTCAGTATGCTTCTTTATCAGGGATATAGGCAATTTGAATTATATACAGGAGTTGAATACTGATGGGTATTTCTAAAGACGGACAAAAAATTTTAGCCGCGACAACAGCAATTGATTCTTTAATCAAAGAAGGAAAAATTTTCAGCGGAATGAAAATCGGACTTGGAACTGGCTCTACTGCAATGCCGGCTGTAAAAAGACTTGCGCAGAGAATTGAAGACGGAACTTTAAAAGATATAAAAGCCGTTGCAACAAGTTTTCAGACTACATTGGCCTGCGAGGAACTTGGAATTCCAGTTTACACATTGAATGACAGAGCAATAAATGGAACTCTTGACCTTGCAATTGACGGCGCGGACGAAATTGATCCAGATAACAATCTTATAAAAGGCGGCGGCGCGGCATTGCTCCGTGAAAAAATCATTGCATATAATTCATCAAACTTTGCAATTGTTGCGGATTCTTCAAAAGATGTAAAAAGCCTTGGAACTGGTTTTGCTCTTCCTGTTGAAATTATAGCAGAAGCCCGTGTTCCCGTAATTAAAGCTTTGGAAAAACTTGGCGCGGAATGTGTGCTGCGTGAAGGTGTAAAAAAAGCCGGTCCTGTAATTACAGACAACGGAAATCTAATCTTGGACTGCAAATGGAAGTCTCCGGTTAATCCGCATGAAATGGAAGAAAAAATCGATGGAATAATCGGTGTTGTTGAATGCGGATTTTTTACAAAGATAAAGCCAGAAGTTTTTATTGCAAAATCTGACGGAACTGTTGAGCGCCGCTAGTTTACTCTGCAACTTGAATTTAGAGGCGACTTCAATTTATAATTGTGTATTATGGAAAAATTAAAAATTTTATTGGCAAAAGGAAGAATTTACGAATCTGTATATGAGCTTTTAAGTGATGTTGGAATTTCTTTAAAGCTTCCAGACAGGACATATTTTCCTATAACAAATCAAAAAGATCTTGCGTTTCAAGTTGTAAAACCTCAGATTGCGAGTGTTCTTCTTGCGGCAAATAAAGCGGATATTGCTTTTTCTGGGAAAGACTGGGTTTTTGAAAATGGCGTTGAAGATTCGCTTGTTGAAATAATGGATTTGGGATTTGATCCAGTCCGTGTCGTTGCCGCGATTCCAGAAGATTTTGACTATGAAGAGCTTGCAAAGAAAAATGTTACAATTGCAACTGAATACCAGAATCTAAGTAAAAAATGGGTTGAAGCAAAAAAAATCAACGGAACAATTTTCCGTACTTGGGGAACAAGCGAAGGATTTGTTCAGAACACAGAAGATTCAATTGCGCAGATTCTTATTGATAATACAAGCACAGGCTCTTCTTTAAAGGCGAACCGTTTAAAAATTGTGGACACTCTCATGGAAAGTTCTACAAGAATGTATGCGTCAAAAGAAGCGATGGCTGACCCGGAAAAAAAACAAAAAATTCTTGAACTTAAAATGCTTTTTTCTGCGGTTCTTGATGCGCGCGACCGTGTCATGCTTGAGATGAATGTTTCCAAGGAAAAATTTGACACGCTTGTAAAGGCAATTCCGTCTATGAGAAGCCCGACCGTAAGCCCTCTTTTTGGTGATTCGGGATATGCTGTAAAAACTGCTGTTAAAAAAAGTGAAGTTCCAGTTCTTCTTCCAAAGCTCAAAGAATTTGGAGCTACAGACATTTTGGAATATGAACTTAGAAAAGTCATGTCATAAGGAATTTTTCAAATGGAAAGAACTGCAAGCATAAAACGCATAACTGGTGAAACACAAATAGAGCTTTCTTTAAATCTTGACGGAACTGGAAAATGCTCTGTAAAAAATCCAATAGGCTTTTTTGGCCACATGCTGAATTCTTTTTGCAAGCATGGACTTTTTGATTTGAGCGGAGAATTAAAAGGCGATTTGGAAGTTGACCAGCATCATCTTGTAGAAGACGCAGGAATTGTTCTTGGACAATGCTTTGCTTCTGCTTTGGGAAACTGCGCTGGAATTTATAGAAGTGGATTTTCAATTTATCCGATGGATGAAAGTCTTTTGCAGGCTGCTGTTGATTTTGGCGGACGTCCGTTTTGTGTTGTAAATGCGGCTCTTTCCAATATTCCGCTTGTTTCAATTGGACAGGACGGAAAATCTTCTTCGTTTCAAACTGATTGCTTTGATGATTTTTGGCAGGGATTTGTAAACGGCGCAAAATGCAATTTGCATCTTGATACAATCCGCGGAAGAAGCGATCATCATAAAATCGAAGGACTTTTTAAAGCCGCAGCCAGGGCAATTCGTCAGGCAGTAGAAATTGATCCAAGACGCAACGGAGAAATTCCAAGCACAAAAGGACTGATTTAGAATTTTATTTTTATAGAAGGTAAAAAAATGGACAGCACAGAAGAAATTTTAAATTTGCTGCGTGACAATGCGCGTATTTCTGTAGAAGATATTTCCGCGATGACAAAGAAATCAGTTGAAGAAGTCAAGTCGATTATCCAGCAGCTTGAAAATGACGGCGTTATTATGAAGTATGCCGCAATTATAAATCCTGAAAAAGATTCCAAGGCAAAAGAAAAAGTCTGTGCGGAAATAGAAATTCAAGTTACGCCAGAACGCGAGCATGGATTTGACGGAATCGCCGACAGAATTTACAGGTTTCCGCAAGTAAAATCCCTTTATCTTATGAGCGGCGGCTATGATTTAAAAGTAATAATTGAAGGTGAAACTTTGCAGGAAGTGGCGCTTTTTGTTGCAAGAAAACTTTCTACGCTTCAAGGTGTGCGCTCCACAAAAACCCATTTTATTTTAAAGACTTACAAAGAAAATGACATTGTTTATATAGAAGAAAATTCCGACAGCCGGGAAGGAGCAATGGCTTAAATGAATACAAGAGAAGACAAATTCAGTTCATCAATGGTGCAGACTCCTCCAAGCGGAATTCGAAAATTTTTTGAAATGTTGATTGGACACGATGATGTGATTTCGCTTTCTGTTGGAGAGCCTGATTTTCCGACTCCATGGTGTATTCGCGAGGAAGCTTTTTATCATCTTGAAAAGGGACATACAAGCTACACTTCAAACTGGGGCTTGCTTGAGCTGCGTGAAGAAATTTCAAAATATATGCAGAAATACAATATGCATTATAATCCGCAGAAGGAAATTCTTATAACAGTTGGAGCAAGCGAAGGCGTTGATGCTTCTTTGCGTGCTATTCTTAATCCTGGAGATGAAATTATTGTCTGCCAGCCTTGCTACGTAAATTATGTTCCTTTGGCGCGTCTTTGTGAAGTCAATGTTGTTCCAATTGATACAAGCGTGAATGGATTTTATCCGACAGCAGAGCAAATTGAAAAAGCAGTTACTCCAAAAACAAAAGCAGTTATGATTTGTTCCCCGAACAATCCGACTGGAACTATGATTCCAAAAGATGAACTTGAAAAAATTGCGGAAATTGTAAAAAAACATCAGCTTTGGGTTATAAGCGATGAAATTTACTGCGAGCTTGCTTATGACGGCTCAGAACACGTTTCAATCGGCTCTTTCCCTGAAATGAAAGACTACACGATTATTCTTAACGGATTTTCAAAATCTTTTGCAATGACAGGCTGGCGAATCGGATATATTGCGGCTCCTGCGGAACTTCTTGCTCAGATTGTAAAGCTCCACGGATACAATACAATTTGCGCCCCGATTTTCAGTCAGTATGCGGCTACGGAAGGTTTACGCAACGGCTGGTCTGAAGTTGAAAAAATGCGTGTAAGCTATCAGCAGCGAAGAAATTTGATGTACAAGGCGTTTTGTGATATGGGACTTTCTGTTCCTGAGCCTTCCGGAGCTTTTTATATGTTCCCGGACATTTCGTCAACAGGACTTTCAAGTGAAGAATTTGCTACAAAGCTTTTTCAAAAGCATAATGTCGCTGTTGTTCCGGGAAGCGTTTTTGGCGCAGGAGGAGAAGGGCACATAAGATGCTGCTATGCAACCGCTATTGATAAAATTAAAGTTGCTTTGGATAGAATTGCAGATTTTGTTCAGGAATGCCGAAAAAATTAAATTTTGGTAACCGCAAGAAATTCCGATAAATAATAAATGGAGGAATTCTTGACTTCATAAAAGTTTTTGAAATTCCCTCAAATAATTTCATTTTGTTAAGGAAGGTTTTATAATATGTCATATCTTATTGCTGGCGTTATAATGATTGCTCTTGTCGCCGTTCTTACTTTGTTCATGGGAAAAAATGGCGGCGGCAGCACCAAAGATAAAAAAACTAGCAATAGAAACAAAGCCCAGATTATAAAAGAAGCAAACAAAAAACTTGCGAAAAATCCGCATGATCCGGCGGGTCTTATTCCGCTTGGCGATGTTTATTTTTCGAGCCAGATTTGGGACAAGGCATATTTGATTTACAATGACCTTTCAAAGCTTGATTCAAAGTCTGGTTTTGTTAATTTAGGCGAATGTTTTTTGCGGCTTGGAATCAGCGCGCTTCAACTTGGAAAAAATCCAGAAGCAGTTCAGGCTTTGGTGAGCGCATACAAAATAAATTCAGTCAGCTTTGAAAATAATTTTTACCTTGGCAAGGCAATGTTCAACCAAAAGCTTTATGAAAAATCCGTGCCTTTGTTTAAAAAAGCGATTCTTGCCAAACCTGAATCTACCGGCGTTTATTTTTTGCTTGCACAAAGTCTTTATTTTGCCAAGAAATACCGAGAATGTCTTTCTTTCTTTAAAAAAGCTTTAGATGAGGATCCTTCAAATAAAGAAGCGCTTTTCAATATGTCGGATGCGATGTTTCAGGAAGGACGCGGCGACCGTGCTATAAAAATTTTTATGCATCTTAGAGCTGATCCTGTTTACGGCGCAAGGTCTTGTCTTAGAGCCGGAATTTTTCATACAAAAATAAATGACTTGAATTCCGCAATTCAGGATTATGAAATCGGACTTAAGCATGAAAACGAGCCTTCTGATATAAGGGTTGAAATTGAATACAACCTTGCCCGCTGTTATTTTGAAAAGAATCAGATTGCAAAAGGTCTTGCGCTTTTAAAGGCAATCCGAAATTCTGTTCAGAATTACAAGGATGTAAATTCGCTTATAAACCGTTACCAGGAGCTAAGCCAGAACAACAACCTGCAGATTTATATTTCCGCAAATAGCAACGATTTTGTAACGCTTTGCCGTAAATTTATTTTGACTAAATATAAAAATTCAAACGTAAAAATTCAAAATATAGAAAACGACTCGCTTTATACTGATATTCTAACTGAAATTTTTGCGGCAACTTGGCAAGATGTTGTATTGTTCAGATTTTTCAGGACAACAGGTTCTGTCGGCGAAATTTACATCAGGGAATTCCATGAGCACATGAGCGATGTAAATGCTGAGCGCGGATTTTGTGTTTCCGCAGGAATTTTTTCAGAGGAAAGCAAAAAATATATTGAAGGCCGCCCAATCGATTTAATAGAAAAAACAGAACTTACAAAAATATTAAAGCAGATTTCAATTTAAATATGTCTGTATTTTGAGTTTTTGAAAAATTAACTGATTAGCTGTCATTACTGTGCTTGGCACGGCAATCTGCTGTAGATTTTCATTAATTATCCAGTCAAGCTGGATAATGACATTAAATTATAAAACTTGATATTCAATCTAAATAAAAAATGGACTGCCCAAGAATTTATCAAAACTTCTTGAACAGTCCGCTTTGTCTGTAAAACTTAATTTTAGAATGCGGCTACGACTTCACCGTCTTTGAATTTTTCAGAAATGTAATTCTTGATTTTGTCACTCTGCAATGCCTTTACAAGTGCTTTTACACGAGGATCATTCTGGTTTCCGTCTTTTACAGCGATAATGTTAACATAAGGTGAATCTTTTCCTTCTACAAAAAGTCCGTCTTTTGTTGCTGAAAGTCCTGCCGGGATTGCATAGTTTCCGTTGATAACAGCCGCATCAACATCGTTCAAAGTGCGTGGAATTGAAGCTGCGTCAAGCTCCTTGAATTTCAGCTTAAGCGGATTCTTTGCTATGTCGAGTGTTGTCGCTGTTATTCCTGCATCTTTTTTAAGTTCAATAAGTCCTGCTGCCTGAAGAAGCAAAAGCGCGCGTCCGCCGTTTGTAGGATCGTTTGGAATTGCAATTGTCGCCTTTTTCTTCAAATCAGAAAGCTTTGAAACTTTTTTTGAATAAAGGGCGATTGGCTCGATGTGGATTCCGCCTGCATTTACAAGGTGATAGCCTTTTTCCTTGTTTGTGGATTCCATGTAAGGAATGTGCTGGTCAAAGTTTGCATCAAGCTCGCCGCTTTCAAGGGCATCGTTGAGAATAACATAATCTGTCATTTCAATAACCTGAATGTCAACACCCTGAGCCTTTAAATCATCTTTTACAAGATTGAGCATTTCTGCATGGGGAACAGGAGTTGCTCCAACTTTTAGTTTTGCCTGTGCAGACAAAAGAGCGGCTGCAAAAACTGCCGCAGCCAATGTTAATATTTTTTTCATTTTCTTCCTCCAAAAATATTTAAGATAAGCTAAAAATATCTTTTCTTGCCCTAACTGTCAATTATTATATTTTTATACTTGGCTATAGATTTTGTTTATAACATTTATTGCTTTGCAATACTGAGACAGTCATGTTATAATTAAGATGAAATTTTTTTTATAAAATGCATTTAAATAAAGTTGGAGAACAACATGGCTTTTGATGATGATATTGATCCAAGTATTGCCGCTTTGCTTGCTGACACTCAAGATGAAATTCCAGAAGTGGAATTAAATGTGCCTAAAAAAGACGGAATTTCTTCTTTTGGCGGACCGCAGAATAAAGACTTTGAAAATTTTGTATCTGAAAAAGCGTCAGGCAAGCCCAAAATGAACGGCTGTGTTCCTGAAGTTGATTTAAATATAAAATCATTTGCTCCAATTGAAAAATATTTTGAAGATACTCCAAGCAAATGCTACGATGATCCTTCGTATTATAAAAAATGCCTTACAGGAGAAGGCGCAAGTTCCCAGAGGCTTCATTCGCTTTTGGTAAAATATCTTAATTGCCAGGATAAAAAAGACCGCACAGTTTACCGCCAGCAGATAATCACGGCTTATTGGGAATTTTTAAGAAGTCTTGCGCCAAAAATGGCAAGTTCTTCCATTGAAGACTGCAAGCGAATGGCTATGCGGTTCGGTATTTTGCTTCCGTCCTTGGCAACTCCAGAACAAAAAAATATGTTTGCCCGTGCAATAGACAAGAACAATACTTATGAGCCGATTCTTTATATGGATGAATGGATTCGTTCTGTTGCGCTTGGACACATGAAGCCTAGTACGACTGATGAAGTTCCAACAAGAGGAGTTGCAAAAGGACCTGCTGCGGAACAACAGCATATCATGGCTTTAAAAAGCAAGAACAGCGGAAAAATACAGACCTCAGAAAGCCTTTTAAACGCAAAGGAAGCTGAAAGGGCTAGCTTGGAAAATTCTGTTGAAGGCAAAATCCGTGATATTTTTCAGCATGATTCATTGCCCGGACTTGAGCCGCATAAAAATCCTTACACAGATTTGCAAAGAAAACTTTTTTCTGATGTTATAAATGATTTTCGTCAGCTTCAAAAAATAGACAAGGAGCTTTCAAAGCATCTTGAGGATTTCAAGGAAGCAAAACAGACTGAGCAGAGCCTCAATGACAAGTCAACTAACTTTGTGGAAGAAGTTAACGTTGGAAAAGAAGAAATTCTTGGCGAAATGAACACAATCCGCCAGATGGCAAAAATGACTTGCGGCCGTCAGGGAAATCAGTATCCGATTTTTACAAGGGAATTTTTCCACTGCACAGAAAAAGGAACTGGATTCCGCGAAAATGTAATCCGCGAGCTTTCTTGGATAGAATCGATTGACCCGCAGTGCTTTTGCCGTATACATAAAAATATTCCTCATAGAATTGTTCCTTATGTTTTGCTTGTTCCAACTTATGGCGATGTTGGATTTTGCTGGGAGCCATTTGACCGTTACAACAGACTTTCTAGCCGCGGACGTATTGCGATTCCGATGTATCCGCGTGATTTAAAGATTGCGTGTCTTACTGCGGTTGCTGATTTAAGATGGCAGGTTGCAAAAGAGAAAGCTTCATTTGACTGGATGAGCGATGGACTTACTGGACATTATTATCAGTATCTTGAAGAGCACAAAATGAAGGGCGACATAAAGCAGTTCTTTATAGAAGACTATATTCTTTGGATGACAAAAGAATCCATGGGAACACAGAAGCTTGAAAAAGAAGTCCGTGGAATTTTCTGGCGTTATATTCCTTTCCCGCAGGAAACAAAAGATGACTTAAAGAAACGTAGCCTTGTTTATCAGGAACTTTATCAGCGTGATATAAACAGAAGCATGAGTGATGGATATTGATGAAAAATTAATCTGGAACAGAAAGAATTTGCCAGAACTCTTTGTCTTCCTGACCAATTCTCCAGAATCCAGCATTTGGAATGTTTTTTTCAGAAAGCATAAGACATCTTGCGGCTAAAGATTCTTTGTCGTCAAACCAGCCTTTTACTGTAATTTCTGTTTTGAATTCAAAATGCGGAATTCCTTCAGTTCTTTGAACTTCTTCTAATGCAGAATTTTCGCCAAGGATTCTGTTGATTCCGCTGTTATACCATGCTTTGGAAAAATTTGGTTCTGTCCAGCTTCTTCCGTAGAAAGGCAAGCCCATTATTATTTTTTCAACTGGAATTGTATTCAATGCATGGTCTGCAATTTTTTTGCACCAGTCCATTCCAGAAACCGGACCGGGTGCGCTTGTTGCCCAGTGCTGATCGTAAGCCATTATAAAAATTCTGTCTGCGCAAGATGAAAGCTCTTTGTAATCGTAGACATCATCTTGAACTGTCTTTGTTCTTGCAGGAACGCAAACAGAAAGCATTTTGTCTTTGCCGATTGCTTTTTTCAGTTTTTTAAGAAAAATTTTGAAATTTTCAGCATCTCGTTTTGGAACAAGCTCAAAGTCAATTTGAAGTCCGTCGAAGTCTTTTGTTGCTTCTGCCAGAGTTTTAATAATTTTTTTTGAAACTTTGTATTTCGGGTCGATTACAAAATGGCTTAGAGAGCGGCTTTCGCAAATTGCAACAATATGAACTCTCCCGTTGAATTCAGGTGGAACAGTTTCACGATTTGGAATTGAAGGAATTTCGCCGTACTCATTTATTTCCGCGCTAAAATAGCAAAGATCCGTTATTGGCAAATCCGCAGAAAACTCGTTTTCATATCCTGTGAGAACGTAGCTCCAGGTTTCGTTGAATTTGATTTTATTCTGAGAAAATGCGCAGGCGGAAAGAACTGTTAATGCAATAAATGTTATAACTTTCTTCATTTTATTCCTCTTTTTATGATTACGGTACGTGAATAATTTCGCGTGGTTTAGAACCATTTGCAGGTCCTACAATTCCGCGCTCTTCCATTTCTTCTACAAGACGTGCGGCTCGGTTATAACCAATGCTCAGTCTGCGCTGAATATAGCTTGCGCTTGCTTTTCCAGCCTGAATTACAATGTCCAGTGCTTTTTCATAAAGAGGATCTTCTGCGCCTTCCCCAAAAAGAGAAAGCTGATCGGCATTTTCATCATCTTCATCGTCAACAAAAATTTCATCGTCAATGTATTCCGGCTCGCCCCATTCTTTTACAGCTTCAACAACATTTTCAACTTCCTGGTCGCTTACAAAAGCTCCTTGAATTCTCACAGGGAAAGGATCTGTTGCGCTGGCATAAAGCATATCGCCTTTTCCAAGAAGTTTTTCAGCTCCAACTTGGTCGATTATTATTCGGCTGTCCATTTTTGCGGCAACCATAAATGCGATTCGGCTTGGAATATTTGCCTTTATAAGACCTGTGATTACATCAACAGATGGACGCTGTGTTGCAAGAACAAGGTGAATTCCAACCGCGCGGCTCATTGCTGCAAGACGAGCTACAACGCCTTCAAGAGCTTTTCCAGTTGTTGCCATCAAGTCCGCAAATTCATCGATTATTACAATCAAGTACGGAAGTTTTTCCGTTGCTATGTGTTGCTCAACTATTTTCCGGTTGTAGTTTGCTATGTCGCGGCATCCCATGCTGTCTAAAACCGCATAACGGCGTTCCATTTCGCAAAGGCAATACTGAAGAGCCTGCATTGCTTTTTTTGGTTCTGTTATGACTGGAGTCAAAAGGTGCGGAATTCCATTGTAAAGTTTCAACTCGACTATTTTGGGGTCAATGAGAATCATCTTTACTTCATGTGGATTCCGTTTGTACAAAATGCTTAGAATCATGCTGTTTACGCAGACTGATTTTCCGGCTCCAGTTGAACCGGCAATCAAAAGATGCGGAGTTTTCACAAGATCCATTATTTGGGTTTCGCCCTGAATGTCTTTTCCGAGCACAACAGGAACTGCCATTTTTTTCCATTCATTTCTTTGCTGCTCAATGCATTCCCTGAACGAAACAATCGCGCGGTTTCTGTTTGGAACTTCAATTCCGACTGCGCGTTTCCCCGGAATTGGAGCTACAATGCGGACTGAACTTGCCGCAAGACGCAATGCGATATTGTCTGAAAGCGCTACGATTCTGCTTAATTTTACTCCTGGAGCAGGAAGAAGCTCAAACATTGTTACAACCGGACCTTTTCTTATTCCTGTAACTTCCGCATCGATTTTAAATTCACTCAAAGTGTCTTTTAGGCTTTTTGCGGCTTGCTCGGTTTCCTCATCGATAATCCAGTATTTGTTTTCGTCATAAGCTGTGAGCAAGTCTGTGGAAATTTTATACGGACCGTTGTTTTTCTTTTTAGGCGGAAGCGGAATTGGCTTTGTGCTTCCGTCTTCGGTTGTTGTAAATGCGATTGGAGCGGAATTTTTTTCTTGAGCCGGATTTTCTTTTTCAACCTGAATGCGCGCGTCGTCTTCCATTTTTGAAAAAACACTTTCAAGATTTGAAGGCGCAGATTTTTTTTCTTCTAAAGAATTTCCCTCGTTGTGTTCAGCCTTGAAATTTTCAGCTGGAACATTTTCTTGGTAATCTTCATTTTCAAAAGAGATTTCCTGTTCTTCTTCTGGTTCTATAAAATTTTCTTCAGAATCGAAATCTTCTATTTCAAAATCGTTTTCAGTTTCTTGACTTTCATTTTCATCTGAATCATCTTCGGTTTCATCTTTTATTTCAAAGTCATCTTCCGAAAGTTCCGTTTCATCACCTTGAGTTTCTATTTCAGAAAATTCTGATTCCTCTGGCTCGTTTTCATCTTTAATGTCAAAATATCCGTTGTCTTGCTCTTCTGAAAAATCTTCCGGCTCTTCAAAATCAATGTCGTAATCAATTTGTCCGGAATTTTTTTCAAGTTCTTCCTGCTCAGATTTTGAAATTTCTTCAGTCAAATCCATTGAATTTTTTTCAAACAAATCGATTATGTCTTCTTCATTTTCTTCTGCGGAATTTTCACTTTCAGGAATTTGAATTTCTTCCTGAACAGTTTCATCGTGTTTTTCTTCCGGCGCGGAAATTTTGCCTTTTACATTTCCTTCCGAATCAATTGACCAGACGCCGCTGATTTTTTTCTGCGGAATTTCAAAATCAAGTTCCTCTTCAGGAATTTTTTCCTCTTCTTTCTTTTCATGCGTTTTTTCTTTTTGCATAGAAATTTTTGGCTTTGGAAAATTCAGCTTGCTTTTGATAATTGTTTTTATTTTTTTTGGATTAATTTTGATTTTTTTTATATCTATGGAAATTTTTTGTTCCATTGCCTTTTCAATGTAAGTTGCGGCAGTTACGGCAAGCAGATATTCAAGCGCAACAAGAAGAAGCGCAATAGCAACCAATGTGAAAATTTTGGCAAATGCAATCGGGCTTGTGTCCTGCGCTGCAATTGTCTGGGAAGTCCGCTCGGCAATTACAAGTGTAAAAAACGGAACAATGCTAATTAAAAGGATAAAAGCTCTTTGAACTGACCATTTCGCGCTTAAACAGAACGAACCTGCCACAAAGAAAAACACAGGGATTAAAATTGAGCAGATTCCATAAACAGAAACAAGCATTTCTCCCATTTTAAAAAGAATATTTTTTCCTGAAGAAAGCCCGAAGTTCAGCGCGCCAAGAAAAAGACCTATAGAAAATAAAGCCGCCACGCAATACAAGGCAATTCCTGTAAGAGTTGCGGCAATCCTTTCTTTTTTTGTCATTGTATTTTTACCTTCTAATTTTGCTTTGATAAGTTCGAGAGCCAGTTTTTAGCGGAAGCAGAATTTAAAACTGATCCTCGTTTTATTATCGGTTTTTTTTTCACGAAGTTAAGCCGTGATGCTTTAAGAAAAATACCAAAGCCGATTTTAAACATTGCAAAAAGATATTAGTAATTGTATACTATAAATACGGTGTCGGAATTATATATTGTAGCTACGCCTATTGGAAATTTGGGCGATATGACTTTTAGGGCTGTTGAAATTTTGAAAAGTGTTGACGTTGTTGCGGCGGAAGATACGCGCCATACGCTTCAATTGTTGAATCATTTTGAAATCCGAAAGCCTTTGGTCAGTTGCCGGGCGCAGAATGAGCAGTTTGCTTCTGAAAAAATTATAAAGCTGCTTGACGAAGGTCAGAAAGTTGCCTATGCAAGCGATGCTGGAACTCCTGGAATAAGTGATCCGGGGGCAGTTCTTGCTGGTTTTGCGCGCAAAGCAGGTCATTCCGTTATTCCGATTCCAGGAGCAAGTGCTTTTGCGGCATTGGCAAGTGTTGCAGGTGCTGGCGGAAAAACCTTGATTTTTGAAGGTTTTCTTTCTCCAAAGCCGGGTAGGAGAAAAAGCCGTGTAAAGGAGCTTTTGGAAACTGGAGATGCCGTTATTTTGTACGAAAGTCCGTTTAGAATTGTAAAACTTCTGGCGGACATTGCCGATATTGAAGGTAGCCGCTGTGTTGTTGTTGGCAGGGAGCTTACAAAGCTTCATGAAGAAATAACAGAAGGAACGGCGCAGGAAGTTTTTGAAGATTACAGTTCCCGTCAGAAGATTCTTGGGGAATTTGCTGTTTTTATTTCAGGAAATAAAAATATCAAGATTTCAGAAGAATCTTCCGATAAGATAAGAGAGGCAAGATATGATGATAAACAAGATTTCAGAGGTTAATGCTCTAAACTCATTGCAGAACACAAAACGTTCAAATAATGTTGCAGGTTCTCAGTATGTGTCTGATGAAATCAGTGTTTCCGATGAAGCCAAAGCCATGGCAGAAGCTATGTTTATGAATAAAGTGGCAGAGGAAACTCCAGATGTTCGTTCAGAGCTGGTGGAGCAGATTAAGCTCAAGATTCAGGATCCAAATTACCTCAATGAAGCTACGATTGCAGCTACTGCGGATCAAATTCTTAGTGCTTACGGTTTGTAATTTCCGTATTTTTTGCAGGGGATAAATTAGGGCGGAATAGTTCCGCTCTTTTTTTTTGCAGGAGTTTTTTTCTAATATGGCAGATTTTATATTCAAAATTTCACCTAATATTGTTCTTGGTTCTTATACTGCGACCCGTCTTGGTCAGTATGCGTTGGAGTACGGCTCTAATTTTTTGGTTTTAATGGATCCGGTTCTAAAGGAATCGGGAACAGCTTCAAAAGTTACGGCGTCTCTTGCAGAAAGAAACGTTGATTATTTTGTTTTTGACGAAATTCCGCTTGGATCTGATTCAGAAACTGCAAAAGTTGTCTTGAAGCTCGCTCAGGATGCAAAAGTACATGGAGTTATTGCGGTTGGAGGCGGAAGAACACTTTCGCTTGCACGCATTGTCTGCGCTCTTTACTACGAAAATTCCAAGAGCATTTACGATTATATTGACGAAAATTTGATTCCGCCTAAAAGAACTCTTCCGCTTATTTGCCTGCCTTCAACAAATAGAGATAGTTTTATTTTTACAGACAGAGCTTTTGTAACTGACGCGCGTTCAACAAAAGTAAAGCTTATAAAAACTCAAAACGGACTTTGCAAGCTTGTTCTTTGGGATCCGAATCTTCAGATGGCTTTGACAGAAAAGCAAATTTCCTGCATGTCAATTGAAGCTTTGGCTTTTGCGGTTGAAGGATATTTAAGCCAGAAATCTACTTTTTTCAGCGATATGATTATAGAAAAATCCGTTCAGCTTTTGAGTTATGCCGAAGATGGCGCACCGAATCTTTCCGTTACAACTCCGCAGGAAGTTCTTTTGGCCCAGGGCGGATGCATGGCTTCTTTGGGGGCTGCCTCAAGTTCTTTTGGCGCCGCAAATCTTCTTTCGCTTGCAATAAATTCTCGATATAAAATTTCCCGCTCGCTGATTTCTGCAATTTTACTTCCGTATATTATTGAAGATGCGGCTTCTTTCAAGGCTGAAAAACTTGCGGTTCTTTCACGTCTTTTGAATGCCTCCCGCCCGGAAGATTCTGTTTCTTCGGCTGTTGCTTCTCTTGCGGATTATGTAAGACAGAAAATTGCTAAGATAAATATTCCGGCACGTTTAAAAGACCTTTCGCTTTCTATAGAACAGCTTTCTGTTGCGGCGGAAGATGCAGGTGAGCTTGATCTTATGAACAGTCTTCAGCGCAGCATGACAACTGACGATTTGTTTGAAATCATAAAGAAGGCTTACTGATGATAAATCCTGGAAAACTTTTTCAGCTTGAACCGGGACAAAAAAGACGTAAGCTGGCTCTTACTTTTGGCGAGCTTGAACGCGATATTGCCGGCATTGCAGAACATGGAACTGAATATAATTTTCCGGGAATGACGCGTGCTGAATATACAAAAACCGTTGCGCGGATTGTGATGGATGACCCAAAACTTCCAGAAAGTGCCGCCGAAGAACTAAAAAAACTTATTGAAGCGGAAGACTTTGATGAGCGAAGGGTTTGCAATTTTGCCCGGAATTCTTTGCTGGCCATAATAGGAACTTTTCCGGCTGAATGGGATTTGGTTATTGCGCCGCATTCTAATGAAAGTTTTTGTGTTCAAAACAGAAAGTTTTTCAAAGGCGTAAGTGTTTATGCAGAAGATATTCGCTCTCCGTTTAACATAGGCTCTATTTTTAGAACTGCGGAAGCTATGGGTTGCGAAAATGTTTTTATTTCCCCGAACTGCACAGATCCAAATCAGTCCCGTGCATTAAGAAGCGGAATGGGCTGCATAGAAACCTTAGGCTACAAAAGATGTTCCTTAGAAGAACTTCCGCAGGACAAGCCGGTTTTTGTTTTGGAAACAGGCGGAACTCCAATAACTGAATTTTCTTTTCCAAAAGAAGGAATTGTAATAATCGGTTCAGAAGAGCTTGGTGTAAGCCCGGAAGCGTTAAAAAGAGCTGATTATGGAAGAGTTTCAATTCCGATGACAGGATTAAAAGCGTCTTTAAATGTTGGCGTTGCTTTTGGAATTCTTATGCAGGCTTGGGTTCAGTTGCTTTCAGACTGAAATTCATTGAAAACAATTCAGATTTACATTAAAATTCGCTCATAGGAAAACAAAAAATGAAAGTTGCAATTGTACATGACTGGCTTGTAAATTATGGCGGTGCTGAAACTTGGGTTGAGTATATGCTTCGTCTTTATCCAGATGCTGATATTTATACTCTTGTGTACAACAAAAAAAAGATGGGCAGTCATTTTGCCAAGAATAAAATTTACACTTCTTATATACAAAAACTTCCTTTTGCTTCGCGGATTTATACAAAGCTTTTAAAGTTCATGCCGAATGCCTTTGAATCCTTTGATTTTTCAGGATATGACTTGGTGCTTTGCTCTTCATCTTGTTGTGCGAAAGGTGTAATTACGCCGCCTTCTGTTCCACATATTGCATATATTCATTCACCAATGCGTTATGCTTGGGATTTGTTTTTTGACTACAGAAAGAGAAGCGGAATACTTACACGATTTTTTATGAACCGCTGGATTCCAGCTTTGCGGCAGTGGGATTTTATTTCAAGCCAGAGAATTGACGCTGTTGTTGCGAATTCAAATTATATTGCCCGGCGTATAAAAAAATTCTGGAATTTGGATGCTAAAGTTGTTTACTGTCCTATAAATACTGAACGATTTTTTTCTGCTGATGTTGAGCCTGAAGATTTTTATGTCGCATTTTCTCGTCTTGTGCCTTACAAGCGCATTGATTTGGCTGTGAGCGCGTGTAAAAAACTTGGACGCAGGCTTGTTGTTATTGGTGCTGGCTCTGAAATGGAGAATCTAAAGAAACTTGCAGGAAACGACAAAAACATTCTTTTTGCAGGAAGAGCAGAAGATTCAGAAGTGCGCTCATATCTTCAGCGTTGCCGAGCTCTTATTTTTTGCGCGGAAGAAGATTTGGGACTTACACCTTTGGAAGTTCAGGCTTGCGGTCGGCCTGTAATTGCATTTGGAAAAGGCGGAGCTTTGGAAACTGTCATTGATGGAAAGACAGGTATTTTTTTTGACAAGCAGGAAACAGACAGCGTTGCATCTTCAATTCTTGAATTTGAGCGGCTTGATTCAAAAGGTGTTTTCAAGAAAGAAAAAATTATCAGCCATGCGTGCCAGTTCAGCATAGAAAAATCGATGGAGCAGTTTCAGAAAATAATCAAGGAAACACAGGAAAAGTTAAAATGACAAACCAGACTTTGGCAGACTTGCTTGTTCTTGCCCTGCTTTTTATAGGAAACGCCAGATTTGTTTTTGTAAATCATTCAAAAAAAGATTCGCTGTCGATTGCGCCTTTTGCGGGGCTTTTTATTGCAATTGTAAACATTTTTGTTTTTACACTTTCTGTTGAAAATTTTCTGATTTTTGTGCTTGCATTTTTGTCTGCTATTTGGAATGTCCGCTCCGTTTTAAGGATGTTTTCTGATGTTATTCTGGATTCGTATGAGTTAAAACTTATTTTGATTTGCTCGCTGAATGCTATTTTTGTCGCACTGATGATTTTTGTAGTTATTTATTTCCGTCCTATGAATCCTAAAAAAAATCGCCTGCCTGTAAAGCAAAACACGGTTTTGTATTCAGGAAGTTTTCAAAAAGGATTTTCTGAGCTAAAAGAGCCCTTTACAGTTCCTTCTATAAAGCTTTATAATTTTGAGCCGGAAATAGAAAGTCCTGCAGGAAGAAAAATTGTTTTGTTTGCGCCGCCAGAAACAGCAAATTCTGAAATTTACAAGTCATTTTTCTGCAAGCTTGCATACAATGGATTTTCTGTCTATTCTTTGGATTTTTACAAGGAAATTAATCTGGCCTCAAAAAAGGGTGCAGATTTAAAATGGATAAAGCGGTTTTCGGCAATATGGCAAAAGATTTTTAATCCTGATAAATATGAGCAGGTTCAAAAAAATTCGGATTTTATAAACGAAAAGTTTTGGATTTTGCTTTCATTGTGCAAGCCTACAGAAAAAGATGTAATTTTCTTGATTACAGATGGAGATTTGTCTGGCTCAATGCAGTATGTAAGCCAAAAGAGTTTTGTAAAAATATTCGGTAGCTTTGATTTGGCTTATATAGATGATTACACTACAAAAGGCTTTGGTCCTGTTGAAAATACAGAGCCAGTTTTGGGTGCAGTTCTTGGGGTACAGCCAGACAGAAGCGGCTATATGTCAAATCATTTGGGTACAGTTCTGACAGATTTTATCAATACTCAGATGATAGGCGGATACTAAGTTTTTCTTCATCGTTTTTTAGGTCTTTCCAGTAGAATCTGTCCCCATCAAAAAGTATATAACTGTGCCAGGAATTTTCCTTTGGTAGAGAAACTGACCCTGTATTTAGGTACAGATAATTTTCGTGCTTAAGAATTTTCGGCACATGGAAATGTCCGCAGATCAAAACGCTTCCGCTTGGCATTTTTAAAGGATTGACCTCATTAAAAATGTGTCCGTGGGTTGCAAAAATAAGTCTGCTTCCAACATCGAGAATCGCATATTCCGCCATAATCGGAAAATTCAAAACCATTTGGTCTACTTCGGAATCGCAGTTTCCTCTTACACAACTGATTTTTTCTGAATATTCATTTAAAAGCGCAGTTACAATTTTCGGGTTGTATTCTTTCGGCAAGTCATTTCTTGGACCATGATAAAGAATGTCGCCTAAAAGCAAAAGTCTGTCCGCTTTTTCTTCATTAAACTTTTCAAGAAGTTTTTTGCAATAAAAAGATGAGCCATGTATATCAGAAGCAATAAGCCATTTCATGCAAAAATAATAGAGAAAATGCGAATTACCTTCAAGTGCATTTTGAATTGTTGTAAAGCTTGGTGTTTTTGTACTATAATTATTTTATGAACCAGAACACAAAAAATAAACTTTTGCCGCTTACACTTTCTTTTGCGGTGATTCTTCTTGATCAGATTACAAAGTGCCTTGTTGTGAAATTTATTCCGCGTCTTACAGTTTTTGCTGATGATGCCGTAATTGAAATTTTTGGAAAATATCTGCGCTTGATTCATGTCCGCAACAATGCAATTGCGTTCAGCATGGGCTCTGGGCTTTCCGATGGACTTAGGGGAATTCTTTTTGCATTGCTTCCGCTTTTTGTGATTATCGCGGTTTACGTGATCTATTTTAGAAACAATGAATTTACAAAGCTTCAGCGGTGGGCTGTCTGCGGAATTCTTGGCGGCGGCATTGGAAATTTAATTGACCGATTTTTCCGTCCGGAAGGAGTTGTTGATTTTGTTGACTGCTATTTCTTTGGACTTTTCGGAATGGAACGTTGGCCGACATTCAATTTTGCAGACGCTGCGGTTGTTGTCTGCGGAATTATTTTTGTAATAACATTTGTGTTTCAAGTAAAATCAGACCGCAAGAACAATAAAAAGGAATAGATTATGAACAAAAAAGTTTTTTATCTTCTATATATATTGATTTCAAGCATTGTAAACATTCTTTTTACTGCGCTGATAATTGGCTCGCTTTTTGGAATTTGCCTTGTCTTCTTGAAATTTGTTTTTCATGCGGCTAGTTTTGAAGCATACGGAAACGCGCTGTTTGGAAGCTTTACAATCGGACTTGTATTAAGCTTTTTTTTGTATTCAAAAATCACGACAAAATTTGTAAAAAAATATTCACTTGATGAAAAATTCGGCGGTTCACCAAAAAAAACAAAAGATTCTTCTGAAAATACAGTTGCCGCAAGAAAAACAGTTCTTCCAGATTCTGTAAAAGAAGAGGAAGAAGATGAAAAATGGCGTAAATAGAATTTTATACTTGTGCTATTCCGCGGAAATCTTCAATTTTCTTGTATCCGTGGGATTGCATAAATTTTTTTAGGCCTTCGATGATTTCTATCATTGTCTTTGGATTTGAAAATGTTGCAGTTCCAACCTGAATTGCACTAGCTCCAGCCATTATAAATTCTACTGCGTCTTGCCATTTTGAAATTCCTCCCAGACCGATTACAGGAATTTGCTGTTCCTTCGGAAGTGAATTTACGGCTTTTACAACGTCATAGACCATGCGGAGCGCAATTGGTTTTACGGCAGGTCCGCAAAGTCCGGCTTTTATATTGTCGAATACAGGACGTCCGCTTTCAATGTCGATTGCAACTGCTTGAATCGTGTTAATCAGGCTTAATGCGTTTGCTCCGGCTTTTATGCAGGCAAGGGCTACAGAAACCAAGTCCGGTGCGTTAGGGGACAGCTTTACAATTAAAGGCTTTGATGTCGCTTTTCTAACTGCGCTGACACAGGTGAACGCGGCTTCTGGATTTATTCCCCAAGCCATTCCGCCTGCCTTTACATTTGGACAGCTTATGTTCAGCTCGATTGCCGGAACTGGAGTTTTGTCCAAAAGCTCTGCGCCTTTTATATAGGAATCTAGGTCGTGTCCTGCAAGGTTCGCAATTGAAACAGTGTCTAGCTTTAGCATTTCTGGAAGCTCGTTTTGAATAAAGTGAGGAACTCCAGGATTTTCAAGACCTATTGAATTTATGTCGCCAGATGAAACTTCGATAACGCGCTCACCGGAATTTCCTCCCTTTGGAGCTAGTGTAAGGCCTTTTGAGCTTATTCCACCTAGCCTGGAAACATCGAAAAATCCGCGGTAGTTTTGCCCAAAGCCGAATGTTCCGCTTGCCGCGATTACAGGGTTTTTAAATTTTATTCCTGCAATTTCAACACTTAAATCTGGCTCTATGCCTAGTGGCAATGGATTTCTTTTTGCAAATTCCGGCTTTTCAAATTCTAGAATTTCAGCGTTAAAAACAGGACCGTCCTTGCATACTCTGCGGTTTCCTTCTTTTGTGCGTACTGTGCATCCAAGGCAAGCTCCGGCTCCGCAAAGCATCTTTTTTTCTATGCTTAAAAAGCATTTTACATCTGCTTCTTTTGCGATTTTTTGTATATAGGCTAGCATTGGCGTGGGACCGCAGGCGTATATTGCGCTGTACCCTTCTTTTTTTATGATGTCAGATGTAAGCGCAGCTGTTACCATTCCATGTATTCCAACAGAGCCATCGTCAGTTGTTATTATGAGTTTTTCTGGTTCTACTTTTTCTAGACCATAAGATCCGCTTTTAAAGCTTGCGTAGAAGTCATAGCTTTTTGGCGGAAGTGATGAAGCAAAATTTGCAACTGGGGCAACTCCAATTCCGCCGCCGCAAATACAAAGTTTTCCTTCTGTTTTTTTAAAACTGTTACCTAAGGGGCCAGATAGTTCTACTAAGTCATTTTTTAAAAGGTGGCAAAGCTCAGCTGTACCTTCACCTTTTTGCAGGATTAAAAACTGTACCCTTAAAATGGTATCAGATTTCCGGTCGGCATGATAAACACTTATTGGACGTCCAAACTGAACATTGCTTCTTGTGCTTTTTACAAGATAAAACTGACCTGGCAAAGGTGAAACTTGGGTTTTCCGTTCTAGTTCAAGTTCTGTTTCTAAAAGAAATACATTGCTGTGAATTTCCTTGCATTCTGTAACTTTTGCATTTCCTGAAAAAAGAATCCCATTTCCGTCTTTGTCAATTTCTGGCTTATCCATAAAAAGTTCCTTATTTTATTAATGACCGTTAGTTTTTATATTTGTTAATATTACCGGATGTTAGTTAATTCATTCTTTGAAGCTATGGCGGCTTTTGCGGCGGCTTCTACTATGTCATCAAATGAAAGAAGTTTTCCGTCTTGCTGTTTTTTTATGCAGTCTGAATCTTTTTTCCAAGCGCATAGAATTCCGCGGGAAGAATTTACTGTTCCACCTGCATTTTTTAACAGGGCTGTGCAAATGCTTGCGGCTCCACCTTGTGCGCCGTATCCTGGAATCAAAAAGAAAATATCTTTATAGGTTTGTCTAAGATAATTTGCGTCGCTTTCTTCTGTGCAGCCTACAACTGCTCCAATGGGGCTGCAGGTTTGCTCCGGGAAAGTTTCCTTCATCTGATTGCTGAGACGCTCCAGTTCTTTTCCGACTTCATCGAGCACACGGCCACCCGTTTTCAATTCTTTCTGTTCAATGTCTGTCATTCCCGGATTGCTTGTTCTAAGCAGAACGAAAACTCCTTTTCCTTTGGAAGCGCAGAATTCTGTAAAAGGCTTTAATGTGTCGAATCCCATGTAAGGATTTATTGTGATTATATCTGATTCAAAATCACCTGAAAAATGAGCTTTTGCATACGCGCTTGCTGTGGCTGCAATGTCTCCTCTTTTTATATCGGAAATGCAGATTAGCCCGGAATCTTTTACAGCTTTTAAAGTTTGCGCATAAACTTTAAGTCCTTCAATTCCCATTGCCTCATAGTAAGCAATCTGGACTTTAAAGCAGCAGGCACTTTTGTCCTCTGTGATTTTTTTTATTAAAAGCTTATTGTATTCAAGAACAGCTTGTGCTGGAGAAAACTTTTCAACTAAATTCTGCGGAATATAAGACGGATCTGTGTCTAGCCCAACGCAAAGAGGTCCGTTTTTTGCGGCTAGCTCTTGTAAAATTTGCATATTGTGTTTCATACGCTGATTATACCATGAGCTAGTTTTAAAAGTCTATTGCTGTGTAAAGCTGAAAAGAGATGGGGGCTAATAAGTTCTAAATGTCATTGTCGTACTTGATACTGCGATGTTTGCATAACAATCTCTAAATGATTGCAATATATGCATTTAGATTTTCGGGTCAAGCCCGAAAATGACAAAAAAGATACTTATGGGACATCCCCATGACAGAGGATATGTGTTTTTAGTTTCTGAAGCTGTGAATTGGTGCTGGGATTCTTCCGCCGCGGTTTATAAAGTCTGCGCAGCCGAATTTGTTTACATCGATTACTGGACAGCCTCCCAAAAGTCCTCCGAATTCAACCCATTCACCTGCTTTTTTTCCTGGAGCCGGAATAAGGCGCACGGCTGTTGTCTTGTTATTTACCATTCCAATAGCCATTTCGTCTGCCATGATTCCGCTGATTGTTGTTGCAGGCGTGTCGCCCGGAATTGCAATCATGTCAAGTCCTACAGAACAGACGCAAGTCATAGCTTCGAGTTTTTCAAGAGTAATGGAATGCTGTTTTACGGCGTTAATCATGCCTTCGTCTTCACTTACAGGAATAAATGCGCCGCTTAATCCGCCTACGTTTGTTGAAGCCATTACGCCGCCTTTTTTTACCATGTCGGTAAGCATTGCAAGGGCTGCTGTTGTTCCCGGTGCTCCTGCTCCTTCAAGTCCGATTTCTTCAAGAATGCGGGCAACACTGTCTCCGACTTCCGGTGTAGGAGCAAGTGAAAGGTCTAGGATTCCGAAGTTTACACCAAGACGTTTTGCGGCTTCTGTTCCGACCATTTGTCCCATGCGTGTAATCTTGAATGCCATTTTTTTGATTCCGTCTGCAAGCTCATTGATCGGGCGGCCTTTGTATTCACGGGCGGCGGCAAGAATAACTCCAGGTCCTGAAACTCCAACGTTGATTACCGCGTCTCCTTCTCCCGGTCCGTGGAAAGCTCCCGCCATAAACGGATTGTCTTCCGGCGCATTTGTAAAGACTACAAGCTTTGCGCAGCCGTTGATTTCGCAGTTACGGGAAACTTCAGCGGTTTTCTTTATTGTTTCTCCCATGAGCTTTACAGCATCCATGTTGATTCCGTTTTTTGTTGTTCCCACGTTTACGCTTGAGCAGACAAAATTTGTTGTGGCAAGGGCTTCTGGAATTGAATCAATTAAAATTCTGTCTGCCGGTGTGATTCCTTTTTGAACAAGCGCGCTGAATCCGCCAATGAAATTTACGCCGAGTTCCTTTGCGCATTTGTCGAGCGTGCGGCAATATTCAACGTAGGATTTTTCTCCGCTTGCTCCTGCGACCAAGGCGATTGGAGTTACAGAAATTCTTTTGTTGATGATTGGAACTCCGAATTCTTTTTCTATGTCCTGGCCTACACGCACAAGGTTTCCAGCGTAGCGCATTATTTTGTCATAGATTTTTTGATTTGCTTTTTTTGCATCTGAATCCGCGCAGTCTAAAAGTGATATTCCCATTGTTATGCATCGCACATCGAGTTTTTGACGCATGAACATATTTACTGTTTCTTCGATTTCTACAGGTGAAAAAATCATAAATTCCTCAAAGTTCTAAGTTGAAGTTCATTTTACTTTATTGCGTGGATTGTTGCAATTGATAGGGTAAAATGCAGAGTTTTGTTTTTAATGGGGGAGATTGTCTGTGTATGGGAATGACAAAGGGGCTGTGCATGAAATGACACAGGGTAGGGGCACGGAATAGCAAAAAAATTTATCTGAAAAAAAATGCATAAAAATTCCGCAAAGCACTTGACAAATCCCGGGGGGGGGGTACAATAGGCGTTGCTGAATTTTTTTCAGCGGAATCTATTTATTTTAAGGAGTGAACTTATGAGAAAGTTTGCTAAAATTTCAGCTGTATTGGCAGCTATGGTCCTTGCGGTTGCATTTGCGGGCTGCAAGTCTGATGACGACGACGACGATGACGATCCAAGCGTTGTAACAACTTGGTCTTCATATGAAAGTTCTAATCGATATGATTTTTATTTCTATGATGATAACACATTTAAATCAACACATTCTGTTAGTGGCATAACTTATGAACATTTATCAGGAACATACACTGGCGACACTACCAAAGATGGAAAAATAAAAGCAAAATGCCCAGGATTTGAGTTCGATTTTACAATTAAATCGTATCCATATTATGATTATAACCATGATTATAACCATGATTATTATGACTATAAAATGACTGCTCCTAATTCTGTATGCCCTTTTGAATTAACTAGGCAAGGTTTTTATTCACAGAATAATTTTTAGGCTGTCAGTTTCTTGAAATGCCAAAGCCAACAGCACCGTATAGAAAGTAGTTTTTTAATATATTCAAGTTAAAAAGAATGGGGCTGTCCTAGAAGTTATTAGCAGACTTCAAAAAGGGCGGCCTTTTTTATGTTAAATGAATTTTGTAGGATTGTAAATTTAAAATAATTAGGGCTGCCCGTTTCTTTTTGGACAGCCCCTTTTGCTTTTTATAGAAGATTTCCCGTGTCTGGGCATGGGAATGACAGTTAAGATTTTGCCTATTTGTCATTACCTTGCTAGAGCGGATAATCTTGCATTTTATTTTTTAATTTCTTCAAGCGCAGTGTCGGCGGCGATTTTTCCGTAGATGCAAATATCTGCCACTGCGTTTCCTCCAAGACGGTTTGCGCCGTGGATTCCGCCTGTAACTTCACCAGCCGCATAAAGTCCTGGAACTGGATTTTTGTCTGTATCCAAAACTTGTGCCTTTGTGTTTATTGTGATTCCGCCCATTGTATGATGAACTGCAGGACCTACTTCAACAGCGTAGAACGGAGCTTTTGTAAGAGGCCGCGGCATTTCGGAAGGCTTTCTGCCAAGCGGATCGTTTCCTGATTTTTGAATCTGCGCATAATATGCCATTGTCTTTTCAAATTCATCCGCTGGAATTCCAAGTTTTTCTGCAAGCTCTTTTGTGGTTTCACCTTGGGTAATAAGTCCGTTCTTTATATAAGTTTCAATTGCCTTTAAAGATTCGCGAACATCCTGGTCAAATACAAGGAATGCTGTTTTTCCTTTTTGCGCAAGAATCGCCTTTGACATTACATCGCGTGTCGCCATTTCTGTGCAGAATCTTTTTCCATCGCGGTTTACAAGAATTGCTCCGTTTCCGCGGACAGCTTCTGTAATCATTGTGCCGTTTCCTGGAACAACTGTAGGGTGAGTTTGTATTTCTTCCATTTGAGTAAGGCCGGCATTGAATTTTTTTATCCAGCTGAATGCGTCTCCAGTTGCGCCTTTGTGGTTTGTGGTTCCAAAGCCTTCTAATTCAGGTTTGTAGGAAACGACCATCTGCGGATTTGCGCCGAATCCTCCGGTTGCAATTATTACGGCTTTTGCGTTGATTGTGTATTCGCTGCTTCCTGCACAAACTTTTACGCCGGCCGCTCTTCCGTCTTTTTCGATTATGTCAAGAACTTTGTTTGAATAGCGGATTTCTGCTCCGGAATTTAATGCGGCTTTTTCAAGTGCTGGAATCAGATTTGAGCCAACTGCAGCTCCTCCTTGCGGTCGGTGAGTGCGTTTGTTTGTTGAGCCTGCCATTTTTCCAACATCAGTCAAGTCTGCGCCAATTGAGATGAGCCAGTCTACAGTTTCAGCGGATTTTTCAGTCATGTTGCGCACAAGCTCTGGATTGTTTTTGTAGTGTCCGCCTTTCATTGTGTCTTCAAAAAACTGCTCGTTTGTGTCTTGAATTCCAAGTTTCTTTTGAATTGAAGTTTCGCTTGCATTGAGTCCGCCTGTCGCAGAAATTGTGTTTCCGCCTGCGTTTCCCATTTTTTCAAGGACAATTACTTTTGCGCCTTTGCTTGCAGCTTCTGTTGCCGCAGAAAGTCCGGCTCCGCCAGCTCCGATTATAACAATGTCGCAGGAAGTGTCTTTGTATTCTGTTTGCTCTGATTTTTTTCCGCGGGCTGAATTTATTGCGTTTTCCAAAGCCGCTAAAGTTGCCTTGGAAGTTATTGTTGCGCCTGAAACTGTATCAATTCCGGCTGCTTTTCCTGTTGAAGTGAATTTTTCAAGAATTGATTTTATTGCAGGCTTTGCAAAATCAGTTTCTTCTTCTTTTAGGATTTCTGTTGAAGTGATTTTTCCGTCTTTTACAGAAAATGCGATTTCAATTGCGCCGTTTCTTCCGTCTGCTCTGCCAGAAAATGTTCCGTCCGGCAGAGCTTTTGGCTTTGAACAGGCTGCCATTACAGCTATTGAAATTCCTGATGCAACTATAAAAACTGCCGCTGCCAGTGAATTCCGTAGATTCTTGTGTTTCATATATTCCTCCGAAAAATTTTTTGCCGATTAAAATATACATTAAAAACACAAGTTAGCATAGGTTAATATTAAAATTCTTCGTCTTCAAGCTGGATGCAGTTTGGATTGTTGCGGCACCAGTTTTCCGAATATGAAGCTTTTTTGCAGAATATTTTTACAGAAGTTCCGAACGCGCTATTTTCAATAAAATCTACTGACTCTGGAATTATAACTTTTGTGTCGCTTCCGCAGTTTACAAACGATTCTTCTCCGATGCTTATAACGCCTTCCCTGATTCTTACAGATTCCATGTCTGTTCCAAAGAATGCTCTTCTTCCGATTCCTTTTATTCCTTCAGGAGTCGCTACATTTTTTTTGCTTCCGCTGTAAAATAAAAGCATGCTGTTGAATGTGTTGAACATCATTCCGTCTTCGTATTTGTAGTTTTTGTTAATTGGAAGATATTTTTCGCTGTTCGGAAATGCTGATTTTGCGCATGAAATCAAGTTGTCTGGAAGAACAAGATTTTTTATTCCGGTACAGTTTGCGAATGCTTTTTCATTTATGGAAGTAATGTTTTCATGCAGAACAATTGACTGAAGCCCGGTGCAGTCTTCAAAAGTTCCTTCTTCAATTGTAGTTATGTTTGACGGAATATCCACGGACTCAAGGGATGCGCAGTTGTAAAATGCACGTTTTCCGATTGCCATTAAATTTTGAGTAAGCTCAACCGACTTTAAATTCACACAGTCAGCAAAAGCGTTTTCCCCGATTACAAGGACGCTTTCTGGAATTTTTATAGAAGAAACCATGCGGTGGTTGTGAAAAGTTGTTCCTGTTATTTCTGTTGTTCCCTCTGGAATTTCAACATCGATTAAAGGCAAATCCATTTTTAGCTCCGATAAAAATTAGTTGTACTAATATTATCATTCTTAGCTTTTGATGTCTAATGTTTTTTAAGTTTTGTGCGCAACGTTTGAACTTTATTCAGATTATTTATATAGTAGAGATATGAAAGAAACTTTGCATTTTGTAAAAGCCAGCACAAGGTATAAGAGAGAGCATAAAAGCGACTATGGAAAGGAACGCATAGAAATTCTATATGAGGACAAGGATATTGTTGTTATAAACAAAGCTTCAGGGCTTCTTTCTGTTCCTTATCCGGGAAGCAAGTCCCGTACTGCGATTGAGCTTCTGGAAAAAATCATGCGTAAAAAAGGAACTTTTTCTGAAAGCCGCCGGCCTTTTGTTGTACATCGTTTGGACAGAGATACAAGCGGAGTTATGATGTTTGCCTTGAATGAAAGGGTACAGAAAAAAATAATGTCTAGCTGGAAAACTATGGTTACAGATAGGCTTTATCGGGCTGTTGCTGAAAATCCCCGAAGAAATCATCCTGAACTGACGGATTCTGGTCTCATTGATGAGCCGCTTGCAAAAAATGCGTGCCACCAAGGATATGTTCCCAAAAAACTTGGTGATAATGCTGAAACTTGCGAGGCACGCACAAATTTCCGTGTTGTGCTGCGTGGCAGAACTCATACTCTTTTTGAGCTTTCTTTGGATACTGGAAAGAAGAATCAGATAAGGGCGCATTTGGCTTCAAGGCATTATCCGCTTGCCGGAGACGAAAATTATAGGGCCAGAACTGACCCCTTTCATAGGCTTGCGCTTCATGCAAGAACGCTGGCATTTATTCATCCTGTTACAGGAGAAAAAATGAGCTTTGAAATTCCAGAGCCAGAAGAATGGGAGTTGTATGTTAAAAAAGGCGATTTGCATCCTCAAACTCCAGTTTGGGCTAACGAACGTAAGGAGCGGATTCAGTATAATGCGCAGATTGAAAACATAAAAACTCCCGACCATTCGTTACGCCGACAGGCTAGAAAAATGGACTTTATTGCGCGTGGAAAATCAGGAATAAAATAAAACTAACGATAGTTTTTGTTATGCTGATTTATTAGAAAAAACTATAGCTGGCTATAAAGAAAATCTTCTTGTAGCACAACTTGAATTTCACTATTATTTTATTATGCAGATTAAACTTAACAATTTGAAAAAAACATATTCAGGTCCAAATGGAAAGATTGCCGCTGTAAACGGAATTTCATTGGATATTCCAGAAAATACAATTTTTGGAATAATCGGAAAAAGCGGAGCTGGAAAAAGTAGTCTTGTGCGTTTGATTAGCCTTCTTGAAAAGCCGGACGAAGGTGAAATTTTTTATGACAATGACAGAGTTGACAATCTTGGTAAACGTGAGCTTATTTTGCGCCGCAGAAAGATTGGCATGATTTTTCAAAACTTTAATCTGTTCAGCTCAAGAACCGCTGAAAAAAATATTGCTTATCCTCTTGAAATTTGCGGAACTCCAAAAGAAGTTATAAAGCCGCGTGTTCAGGAAATGCTTAAGCTTGTTGGACTTGAAGACAGAGCCGCTTCCCCGATAAGCACACTTTCCGGCGGACAAAAACAGAGAATTGCAATTGCCCGCGCGCTTGCAACTCAGCCTGACATTCTTTTTTGTGATGAAGCAACGAGCGCGCTTGATCCGCAGACAACAACTTCAATTTTGAATTTAATCCGCGACATTCAGAAAAAAATGAATTTGACAGTTGTAATGATTACTCATCAGATGGAAGTTGTGCGCGATGCCTGTGAGCAGGTTGCCGTTGTTGATTCTGGAAAAATTGTGGAGCAGGGAAGCGTAAAGGAAATTTTCAGCTGTCCTAAATCAGAAGTTACAAAAGAATTTATGAGAGGAATTGTTTCAAATTCCAAAGATGAAATTGTACGCTGGTCTGATGAAGGCGGGCAGTTTGAGCTTCATTTTGTTGGAGAAAAAACCGGAGAGCCTGTTCTAAGCCGCATGGCAAAGCAGTTCGATGTGGAATTCAATATCAGGGCAGGCGGAATTCAGCGTATAAAAAATGAAGACATTGGAGCCATGTTTGTTGATTTTTCCGGCAAAAAAACTGAAATAGGAAAGGCTCTGAAATTTTTAAGGGAGCAGGGCATTATTGTTGAAGACGTTTCTGGAGGAAAAAAATGAGTCAGATTTTTGTTTTAGTTGGCCAGTCATCTTTGCAGACTTTGGAAATGGTTTTCTTTTCAACATTGTTTTCTCTTGTGCTTGGTTTTCCTGTGGGTGTTTTGCTTTACATTACAAATCCGACTGGAATTTCTCCGCGTCCGATTTTGAATCAGGTTTTAAGCCGGATTGTAAATGTCTTGCGTTCTTTTCCGTTTATCATTTTGATGATTGTGCTTTTTCCGCTTTCACGCCTTATGTTGGGGACAAGCATTGGAACAGAAGCTACGATTATTCCGCTTAGCATTGCCGCTGCTCCTTTTGTTGCCCGTGTAATTGAAACTGCTTTAAGTGAAGTTGATTCTGGAATGATTCAGGCTGCAAGAGCTATGGGCTCAACAAACTGGCAGATTATTTACAAAGTTGTTATTCCAGAAGCTTTTCCGTCTGTGATTTCAGGAATAACGCTTACAATTATAAACTTGATTGGATATTCTGCAATGGCTGGAACAATTGGCGGCGGCGGACTTGGAGACTTGGCGATTCGATACGGTTATCAAAGATTCCGTACTGATGTAATGGTTGCCGCGGTTGTTGTTATTCTTGTGCTTGTTGAGCTGATTCAATTTGTTGGAACTGTTCTTGTAAATAAGATGCTTAGCAAACGCTAGACTGTTTTTCCGCCCCAGCGAACTGAATTATGCTTTTCATAGGTGATTGCTTTGTCAAAGTCAGCTTTTGGATTGCAGTTTTTTTCTATCTGAAGGGCGGCTGCATGAAGCCTGTTTATGCATTGGCTTTTGTCATTGTAGCCGAGTTTTGATTTTTCTATTGCGTCTCCTAGAACCCTTATGCTTTCATCGTAAATTCTAAGCGGAACAGGAAATGGATGTCCGTCTTTTCCGCCGTGGGCAAAACTGAATCTTGCCGGGTCTTTGAATCTGCTTGGAGTTCCGTTTATAACTTCGCTGATTAAAGTTAAAGACTGCAATGTTCTAGGACCAAGTCCAGGTGTTAAAAGAAGGTTTTCAAAATTTTCGGCAGGACTTTCATAGGCGGTTGCAAGAACTGCACCAAGCCGTTTTAAGTCCACATCTTTTTCTGTAACATTGTGATGAGAGGGAAGTGTTATGTTTCTTTCATTTTGAATTTGGATTTCAGTTTCGTCTTCAAAAAGTTCATGCTGAATTTTTTGCGGCAGTCCGAATTTCTGCACTGATTTTATTTCGGCGATTATTTTTTCAGGTTTTTCCTTTGAAAGTTCCAGAATTGAATTTCTTGTGCTTGATGCGGAAGAATCCGTGAGATTTAAAATCAGTCCT
This sequence comes from Treponema succinifaciens DSM 2489, assembly GCF_000195275.1. Taxonomy (NCBI): domain Bacteria; kingdom Pseudomonadati; phylum Spirochaetota; class Spirochaetia; order Treponematales; family Treponemataceae; genus Treponema; species Treponema succinifaciens. The sequence goes on along the minus strand of NC_015385.1, from coordinate 2,670,181 downwards.
TTGTTTTCTCCTGTAATTCCTGAATGCGGCTCTTCAACAAATGAATTTAAATTTTGCGAGCACCAATGGTAGCGGCGCGCTGTTTTGGTCTGGGTATTCATACCTTGCTGAACGATTGCCCAGTCGCCTTGGTCGCTTAAAATAAAATTGTGCTGATAAAGTTGAAATCCGTCTTGAACTGCGGCTCCGTCTACTTTTGCTGAAAGCCTGCTTGCGTTTACAAGGGAAGTTCCGTCTAAGCCAGTCGCTTCGCTTAAATATAAAAGTTCCTGTGGTGTTCTGCGTGAATATTTTCCTCTTCCGCCGCAAACGCAAAGTCCGAAGTCTCTTGCACGCGGATTTATTCCACGCTTTAAGGCGTACATTACGCTTGTGGTTATTCCAGAAGAATGCCAGTCCATTCCCAGAACTGCTCCGAACGACTGAAACCACAAAGGGTCGCTTAGTCTGCGCAAAACTTCTTTTTTTCCATATTGAATTAAAAGTGATTCTACAATTAAAGTTCCAAGGTCTCGCATTCTGTCTGCAAGCCATTTTGGAACTGTTCCAACATGAAGCGTCAAGTCTGCGTGCCCTGTACGCTTTATCATTTTAGTCCAAAACTTCCATTGAATTCAAAATAAGTGAGACAGCGACTGTTGACGCTGTTTCAGTCCGTAGAATTCTTTTTCCCATGCTTAAAAGCTCAAAGCCGTTTTGCCTAAAAAGCTGACGTTCGTAATTTGTCCAGCCACGTTCGCTTCCAATTGCGGCTATTGCTTTTTGTGGTTTTTCTTTTAACGCGCATGAAAGGCTCTGAGAAGGTTCAATGTTGTCAAGCGCAAGAAGTTTTCCTTCGAGGTCAATTTGTTCAAGGCAGTTTTTTAACGTTTGGTGAATAAAAAGTTTTGGAATCTGAGTAGAGCCTGCCTGAACACTTCCGTCCAAAAGAAATTTTTCTGCTTCTCCTTTTGTTGCAAGGTCTGATTTTAAATATGATTTTTCACCAAGCTCAGTTCCTGTAAGGTGAACTTCCTGCACGCCCAAAGATGCCATGTCGCGCAAAAGCCGCTTGAGCTGAATCGGCCGTGGAAAACCAATAATCATTTTAAGTGGATAAAGTTTTTTTCCGTCGGATTCAGGTGTAAAGTCAAAATAGATTTTTCCGCCTTTAAATATTTTTTTTCCGTCAGAAGATTTTTTTTCTTCAACGGAAATTTTTTTTATGACGGCAGTCCCAGCCTGATTTCCAATGATTCCTGCTGAAAAACTTTCGCCTTCTTTTTTGTGCAGGATTTTCAGAATGTGCTGTGCGCGCTCATCTTGAATGTCAAGCGGATTTAAAATTTCTTCCGGGGAAAAAAGACAGATGTTCATTTTAAATGAATTTTCTAAGCTCCTGGTGATGAATCATTTTTGTTTTTACAGCAATTATATAGCTTCCGAACATTGCGGTAAGAGCGTCGATTCCGGCTGCATAGGCGCAGATAACTGGAACTGCATTTTTCAAAAGAAGATAGCCAGATTCAAATCCGCGTCCGTATAAAAGGCACATTGAAGTTATTGCCGCAAACGGTCCGCCTAAAGGAATTTCTGCCAAGGCAAATGAAAGCAAGAAAGAAACGCCTGCAATCCACAAAACGTCCAGCACTGGAATTCCAAGGCTAGAGTAAGAGCGCAAAATCAGAACAAAACCGGCCGCCTGAATTAAGGCAGCTCCTCCGCGTCCAAAAATAGAAAAAAGCGGAAACGAAAATGCGTTGATTCTTCTTTTTATTCCAAGGCTTTCTTTTCCGTGCCGAAGATTCAATACAAGCGCAAGGTTTGTGTCTCCGCTGAAAAATGCGACCAAAAAAGGACAAATGGAAGCGTACAAAACTCTGTACGGATGCATTTCGTGGCAGAGAAATCTTAATATTAGCGGATAAATAATAAAGGCTACGATGAACAAGTCCGCAGTGAGCATTATTATAAGTCCGTTGTAAACTCCGCTGCTTACGGCTGAAATAAAATCCAGTGTCCAGCGGCACATTACGGCAATCATTCCGACTGCGAAAATTTCAGTGAAAAAGCTCAAGACAATGTAAAATACTTTGCTGAGCGAATCAAAAAGTCCGACCGCTGCTTTTGAGGCGTTTTTATCACTGGCGGCTCCAGCTCCTGCAAGTCCTGCAAAAATAAAGCAAGGCAAAAGATATGCGCCGTCCATCAAAGATTCAAATCCGGAAAAAGGAAAAAGTTTTGTTATCAAAGTTTGCCATGCAAATGAAGAAACTTCGGAAGCTTTTTCAGTTGTGATTGGAATGCGCGGAAGTTTTATTGCAAGCGCGGAAACAAGTCCTAAAAGCATGAGCGCAAATGATGAAGAAAATATTACACTGAATGTCCAAAGTGAGGCTTTTGTTAAAAGTTTTTCATCCCGAAGCTTAAAAAATGAAATTGAAACAGAAAAAAACAAAACTGGAAGCAGCGCATATCTTCCGAAGCGTACTGCAATTTCCACAATAAAATCAAGAACCGCCTGTCCTTGTGCTGTTGAAGGTGAAAACACAAGGGCGGAAATTAAACCGATTGCAATGCCAATTAAATATTTAAGCCAAATTCTCATAGCAACGGATTATAGCAAGGCTAAGGGAAAATTACAATTAAGCGATTTCGTGGATTTACTGAAGCAGCATCTGGTCGTTTTGAAGCGAATGTTTTTTTATGGCGCGGAACTTTTCTATTATTGAATCCATTGTAAGCTTTTGCTTTTCTTCTTTTCCTATGTCCATTATAATTTCACCTGAATCCATCATCAAAAGCCGTGTGCCATAGTCAAGCGCATGCTGCATATTGTGAGTTACCATCATAACTGTAAGATTGTATTCCTTTGCAAATTTCCGTGTAAGTTCCATGACAATCGCGGCGTTTGAAGGGTCGAGTGCCGCCGTGTGCTCGTCAAGCAAAAGAAGAGATGGCTTTGACATTACAGCCATAAGAAGCGTTAATGCTTGCCGTTGTCCGCCTGAAAAAAGCTCAACATTGTCGCCAAGCCGGTTTTCAAGCCCCATGTTCAGTTTGGAAAGTTCTTCCTTGAAAAAACTGCGCGTCTTATTGTTCAGGCTGATTTTAAGTCCTTTAAATCCTTTTTTTGATGCAATGACCATGTTGTCTTCAAGCGACATTTTTCCAGCTGTTCCCAAAAGCGGATTTTGGAAAATTCGTCCGATATATTTTGCGCGTTTGTATTCTTTGTCTTTTGTTATGTCCTTTATTCCGCTTTCTGTTTCAAGAAAAATCGAGCCTTCTGTTGGAGAATATGTTCCGGAAATGACATTGTATAAAGTTGATTTTCCGGCTCCGTTGCTTCCGATTACAGTTATAAAGTCGCCTTTATTAATTGAAAGATTTATGTTTTTAAGCGCGGTGTTTTCGTCTGGAGTATTTTTGTTAAATGTAATTCCAATGTTTTTTAGCTCAATCATTTTGAAGCTCCGTTTTTGGACGATTTGAATTTTTCCTTTAGATTTGTGCGGGAAACAATCAGGCAGATTATAATTAGAATTCCTGTCGCAAGCTTTAAGTCATTCGGCGTTATGTGGATTTTGTATCCATAGCTACGGGCAAGCATCATGAGCGCTCTGTAAATAAAAGAGCCTGCGATTACGCGGAATGTCTGCACTGAAATTTTATTTGAGCGGATTGCAAATTCTCCGAGCATTAAAGAAGCGAGTCCTGAAACTACAATTCCAGTTCCCATACCAACGTCAGCAAAGCCATTGTACATTGCCGCAAAAGCTCCTGCCAATGCCGCAAGTCCGTTTCCGAAGCAAATTCCGATTCCTCTTAAAATGCTTGGATTTATTCCCTGCGAAACTATAAGCTGCGGATTCGCTCCGAGCGCGCCCATTGTAAGTCCAAGGTCAGTGTGATAAAAAAGATCGAGCAGAGCCTTTAGTACAAAAACAAAAATAATCAGAAAAACAGCAATCCCCCACTGCGGATCAACTGAAGGAAAATATTCATACATTGAATCAGAAATCTTTGAAAACAGTGTTGGAATCTTTAGAAAAGAAACGTTTGCCTTGTTTGACATAATTCTAAGATTCACGGAATAAAGCATTGTCATTGTGAGAATTCCGGCAAGCAAATCTGGAATTTTAAGTTTTGTGTAAACCGCGCTTGTTACAAGGCCTGCAGTAAGTCCTGCGCAAAATGAAATAAAAATCGCCGCCGCCGGATTCATGCCTTTTAAAAGACAAGCTGCAAGAACGCAAGCTCCCAAAGGAAAAGAGCCGTCAACTGTCATGTCGCAGAAATTCAAGATTCTGAATGTTGAAAAAACACCCAGAACCATTATTCCGTAAATCAGTCCTTCAATTATTATTGATGAAATCATAAGCCTCTTTATTTTTCTGAAAGTTTTCCGTTTTGATATATGAAGTTTGCTGAATCAATATATTTTTGGTCTATTGAAATTTCGCAGTTTTTGGCTGAGTCCAAGTCAATCAGGAAATCTGAATCAGAGGGATCTGTCATAAATTTTACAGGAAGACTTGCCGGTTTTGCTCCTTTAAGAATTTTCACAACCATTTCTCCTGTTGCACGTCCTGCTTTGTAATAGTTGAATCCGCTTGCCATAAAAATTCCGCCTTCTTTTGCCGCTGTAACATCTCCTGAAAAAATCGGCTTTTTGGCTTTTCCAAAAACATTTACAAGGCTTGCAATTGCGCTGAAAACTGTGTTGTCTGTGGAAAGGTAAATTCCGTCTACTCTATTCACGATTGCTTCTGCGGCTTGTTTTACTTCATCGGATTTTGTGATGCTTTGAGTTACAAGATTTATTCCTGCTTCCTTGCAGCCTTTTTCCACAAGTGAAAGCGCGCTTGCTGAATTGTCTTCGTTGCTTGTGTAAATATATCCGAGCGTTTTTATTCCGGCGGCTTCCTTAAAAAGCTTTATGTGCTGCTCGGTCGGAATTGCATCGCTCATTCCAGTTACATTGCGCTGTCCGTGTTCTACAGTTGAAACAAGCCCGGCTCCAACAGGATCTGTAACTGTTCCGAAAACAACCGGTGTAGTTTTTATTGCTGTTGCAAGTGCGACTGCGACTGGGGTTGCTATTCCAACTGCGACATCCACTTTTTCCGCTTTAAACTGATTTGCAATTTGAGCCGCAGTTCCAACGTCTCCATTTGCATTTTGCAAGTCGTAATCCGCGTCAATTCCTGCGTCCTTTATTGCGTCAATTACGCCGCGCTCAATGTCGTCCAAGGCAACGTGCTGGACAATTTTTGCAATTCCTATTTTAACTTTTTTTGCTGGCTTGGCATAAATTGAAAGTGCAGAAAAAAGAGCTGCGATAAAAATAAGTTTTTTCATATTTCTCCCATAAAAAGTCAATGAGGAAATTTCAATTTCCGATTTGGCTTTTTGAGCATATTCGCAATGAAATGAGAATATGCAGTTGATAAGGAAGTTTGCAACGCAAACTTGTGAATAAAAACTTTGACGCTATTTCAGACGAAGTTTTTATTACACTCTCCTAGTGAAAGAATGAATTTTTGTTTACTTTGAAAAAGTTTTCAATGTCCTTATGTTACTTCTAAAAGAAACGTTTGTAAATAGATTTATACAAAAAAAAACTGCCCAACAAAGTTTAAACTTTAGCTGGACAGCTTTTGTGTCTTTTATTTATTTTTTACTTAGAGATTTGTACTCGTCGAATTCCGCGAGCATTTCTGCATCTTTGTTTTTGTCAAGAAGGCTTACAACTACAGAAACAAAAAGGCAGATTATAAAGCCTGGAAGAATTTCATAGATGTTGAAAATTCCGCCGGACATATTGTGCCAAAGAACAACTGTGATTCCGCCTGCAACAAGTCCTGCGATTGCGCCTTTGTTTGTCATTCCGCGCCAGAACAAGGCAAGCAGAACGAGCGGTCCGAATGTCGCGCCGAATCCAGCCCAGGCATAGCTTACAAGTCCGAAGATTGAGCTTTCTGGATTTAACGAAAGGAAAAATGCTACTGCTGCGATTGCAAAAACCGTTATGCGTCCTACATTTAGCACAGCTTTTTCATCCGCATCTTTTTTTACAATTCCTTTGAAGAAGTCCCGGCTTACTGCGCTTGCTGCTGAAAGAAGCTGGCTGTCTGCCGTGCTCATTGATGCCGCAAGAATCGCGCAAAGGAAAATTCCTGCTATAAATGCCGGATACATTTTAAGCATTGTTTCGCTGAAAACTGTTTCGGCTGCTGCTCCAGAAAGAAGCTTTGGCAGAAGATATGCGGTTCCGAGTGTTCCGATTAAAAAAGTTCCGATGTACGAAATAACCATCCAGACTGTTCCGATTCTGCGTGCTTTTGTAAGCTCCTCTTCTGAGCGGATTCCCATAAAGCGCACAATGATGTGAGGCATTCCAAAATATCCAAGTCCCCAGGCAAGGGCTGAAACAATTGAGCTTGCGCTATAGTTTTTGTTTGCTGTGAATTTTGCAAGCATCTCCGCGCCGAATTCTCCGTTCATGGCTTTTTCGCTGAATTCCGCCGCCTTTGCAAATGCTTCCGCAGGTCCGCCGAGCGCAAAAATTGCAACCAACGAAGAAACAACAAACGCCACAAAAATCAAAAGTCCTTGTATAAAATCAGTTGTGCAGACTGCAAAATATCCGCCCATAATTGTATATGAAAGAATTACAACAAGCCCGATTACAAGTCCTGCATGATAAGGAAGATTGAATACAGAATTGAAAAGCTTTGCGCAGGCTACAAATCCCGAAGCTGTATAGATAGTAAAGAAAAGAACGATAAAAATAACAGAAATAAGTGAAAGAAGATGCGTCTTGTCTTTAAAGCGGTTTGTAAAGAATTCTGGAATTGTTATGGAATCTCCAAAAGCTATTGTGCAGCGGCGAAGTGGTTTTGCGATGAAAAGCCAGTTCAGGTAGGTTCCGGCGATAAGCCCGATTGCTGTCCAGAAAGTTTCCTTGATTCCTCCAAGATAGCAAAGTCCAGGAAGTCCCATCAAAAGCCACGCTGAAGAGTCAGAGGCTTCCGCGCTTAATGCTGTAACCCAAGGTCCGAGTTTTCTTCCGCCTAGAAAAAAATCAGAAGAACTGTTGTTTTTCTTTGCATTCCTAAGTCCGATATAAACCATAAAACCAAGGTACAATGCAAAGGCTATGATTTTTGCAATCATTTGTGATGTCATAAGTACTCCAAATTTAAATATATGCAATTTTAGTGCATAAATATGATGTTTTCAACAGGACAGCTAAAGCGGTTTTTTGCGTTTTTGCCATGAAATATTGAAATTTTGCTTGGAGTGTAAGTTTCTATTTTAGACTGTTTGTTGAAAAATGCGACAAATTCTAAGAACGTTTCCATAAAAATATAATAAAAATCTATAAAAAATAAAATGAAATTCATTTAAGTAAAAGTTTTGAAAAAAAAATTGACAATATTTTTAGAATGTGTATACTGAAATCATGGAAACGTTTCCACGTTCCATGCTATGTATTTTATTGTTTTTGATTTTTTTTAGGAGGAAAAAAATGAAAAAATTTATTAAAGTTGCAGCTGCTGTTGCTATGGCGGCATCTTCTGCTTTTATGCTTGCTTCATGCGGCGGAAAAAAACAGCTTACAGTTCGCTACTTGAACTTTAAACCGGAAGTTGCAGGTGTTTATCAGGAACTTGCAGATGAGTATGAGAAAGAAACTGGCGTAAAAGTTATTGTTGAGACAGCGGCCAACAATGCCTATGAATCAACACTTATGTCAAAAATGTCAACAAAAGAAGCCCCGACTCTTTTCCAGATTAACGGACCGCGTGGATACGCAAACTGGAAATCATATTGCGCAGATCTTTCAAATACAGAAATCTACAAGCATCTTTCAGACAAGTCTTTGGCTATAACTTCTGGAAAAGGTGTTTACGGTGTTCCTTATGTTGTAGAAGGCTATGGAATCATTTACAACAAGGCTCTCACAGATAAATATTTTGCTCTTTCAAGCAAGGCAGTTCCATATTCAAGCATGGAAGAAGTAAACAACTTTGCAAAGCTCAAGGCTGTTGCTGATGATATGCAGAAGAACGCAAAAGTTCTTGGAATCGATGGTGTTTTCGCTTCTACATCATTGAAGGCCGGCGAAGACTGGAGATGGCAGACTCACCTTGCAAACCTTCCAGTTTACTATGAATTCAAAAACAACAACATTGACCTTGCTTCTGACGCAACAAAGAAAATCAAGTTCCAGTACGGAAAAGAATTCCAGAACATTCTTGACCTTTACTTGAACGATTCAACTGTTGACCGCAAGGCTGTTGGAACAAAAACAGTTACAGATTCTATGTCTGAATTTGCTCTTGAAAAATGTGTAATGGTTCAGAACGGAAACTGGGCTTGGGGACAGGTTGCCGGTGTTTCAGGAAACAAGGTTCTTCCAGAAAATGTAAAATATCTTCCAATCTACACAGGTGTTGAAGGTGAAGAGTCACAGGGCTTGTGCATTGGAACAGAAAACTTCTATTGTATCAACGCAAAAGCTTCAGCAGAAGAGCAGAAAGCTACAGCGGACTTCATTTACTGGCTCTATTCAAGCGATTTTGGAAAGAACTATGTAACAAACAAGCTCGGATTCATTGCTCCGTTTGATACATTCTCTGACAGCGAACGCCCAACAGATCCTCTTGCAGTTGAAATCAGCAAATGGATGAGCAAGCCTGGAATTACTTCTGTTGCATGGAACTTCACATTGTTCCCTTCACAGACATTCAAGGATAACTTCGGAGCTTCTTTGCTTAGATATGCACAGGGCTCAAAGAGCTGGGACGATGTTGCAGCTGATGTTGTTTCTACATGGGAAAAAGAATCTAATATGTAGAATTTTCGCGGAGTCTGAAAAAAAAGATTCCGCGTGTTTTTCACAGTCCTTCATTAGTTAAAAATATATCTGTTCCTGCGGTGGAACTTATCATGCAATTGGTTTTGCCGCAGGAATGCCTTTCAATTCTTCAGAGGTGAAAAATGAAAAAACCATTGGCGGGGTATTTCCCTATATTTCTTTTGCCTACTTTGCTGGCATTTGCAATGTTTTTTGTGGTTCCATTTTTAATGGGAATCGGACTTTCTTTTACGGATTTTCCTACTGTTACAGATGCTACTTGGGTTGGCTTTGCGAACTATATTAAGGCTTTTACTGCAGACAATGAATTTATTCACGCCTTGGGATTTACTTCATTATTCACTGTTGTTTCAATTGTAACTGTAAATGTTTTTGCATTCAGCCTTGCGGTTCTTCTTACAAGGGAACTTAAAGGTGTCGCGATTTTCCGCTCGATTTTCTTTATGCCGAACTTAATTGGCGGAATTGTTTTGGGATATATTTGGAACCTTCTTATAAACGGTGTTCTTTCGCACTTTGGAATGGACATAACTTTTAAGACTCAGTTTGGTTTTTGGGGACTTGTAATCCTTACAAACTGGCAGCTCATTGGATATATGATGGTAATTTATATTGCCGGACTTCAGAATATTCCAAATGACTTGATTGAGGCGGCTCAGATTGACGGTGCTTCTCCAATGACTGTCCTTTTCAAGATTAAAATTCCAATGGTAATGCCTTCAATTACAATTTGTACTTTCCTTACGCTTACAAACACATTTAAGATGTTTGACCAGAACTTGGCGTTGACAGCTGGCGCTCCAGAAAAAACAACCGAGATGCTTGCTTTGAATATATATAACACTTTCTACGGACGCAATATGCACTGGCACGGAGTAGGACAGGCCAAGGCTGTTGTTTTCTTTATCATCGTTGCGGCTATTGCATTTATTCAGCTTAAGCTTACAAACCAGAAGGAGGTTGAACAATGACACTTTCAAAGCAGAAGACCTGCAGCAACACAATAGCTTTTGCTTTTCTTTGCTTGCTTGCGGCTATATTTTTAATTCCTATTTTGCTTGTTTTGCTCAATTCTTTTAAGTCGCGCTTTTATATTTCAAGTTCGCCGTTTGCAATGCCGAACTCAGAGACTTTCGTTGGTTTTGAAAACTACCTGAACGGACTTTCGTCTTCGGTATTCTTTATTTCGTTTATCCGTTCTGTGTGGGTTTCAATTGCTTCGGTTCTTGTTATTATAGTATGCACATCGATGGCTTCCTGGTTCATTGTCCGTGTAAAAAATAAATTCACAAAGGCAATTTATTTTCTGTTTGCATTCAGTATGATTGTTCCGTTCCAGATGGTTATGTACACAATGACTTTCATTGTAAACAGAATCAGTTTTGACAACGTTTTTGGAATTGTCTTTGTTTACCTTGGATTCGGAGCCGGACTTTCTGTATTTATGTTTACAGGATTTGTAAAGGCTGTTCCGCTTGAAATTGAGGAAGCTGCTGAAATTGACGGCTGCAATCCGCTTCAGACTTTCTTCCTTGTTGTTTTCCCGATTCTAAAGCCTACTATTATTACGGTTTCAATCTTGAACTCTATGTGGGTTTGGAACGACTATTTGCTTCCTTATCTTATTTTAGGAACAGACCACAAAACTGTTCCTGTTGCGATTCAGATTGCAATGCAGGGAGCTTACGGCGCAACTGATTACGGCGGATTCATGGCGATGCTTGTTCTTGCGATTATTCCGATTGTAATTTTCTACATTGCTTCGCAAAAATACATTATAAAAGGCGTAATTTCCGGGGCGGTAAAAGGCTAGGTACATTCAGGCTTGAGGGCGGATTTTCCGCTCTTTTGCCGTATTGTTTGTTTTAATAAAAAGATTTTATTTAAAAATGCAGGATGGTTTTGTATGACAATCAAGGATATTGCTAGAGAGTGTGGCTGCGCCGTTGGAACTGTTTCGCGTGTTTTAAATAATCAGGCTTACGTAAGCGATGAAATGCGCAAGAAAGTTCTGGAAGTTGTAGCCAAGCATGATTTTGTCCTTAATAAAAACGCAAAGGAACTTAAATCCCGTGGAAGCAAGACAATTGTGATTATTGTAAAGGGAACAAACAATATGCTTTTTTACAATATTCTTGAGCTTATGCAAAAGCGTATTGAAAAACTTCCATATAATGCAAGTGTTGTAATTCTTGACGAATATGACAACGAAATTGTCGGCGAATATAGCAACGAAGCCCAGTGCGCCTTGAATATTTACTATGAAAAAAAACCGCTTGGTTTTGTCTTTTTAGGCGGAAACCCTGAACGGTTCAGCGAGGACTTTAAAAAAATAAAAGTACCTTGCATTCTTATTACTACCAAGCCAAAAAAAGAAGGCTTTGAAAATCTTTCAAGTGTAAGCACAGATGAGTTTCAGGCTTCGCTTTATGTTGCCCGCTATTTTGTAAAGCACGGACACACAAAAATCGGAGTAATTGGCGGCGACTTTGAAAGCTCTGAAACTTCTAAAAACCGCTACGATGGATTTATTGAAGGACTTGAGCTTGCCGGACTTGACTTTGACTTTGAAAAATCTTATGTTACAACTCGCTACAGTTTTGAAGGCGGAGCTTCTGCGGCGGAAGAGCTTATAAAAAAGTTCCCTGACTTGACCGCGATTTTCTGTATGTCCGATGTTATGGCGATTGGCGCATGCCGAAAATTTAAGCAGCTTGGCTATTCAATTCCAGAAGATATTTCTATAATCGGATTTGACGGACTTTCCATTGCGGATTTTTATTGTCCTAGAATTACAACTATAAAGCAGTCTAACGAAGATCTGGCTATACAAGGTCTAAAAACTTTTATAGACTGCGTTGAAAAGAAAACTCCGGCAGTTCATAAGATTATTCCTTTTGAATTTGTCGAAGGCGAAACTGTGAAATCAATTGTAAATAAATAATTCAATAAATTACGAGGAAATATATGTTGAACAAACGTGCTTGCGGTGTGCTGATGCACATTTCGTCTTTGCCTGGAAAAACAGGAATTGGAACAATGGGTAAAAACGCCTATGAGTTTGTTGATTATCTGAAAAGCGCAGACCAAAAGTACTGGCAGATTCTTCCGGTTTGTCCTACAAGCTATGGAGATTCACCTTACCAAAGTTTTTCTACTTTTGCTGGAAATCCTTACTTTATTGATTTTGATTTTTTGATGGAACAGGGATTTTTGCAGAAATCCGACTACGAAAATGTGAACTGGGGCGGCAATGAGCGCTATGTAGATTACGGAACATTGTACATTGAGCGGCATAAAGTTTTTTCAATAATCCAGAAGAATTTCAATAAAAATATTCCATCTGATTTTGATTCTTTCTGCGCTGAAAATGCGTTTTGGCTTGAAGACTATTCTCTTTTTATGGCTATAAAAGATGCTCACGGAGGAATTGCATTTGACTTTTGGGAAGAAGACATCCGCTGCAGAAAGCCAGATGCCCTTGATGCTTGGAAAAAGAAATCCGCGGAGTGTATGCAGTACTACAAAATGCTCCAGTATTTTTTCTTTAAGCAGTGGTATGCCCTTAAAAAATATGCGAATGAAAAAGGAATTCAGATTATAGGCGACATTCCGATTTATGTTGCGGCGGACAGTTCCGATGTTTGGTCAAATCCAAGCCAGTTTATGCTTGACGAAAATTACAAGCCAATTGAAGTTGCCGGCTGTCCTCCAGATGGATTTTCTGCGGACGGTCAGCTCTGGGGAAATCCTGTATACAACTGGGAATATATGAAGCAGACGGATTACGCCTGGTGGAAAAAACGCCTTGAAAAAAGCATGGCGATTTACGATGTTATCAGAATTGACCATTTCCGCGGATTTGATTCTTTCTATTGCATTCCTTATGGCTCTACAAATGCGAAAGTTGGTGTTTGGCGGCAGGGACCGGGAATGGATTTGTTTAATTCGCTTAAAAAGCAGTTTGGCGAAATGCCTGTTATTGCGGAAGACCTTGGATTCCTTACAGACAGCGTAAAGCAGCTTTTAAAGGATTCAGGATTCCCTGGAATGAAAGTGCTTCAGTTTGCATTTGATTCCCGCGAGACAAGCGACTACATTCCTTACCGCTACACACAGAATTGCGTTGTTTACACAGGAACTCACGACAACGACACAATTCTTGGCTGGACAGAAACTGCCGCGAAAAAAGACGTGGAAAATGCAAAGGAATATCTTCGTGTAAAAGAAAACCGCGATGTTGTAAAGGAAATGATGATTGCCGCAATTTCGAGTGTTGCAAATACTTGCATTCTTACTATGCAGGATTTGATTGGACTTGGTAAAGAAGCCCGTATGAATATTCCGTCAACAGTTGGAAACAACTGGAAATGGCGCGCAACAAAAGAGCAGTTTTCAGAAGATTCCAGAAATTTCCTTGCGCACTTTACACATCTCTACGGAAGAGCTTAGTTTTTAAAGCTTAACTGAATATTCCCCATGCAGAACTTAAATTTTGTTTTGCACGGGGATTTTTTTTACACATAATGTCAAGGTTTTATCAAGCATTTATATAAATTTTGTTAAATTTATATTTCAGACCTTTCTAATTTGCAAAAAGCGGTTTATAATCTATTTTGAGTGTCGAATCAGCTTATATCATAGGAGCTTTTATGAAAAAACTGATTTTTTCTCTTTTGGCGGCATCGGCTTTGTTTGTTTCGTTTGCTTTTGGAAAATCTGCAAAAAATGAAGAGATAGAAGAGCCTGAAAAAACTTCAAATCTTATAAAAAATGGAGATTTCAGCAAAGGCAAAAAATTTTGGGATATGTTCCTTTCAAATGGAAGCGCGGATCAGCTTGTAACTGAAAACGGAGAAATGGAGATCCGCATAAAAAATCCAGGACCTTACGAATATGCAATTCAGCCGTATTTCGACGGATTTTCTTTGTACAAGGGCGGCGTTTACAAATATTCTTTTGACGTTCATTCTTCTATAGAAAGAACTTTTGAATGGCGGCTTCAGGTGAACGGAAGAGATTACCACGCTTATGTTGGCGGCTGTGATTCCGTGGGAAAAGAAACCAAGCATATTGAAACTACATTTACAATGCTCGAGCCTACAGATTTTTCTCCGCGGCTTGTTTTGAACGTTGGAATGGGAAAAGGCTGCCCGGAAGACATGAAAGGACATTCGATTTTCTTTGACAACTTTGACCTTGAGCTTGTTGACGCTTCTGGAATTACTGAAATTGTTACTTCAACAACGACTTCAAATGTCAACTTGAATCAGCTTGGATATTTGCCTTCCGCAAAAAAAACTGCCGTTGTCCGTTCAAAGAAAAGTGCGAAAATTTCTGGAACTTTTGATGTTATAGATACAAAAACTGAAGCTGTTGTTTTTTCCGGCAAACTGAAAAATGCAAGGTTCAACGAGGCTTCTGGAGAGCAGACTGCGATTGCTGATTTTACAAAACTTTCCGCGGAAGGAACTTATAAAATCAAGGCTGGAAAATACGGCGAGTCGTTTGAGTTTAAAATTGCAAATAATATTTACGACGGAATTTTAAAAAGCGCGGTAAGATTTTTCTACTTGCAAAGATGCGGAACAAAAGTTCAGGATGCGGATTTTGGACATCCTGAATGCCACACAGCGCGCGCAGTTGTTTATGGAAATGTTGAAACTTCCTATGATGTAACTGGAGGCTGGCACGATGCCGGCGACTACGGACGCTATGTTGTTCCTGCCGCAAAGGCTGCCTGCGACCTGATGCTTGCCTATGAGCACAACAAAAATGCGTTTGCTTCTGAAAATATTCTTGATGAAATAAAATACGAGCTTGACTGGATGCTTAAAATGCAAATTCCAGAAACCGGGGCTGTGTTCCATAAAGTTTCTTGCAGAGAATTTCCTGGAGAAGTTATGCCGCAGGACGAAAAAGACAGACTCGTTTTGTGTCCTGTTTCAACTGCCGCTACTGCTGATTTTGCCGCTGCAATGGCAATGGCTTCAAGAATTTTCAAAGAATATGAGGAAAGCGCAAAATATTCCGACGCCGCAAAAAAGGCATGGGGCTATCTTGAAAAAACTCCTTTTGACGGAAAAGGTTTTACAAATCCGATTTTGTTTACAACCGGAGCTTACAATGATTCGCAGGATGCTGATGAAAGATTTTGGGCGCTTGCAGAGCTTTATAAAACTTTTGGGGACGAAAAATATCTTGAGCTTTTAAAAGTTTATGATCCGTTTGAAATCGGACAGGATCTTGGCTGGCAGCAGGTTGGGCTTTACGGACTTTTTGAATATCTTTCAAGTGATGCTCCAAAAGATTCATTTTATCAGAAAGTACAAAAGGCGTTTCTTTCAAAGACTAATGAAAAACTCAAGAATGTTGCCGCGGATTCTTACGATGTTTCACTTTCAATGTATGAATATGTCTGGGGAAGTAATATGGGAGCCGCAAACAACGGAATGCTTTTCTTGCTGGCGGACAGAATTTTACCAAACAAAAAATACAAGGAAGCCGCAAAATGCCAGATTGACTATCTGCTTGGAAAAAATACAACTTCGTATTGCTTTGTGACTGGTTTTGGAACACTTTCGCCGATTCTTCCACATCACCGGCCTTCGCAAGTTGCAAAAAAACCTATGCCGGGAATGCTTGTAGGCGGACCTGACTCAAAGCTTGAAGACCCTTTTGCGCGTGCAAATCTTTCTGACGCTCCTTATTCTGCCTGTTACATAGACAGTGTGCAGAGCTATTCTTGTAATGAAGTTACAATTTACTGGAATTCTCCGCTTGTGTATTTGATTTCGGGCTGTATGGAGTAAAAGAACTTAAAAAACTGTCGTGTAAAATGCGCAGCAGTTTATCGTGAAAAAGATGCTGCTATGAAAAAGTTCTTAAAAAAGATTTACATAGTTCTTCTCGCAGTTTCGTTTTTGGCTGCAACAGTTGGATTTTTTGTTTTTGCCACAACAAAAGAACATATTACCGAAAATGATATTTCTCCAGATGTTCAGTTTTCAATAGGAAAACGACAGCTAAAGGGAGATGTCTGGACAATTTATGTTCCTCATATTGCTTCTGATAATCCAGAAAAAGGAAACCTTACAGGCAGAATCTACACCGGAGTTGTTAAAAATCTTAACAAGCACGCGATAAAAAGTTGGAATGTGGAAATAAACATTACGCAGCATTGCTATTTGAATAATGCTTGGAACGGATTTGTTGAAATTTATAAAAGCCGGGCGGAAAAAAAACCGTCTCAGCCTTTAATAGACTTAAAAAAAGCAAAGGAGTCTGACTTTTCAGTTAAGACAATAAAAAATCTGAACAACATTCTTATTCCGCTTAATCCTGGCAGCAGGATTGTTTTTTATCCCAGCATAGAAAAATATATTCCGGGTAGACTTCTGGACGTGAACAGCATTTCCATGGGCTTTGTTTTCTATACTGAAGATGGAAATGAGCTTATGAAATTCAAATCTTGGAAAGTAAACTACGAATTTGAAAACGGATTATTTTATCGTCCATTTTTCTATATTTTTTTGCTTTTCTACATAATGTGGTTTTGTCTCGTAATTTCTGGAATCAGACTTCATGCTATAAGGCTTGCAAAAGAAAGAGACCGTGAGCATGACAGATTTATGCTTGAGCAGGTAATAAAGGCATTTACAAAATTTATCGATGCCAAGGATATTTACACAGGCGGACATTCAGAGCGCGTTGCAAAATACTCATATATGCTTGCAAAGGAAATGGGCAAGTCTAGAGATGAATGCCTTAACGCCTATTACTGCGGGCTTTTCCATGATTGCGGAAAAATTGGTATTCCTGACGAAATTATAAGAAAGCCAGAAAAACTTACTGATGACGAATACAAGATTATGCAGAGCCACACAACAACTGGCTATAATCTTCTAAAGGAACTTACATTGATTCCTGATGCTTGCCTTGCCGCTCTTTATCACCATGAGCGGATTGACGGCACAGGCTACCCGAAAGGTCTTAAAGGAGAAGAAATCCCGGAAATTGTGCGCATTATTTCTGTTGCTGACGTTTTTGACTGCATGAGTCAAGACCGTTGCTATAGAAAGGCTTTTTCGCTGGAAAAAATCATAGAGGACTTTAAAATGAACAGCGGCAAGCAATTTGACCCTGAAGTTGTAAAAGCGTTCCTAAGCCTTGCAGAGAAAGGTGCGTTCAAGGTCTGAATCCGTTCAGTGCAGCTGTAAGGTTGTTGTAAAAAAAAGTGTGAAACATTAAAATATTTTTTTGAAAAATTTTCGCAAAAACAAATCAACGCGGATTCATGCCGCGGCAAAAAGGAATATCTTATGGAAAATTCTAAACGAACTGTAACTTGCGGCGAGCTTACTAAGGCTGACGTTGGCAAGAAAGTTGTATTGAACGGTTGGGTCAGCCGAACGCGCGACCTTGGCGGACTTATTTTTATCCGTTTGCGCGACCGCTATGGAATTACTCAGGTAATGGTTGGCGACAACGCTTCGGACGAAGTTAAAAAAATCGCCGCTTCCTTAAAGTCGGAATATTGTATCGCTGTTGAAGGCGTTGTTGCCGCACGTGCTGAAAAAGACGTGAACAAGGACATGGCGACCGGCGAGATTGAAGTTGAAGCTTGCGACATAGAAATCTTTACAACGTCGCAGGAATTGCCTTTTAGCATTGAAGAAGTCCGCCAGAAGGATGGAACTCTTGTTGTTGCGAACGAGGATTTGCGCCTAAAATACCGCTATCTTGATTTGCGCCGCGAACCTATGCAGCACAACATCATCTTGCGTTCGGCTGTAACTTTTGCCACACGCGAATTTTTGACTTCCAAGGGTTTTTTGGAAATTGAAACTCCTACTTTTATTAAATCAACACCGGAAGGCGCGCGCGACTACCTTGTTCCGAGCCGTGTTCATCCGGGAAAATTCTATTCTTTGCCGCAGTCGCCGCAGCTTTACAAGCAGCTTCTGATGGTTTCGGGATTTGACAAGTATTTCCAGATTGCGCGCTGTTACCGCGATGAGGATGCCCGCGGAGACCGCCAGCCGGAATTTACCCAGATTGATATGGAAATGAGCTTTACAAACCGCGAGGAAGTTCTGGACACAACAGAAGAGCTTATGCGCCACATTTTCAAGAAAACCCTGAACTACGAGCTTCCGGTTCATTTTGACAGAATCAGCTGGGACGATGCTTTTGACCTTTACGGAAGCGACAAGCCGGACTTGCGCTTTGACATGAAGATGCAGGACGCGGCTTTTATGGCGGATTTGAGCGACTTTAACGCATTCAAGGCTGGAGCCGCAAACGCAGACAAGAACATCGAGCGACACAAGAGAAGCGGACTTAAAGCCCTTGTTGTAAAGAACGCCGCGGACAAATATTCAAGAAAGCACATTGAAGCGCTTGAAGCAGTTGCAAAAATCAACCACGCTAAAGGCCTTGCCTGGATGAAGGTTGACGCGGAAGGAAAATTTGAAGGCGGAATCTCAAAGTTCTTCGCCGGAAAAGAAGCGGAAATCTGCTCAAGGCTTGGAGCGGAAAAGAACGACCTTCTTTTGTTTGTAAGCGACGAAAAATGGCAGACAGCGTGCGTTGCGCTCGGAGCGGTCCGCAAGCAGCTTGGAAAAGACCTGAACCTTTACAACCCGAAAGACGAATTCCACTTCGCATGGATTATCGACTTCCCGTACTTTGCATGGAACGAGGAAGAAAACCACTGGGAAACAGAGCACCACATGTTCACGCTTCCGCAGAAAAAATACTGGGACACTTTGGAAAGCGACCCGGGTTCTGTAAAAGGCGACCTTTACGACCTTGTCCTGAACGGCTACGAGCTTGCCTCAGGCTCAATGCGTATCAACGACCCGGCGCTGCAGGAACGCATCTTTGAAATCGTAGGCTACAGCCGCGAGCGTGCAGAAAAAGCGTTCGGATTCTTGGTACAGGCATTCAAGTTCGGAGCGCCGCCGCACGGAGGAATCGCCCCAGGCCTTGACCGCCTTATAATGCTCATGTGCCACGAGGAAAGCATCCACGAAGTAATCGCCTTCCCGAAGAACAACCTTGCAATGTCGCCGATGGACGAATGCCCAAGCGCGGTTGACCAAAGCCAATTGGATGATTTGCATCTAAAGTGTACAGAAGTTGAGAAATAAAACAATTAATTAAAAAGTGTAAAAGGCGGCTTTGGGGTCGCCTTTTTTTATTCCCTCTTATTTTCACCTTTAAAATTTTGCAGCTTACATTCTTGTTTTTGCAAGTCGCTTAAAATCATCTTTTCTATTTTTTTGTCAGCCTGTAAAGTTCTGCTAAAAAGCTGGAGGTTGAAAATGATTTTAGAGGCTGTGCTTTTGGGGCTTTCAACAGGAACTTACTGCGCAATGTACTGCGGTCCTGTGCTGATTCCGTTTTTATTCGGAACAGAAAAAATTTCTTGCAGGCGGAATGCGGGATTGATTGGATTATTTTTGGCTTCAAGGCTTGCGATATATTTTGTTCTTGGAGTTGCTTTAAGCGCGGCAGGTCTTCTTGCAAGTGAATTTTTTGATCCGTATTTTGCAAGGCGCCTTTCTGTATGCGCTTATATTTTTTGTGGAGCGAGTTTGCTTTTAAATTCATTCGGCGCAAAATTTCCCTGGGAAAAAGATGGCTGCAAATGCGCTGGCTTAAAAAAACTAGGAAATGATTTTTTGACTGCGGTTTTTACGGGGCTTGCGGTGGGACTTCATATTTGCGCTCCTTTGTGGACTGCTATTGCTCGTTCTGTCTTTTTGCCCGGCATTAAAGGAATTTTTTATCTTGTTTTCTTTTACGTTGGAACTCTTCCGTTTTTTCTTCCGCTTTTTGGAATTCCGCTTGTCCAAAAAATGTTTCCTGTGCTGAAAAGAATTTCACGTATTGCGCAACTTTTAATCGGATTTTATTTCCTTATTTTTGAAGGCTTGATAAAACTGTTTTTTTAATAGAGGGAAAGATGATTGTTTCAGTTATTCTTTGCGGCTTGATGTCGATTGTCATTTTGTTTTTTGTAATTGCCAACAACGGATTTTCCGCAGTATCTATTTTTTATGGTTTGTTCCTTATGTTTATTTACGGCGGAATGACTTTTTCAGAAAACAAAAAGAAAGGAAGCGGAACCATATACCGCAGAATTTTTTTGACAACTTATGCTGTGTTTTTTTGCATTGGATTTATTGCGAATCTTTTTGCAGAAAGGGGAAGCATGGCAATTACCAACGAGGCTCTTGCAACTTGCGAGCTTCCGTTTTGTCATATTGTAATTCCGCAGGGACTTTTGTCTTATCTTGCAACGCAAACTGTGATTTTTCCTGCAAGAGTTTCAGGGCATTTTGCTTCAATTGCGAGTATGCTTGGTATATGGCTTGTGTTCACTCTTGTTCTTGGGCGCGGCTGGTGTGCCTGGGTTTGTTTTTACGGTGGCTGGGATGAAGGTTTTTCGCACATTGCAAAAAAAAGGCGGCTTAATCTTTTGGCTCATAACAAGGAAATCCGAGAGTTTCAGTTTGGATTTTTGTTCTTTTTGGTTCTTGCCTGTTTTGGAACTATGTCGGCTCTTTATTGCGACTGGTTCTGCCCGTATAAAATTGTGACGGAATTTTTTCCTATGACGACAATTCCTGGACTTATTGCGGGAATTATTTTTATAGGGCTTTTCTTGGGGCTTGTAGTTGTGCTTCCGATTTTGACTAAGCGCAGGACACAGTGCAGTATGCTTTGTCCATTTGGTGCATTTGCTTCTTTGACTGACAAACTAAGTCCATTCAAAATGCGCATTGACACTGAAAAATGCAAAGGCTGCATGAAATGTGCGCAGGCTTGTCTGTTTGGAGCAATCGATGTTGCAACAATTCAGCAGAAAAAAAATTCGCCGGAAATTACTTGTGCAAAATGCGGAGAATGCGTTGCGGTTTGTCCTGAAAAAGCAATTTCTTATCAGTTTAGATTTAATAAGGGATGCTGTGCGCCTGTGCCAAAAACGAAGCTTGCAAAAGGAATTCAAAAATTCTTTGCGCCAGAAAATCTGTTCAGGTTTGCGGCTTTTACGTTCGGGGCGATTATGTCTTCGGCTTTTACAATTAATTCAATCGAAATAATTTTGAAATTTTTTGCACATTAAACATCAGTTTATTAAATTGGAGATTTATATGAAAAAAATTGTTTAAATTGTTTATTATTTTATGATTTTTTTGTGCAGGTTTACGTGTCTTGCCGGTATTTCGCTGTTTTTTATAAATGAAGATACTTCATTCACGAACGAAGAAGTAAGTTCCTTTACAAGCGAAACCTGCTCTGATATCCAGCTGTCGTTTTTGGAAACCGGCTTTAGCTCGTAAAGCTCTTTTGCGGATTTTACATTGTGAAGAAACTTTGCTGTCTTTGGCTCAAAGAAATATCCGTCGCTCATAAGTTTTACAAAGTCCGGCTTGAATTCCTGAACGAATTTTTTGTGTCCGTCCAAGTTTTGTTTTCTCATTTCTGGATTTTCTGAAACCGGGAGCATTTCGTTTTTTGTATAATGAAACCAAAATCCCACAGGAACACGTTCTGTTGGTTTATTGTTCAATGCGTCAAGCACAAGCTGCTTTTTGTTTGACATATTTTCCTCCAATCGTAATCAAGAGTGAATTTTTCCGCGCGATGAGGAAACAATAATGATTATTTCCTATTGATTCAATAGGTTTATTTATACTGTTTTTTTATATTGAGCTATAGAAGAACTCTATAACTGATTAACTGTTAATCAGCTTGAAAATTCGGGTAATAATGGCGATACAATTTTGCTTTAAAATTATGGATTTTAACCAAAAACTAAAGTATAGTAGAACAATGTTTTTGCCAGTTTGCAGGAAAGACCTTGAAGAGCGCGGAATAGGTCAGCTTGATTTTGTTTTTGTTTCTGGAGACGCTTATGTTGACCATCCCTCTTTTGCAGCGGCTCTTTTGGGACGGCTTTTGGAATCCCGCGGATATTCTGTAGGAATTTTGTGCCAGCCGGACTGGAAATCTGCGGAAAATTTTAAAGCTCTTGGTCAGCCTCGTCTTTCGTTTCTTGTAACAGCAGGCGCAATGGACAGCATGGTTTCAAATTACACTGCGAACAACAAGCCTCGCTCAGAAGATTCGTATTCCCACGGAGGCGAAAAAGGTCATCGGCCGGACAGAGCTGTAATTCAATACGTGGCAAAAATCCGCGAAGCATATAAGGGCGTAAATGTTATTATCGGCGGAATTGAAGCAAGCCTGCGCCGCACTGCTCACTATGACTACTGGTCAAACACGGTAAAGCATTCTGTTCTTCTGGATTCAAAAGCTGATCTTCTTATTTACGGAATGGGCGAAAAAGCTCTTCTTGAAATTGCATCTCAGCTTGATAAAGGAATTTCCGCGCGGAAAATCCGTGGCGTAAGAGGAACGTGCTGGTTCACTGGAAAAAAAGATGAAGTTCCCGCTGACGCTATAATGCTTCCTTCATTTGAAGAGGTAAGCAAAAATACGCCGGAAAGCAAGGAAATGTTCGCTTTGTCCTATAAAATTCAGGAAGAAAATACAGACGCAATAAACGGAAGCGTTCTTGCCGAGCCTTCAGAAAGCCGGTTTGTAATTCAGGAAAAATCCGCGTTTCCTCTTTCGCAGGCTGAATTTGATTCGATTTATGATCTGCCTTTTGAGCGCAAGTGGCATCCAATGTATGATGTTGCTGCTTCAAATGGCAAGAAGGGAATTCCCGCTCTTTCCGAAGTGAAATTTAGTCTTACGAGTTGCCGCGGATGTTTTGGAGCTTGCAGTTTTTGCGCAATAACTTTTCATCAGGGGCGGCGCATTCAGTCTAGAAGCCACGAAAGTCTTTTGTCCGAAGCAAAAAAAATGACGCAGGATTCTGACTTTAAAGGATACATTCACGATGTTGGCGGACCTACTGCGAATTTTAGAAGTGATGCCTGCGAGTTTCAGAAGAAAAACGGAGCGTGCAAAAACCGCGACTGTCTTGGAGTTTCTCCATGTCAGAATGTAAAAGCCGACCACAAAGATTATATAGAGCTTTTAAAAAAGCTTCGTTCGCTTCCAAATGTAAAAAAAGTTTTTATAAGAAGCGGAATACGGTTTGACTATCTTATGCTTGATAAAGACAAGACATTTTTGTATGAGCTTTGCAAGCATCATGTTTCCGGACAGCTTAAAGTTGCTCCCGAACACGTTAGCGACAAAGTTCTTGCTCTTATGCGCAAAAGCACTCATGCTGTCTATGAAAAGTTTTCTGCGGAATATGCAAAGGCAAACAAAGAGCTTGGGCTTAAACAGTATCTAGTTCCATATTATATTGCGGGGCATCCGGGAGCCGGAATTCCAGAAGCGATTGAAACGGCTCTTTATTTAAAGAAAACAGGCTTTGTTCCAGATCAAGTTCAGGATTTTTATCCAACACCGGGAAGCCTTGCAACTTGCATGTATTATACAGGGCTGAATCCGCATGAAAAAAAATCAGACGGAAAATTTAAAGAAGTTTATGTTGCCCGCGGCGGACACGAACGAAGACTTCAGCGCGCTTTGCTTCAGTTTAACAAA
This sequence comes from Treponema succinifaciens DSM 2489, assembly GCF_000195275.1. Taxonomy (NCBI): domain Bacteria; kingdom Pseudomonadati; phylum Spirochaetota; class Spirochaetia; order Treponematales; family Treponemataceae; genus Treponema; species Treponema succinifaciens. Next base: position 2,646,729 of record NC_015385.1, on the reverse strand, counting down.
AAAGAAAATGCCCAGCTTGTAAAAGAAGCATTGATTCAGGCTGGAAGAGCGGACTTAATAAAGATTTTATTATAAATTTCTGCCTTAAAATGTAAAAATTCAGCTGTTTTTGTTAAAAAAAATTCGTGGGGGGGGGGATATTGTAAAAATAATTTTTTTGGGGTATAATTTAGTTACCTATAACCACCAGTTTGCAAATTTGCATTGCAAAATTTAACATTAACTGCCGTTTTTCATTTAGGGTTTGTCCAAACCGTAAAAGCGGCTTAAAAAGCTATCTTAAAGAGAGATTTTAATTTGGCTTTTTATGGAGGCAGTGTTATGGCAAAAAAAAGATTTTTTTCTATTCTGATGGGCATTGCGTCTTTTCTTCTTTTGAGCAGTGTTCTTTCGCTTTGTTTCTTTCTATATAGAAACCGTTTGTCTTCAACTCTTGTAAATACAAAGTTAAAAAATCCAAGAGCGAATGTTCTTTTTTTAAGCTCAATGCCGAACTCTTATGTTGTTAAGCTTCAGAAAAAAGGAATAAGAAATGTTTTCTTAAAGAACAATATAAATGTCGATGTTGAATATTTTGAGCCTGATGATTTTTATGATAAAAAGCTTCCAGAATTCTTAAAGGAGCGTGTTAAGTTTTTGCAGCAGGAAACAAAATATGACGCTGTTCTTGTAAGCGGAAGTAATTCATGCAACTTTGTTGAGCGCAATAGTGATTCTCTTTTTGCAGGAATTCCTATTGTGTTTTTTTGCATAGAAAGCAACATAAGGGCGGAACGTCTTTATGAAAAAAAGAATTTCTGGGGAATCGGCACAACAAGATTTTTGGCGGATACAATTTCAGTTGCAAGAAAGCTTTTTCCTTCTGCAGAACATTATGTTGCAATTTATGACAAAAGCGATGCTAGTTATGAAAATTACAATGTATTCATAAATGCCAGTGAAAAAATTCCAAATATTAAGTTTTCTGGAATTGATGCTTCTGCATTTACAAAAAGCCAGATTGCCAGACAGCTTTCCGCGCTGGATGACAAGACTGTTGTGTTTTACTTGGGAGCTTCAAAAGATGCTGACGGCATAAAATATTCCATGGAAGAACAGGCGAACTTTATTGTAAATAACACTTCTGCACCTGTATTCAGCCACAATGCGAATGGCGTGGGATTCGGCTTTCTTGGCGGAAAAATGGTTGACTATGAAAAAGCCGGTGCTCTCGCCGCAAAAATCGTGCTTGATATTATTGACGGTGAAAAATACATTCCGTTCCAAAGAATAAAAGATGGAAAATTTATTTTTGACTACAAGATAATCGAAGAGCGCAAGTTAAATCTTTCAGCTTTTCCTCTTGATTCTGTGTTTGTAAATATTCATGATCAAATGCAAAAAAACAGGCGCGGAGTTTTATTTGGAATGATCGGAGTCGCGGTTTCGCTTTTTATTTTTATTGCGGTTTCTTTGATTCTTATAATTTCGCAAGTAAAAGATTCGTACGAGCTTCGTCGTTCAAACTTAAAAATGGAATATATGCTTGGGCATGATTCGCTTACAGATTTGCCTAACAGATTCAAGACTCAGGCTGTGTTCAATGATATTCAGAAATCCGGAAAAAACTTTTCGCTTGTTCTTTTTGACATTGACGACTTTAAAAATATAAACGACTTTTATTCCCATGCTTGCGGCGATATTGTTTTAAAGACAATTGCTTCAAGGCTCAAATCTTATTCTGCCGGAAAAGATATTTTTGTTTCGCGGTTCGGTGGAGATGAATTCCTTGTGCTTTATCTTGAAAAGCAACTGAATGAAGATTCAATAGAGATTCATGAACTTAGAGCTATTTTAAAAAGTCCGATTAACTATGCTGAAAGCAATATCCATATTCAGTCTAGCTTGGGAATTGTGAATTCTAATGATGATGAAATGGAAAAAATGATTCAAAATGCGGACATTGCGCTTTACCGTGCTAAGAATTCCGGAAAGAATAAGTCGGTTTTCTTTAACGAAAAAATGCGAGACCGCATATTTGAAAATAACCGTATTTCAAGAATTCTTGATGACGCTATTGCAAACGACGGAATTTGGGTTGCGTATCAGCCGCAGATTGATGTTGAAACTGGAGAAATCCACGGATACGAAGCTCTTATGAGGCTAAAAAACACCAAAGTTTCGCCGGCGCAGTTTATTCCGATTGCAGAAGAAACAGGTCGGATTATAAAAATCGACAGAATCCTTACAGAAAAAGTTGTAAGGCAGATGGCGGAATGGCGCGAGCACGGAATTCCTTTGTACAAAGTTTCAATAAATTATTCCTACAGCCAGGTTTCGGACGTTCATTATGTTGATTTCCTTGAAGAGCTTTTAAAGCGTTATAATATTCCGCCGGAACTTATCTGCATTGAAATTACAGAAAGCCTGTTTATTTCAAACAAGGAAGCGGTTTCAAAGCTTTTGAATGAATTTGTAAAGCGTGGAATTTCTCTTGCCTTGGACGACTTTGGAACTGGATATTCTTCCCTTAGCTATCTTACATTCCTGCCGATTAATGTTGTAAAAATCGACAAGTCGCTTGTGGACAATTATCTTTCAAACGAAAAAGGCGACTTTATAAAGAACATCGTTCGCCTTGTCCATTCGCTTGCAATGAAGCTTACTGTTGAAGGTGTTGAGCATCAGTGGCAGAACGAAAAGCTTAAGACTTTCCATTGCGACTATATTCAGGGCTACTATTATTCCAAGCCGATTTCCGGGGCAGAAATAGAGGACTTCAACAGAAAGTTCCGCAGCATTGGATAATAAACTGATTAATGTCATTCAATCTTGTAGTTTGCATGGATTCATTTTATAATGGGTCTATGCAAAATGCAGTTTTGATTTTTAATGCAAGGCTTGTTGACGCCAATACTGATAAAAAAAATGCCGCAGTACTTTTAGCTAATGGAAAAATTAAATCATTTCCAGACAAGGCTTCTCTAAAAAAACTTTTAAATGACGATTCAGTTTCTAAGTTTGATGCAAAAGGACTTTGCGTTTTGCCTTCATTTATTGATATGCACTCGCATTTTAGGGATCCTGGCCTTACTCAAAAAGAAGACATTGAAACTGGCTCTTCTGCGGCGGCTGACGGAGGTTTTTCCACTTGCGTTCTTATGCCGAACACAAATCCTGTTGTTTCAAGTCAGGAGCAGGCGGAAGTTAATAACAAAAAAGCTTTTGAATTCGGGCGGTGTAGGACAATTCAGGCTGTTTCAATTACCAAAAATTTTGATGGAAAAACTATAAGCCATCTTGAATCCCTTGATCAAAAAAAAGTTCCAGTCATAAGCGAAGACGGAAAAGAAGTTTGCAGCAGTTCCGTTATGCTTGAAGCGATGAAAATTGCCGCTAAAAAGAAAATTGTTGTTTCGTGTCATTGCGAAGATTCTTTTTTGGCAGAAAGCGCGCGTCCGTTTAGAAAAGCAGCATTGGAGCTTCTGTCAAAAGAAAATATTTCGCCTGCTGAAAAAAAAGAAGCTGCAAATAATTTAAGAAAAGCCGATTCACTTTTGGCCTGCGCGGAAGATACTGCGACTTTTAGAAATCTTAGGCTTGCAAAAGATGCCGGCTGCCATATTCATCTTTGCCATGTGAGCACTGCTGCTTGCGTAGAGGCCGCAAAAAAAGCCCGTCAAGAAGGAGTTGACGTAACTTTTGAAATTACGCCGCATCATATTTTTATGAACGGAGAAAAAGCTCCCGGCATTTTTAATATTGTAAATCCGCCGCTTCGCTCAGAAAATGACAGGCTTGCTTTGATTCAGGCTTTAAAAGACGGAAGCGCAAACTGCATTGCAACTGACCACGCGCCTCATACAGCCTTGGACAAGAAAAACGGCAGCCCTGGATTCAGCGGACTTGAAACCGCATTTTCGGCTTGCTATACAATGCTCGTAAAAGAACACGGCATGAGTTTAAAAAAACTTTCCGAGCTTATGAGCGCGAACCCTGCAAGAATTCTTGGCTTAAAAAACGAAGGACTTTTAAAGGAAGGATTTGCAGCTAATCTTGTTCTTGTTGACTTGGAAAGGCAGTGGACTGTACGCGGCCAGAAATTCGCAAGCAAAGGAAAATTCACTCCGCTTGAAGGAAAAAAGCTCTTTGGCTTTATAAAGGAAACTTTATTCAACGGAAACATTGTTTTTTCATCATTGTAACAGTCATTTTTTTTTGGTAAAATCAGCGCATGGTAATTTCTTCTATAGATTTAAAGGGCGGTCATGTTGTTCAGCTGAAAAACGGAAAAGACCTTGTTCTTCAGCGTGATGATGCCGACTCATTGATTTCAGAATTCAATAAATATGGCGAAGTCGCAGTTATAGATTTGGATGCGGCTTTGGGAAATACTGATGAAAAAGGAAACACTGCGAACACGGATCTTTTAAAGTCTCTTTTGCGCAGAGGAAATGTCCGGGTTGGCGGCGGAATCAGAACTGTAAAGAAAGCCCGAGAGCTTGTTTCGCTTGGAGCTGAAAAAGTTATAATTGGCTCTGCGGCTTGGAATCTTGATAGAAAAAACGGCGGCTCAATTCTTAACACAGAATTCCTTGACGAGCTTGCCTCTTCAATTGGAAAACAGCGCATTATAATTTCCGTGGATGCAATAAACGGAAAAATTGCAGTAAAAGGCTGGACAGAAACCGCGGACATTTCTTTGATTGAAGGTGCGCATGAAGCCGAAAAATACGCATCCGAACTTTTGTTTACTTGCGTTGAAAAAGAAGGCTGTATGCAGGGAACGGATATGGATATGGTAAAGCAGCTCCGTGGTTCTGTAAAATGCCGTGTTGTTGCTGCCGGCGGAGTAAATTCTCTTGAGCAGATTGTTCAGCTTGAAAAACTTCATTGCGATGTTCAGCTTGGAATGGCTTTGTATACTGGAGCTGTAAATCTTAAAGAAAGCTTTATAAGCTGCATTGACTGGGAAAAGACAAACGGAATGGTTCCGATCATTGCCCAAAGTCCGGCTGGCGAAGTTCTTATGATGGGCTATTCAAATAAGGAAGCTTTGGAAAAAACTTTTGAGCTTGGAAAACTTACTTTCTTTAGCCGCACAAGAAACACTCTTTGGACAAAAGGTGAAACTTCCGAGCATTTCCTTGAGCTTGTAAAAATGAGAGCTGACTGCGACCGGGACACAATTCTTGCGACTGTTATTCCGCATGGAGGAGTTTGCCACACAGGAAGCTTTAACTGTTTTTCTAGCGAGGCTGATGAAAAAAGCAGCATGGAGCGTCTTTACGGAACAATTGCAGAACGCTTTGCAAATCCGCGTCCGGGAAGCTACACTGCGACTTTAAATGACAAGCGAGTCCGTGAAAAAATCCTGGAAGAAGCAGAGGAGCTTACAGAAGCTGAAGGAAAAGACGAAGTAATCTGGGAAGCTGCAGACTTGCTTTATTTTGCGAGTGTCCTAATGTACAAGGAAGGCGTAACTTGGCAGGATGTTTACAACGAGCTTGACAGAAGACATAAAAAATAATTTTGGAGTTTAATATGAAAGAACTTGAGTTGAAATATGGATGCAATCCAAACCAAAAGCCGGCTAGAGTTTACATGGAAAACGGAGAGCTTCCTGTAACTGTTGTAAATGGAAAGCCCGGATATATAAACTTGCTCGATGCGCTTAACGGCTGGCAACTTGTAAAGGAATTGAAAGAAGCGACTGGATTTCCAGCGGCAACATCTTTTAAGCATGTTTCTCCTGCTGGAGCCGCAATCGGTCGTCCTTTGAGCAGCACTCTTAAGCAAATTTATTATACTGATGATGTTGAGCTAACTCCTTTGTCCTGCGCTTATGCAAGAGCACGCGGAGCAGACAGAATGTCTTCGTTTGGAGACTTTATTGCCCTTAGCGACAAGTGTGACAAGGCGACTGCTCTTTTAATAAAGAAAGAAGTTTCCGACGGAATAATTGCTCCGGGGTATGATGATGACGCTCTTGAAATTCTTAAGGCAAAGAAAAAAGGAGGATATTGCGTTCTTCAGATTGATGAAAACTATGTTCCAGCTAAAATAGAAAAAAAGCAAGTGTTTGGCATAACTTTTGAGCAGGGACACAATTTTATAAAGCTTGATGACAACTGCTTAAAAAACATTGTAACAAAAAATAAAACTCTCACAAAAGAAGAGCGCGACAACCTTTTGATTTCCCTGATTATCTTGAAATATACTCAGTCCAACAGTGTCTGCTATGTAAAGGACGGACAGGCAATTGGAATTGGAGCCGGACAGCAGAGCCGTATTCACTGTACACGTCTTGCGGGTGACAAGGCGGACAAATGGTGGCTACGTCAGAGTCCCCAGGTTTTAAATTTGAAATTCAAGGCTGATATAAAAAGAGCCGACCGTGACAACACAATCGATGTTTATACAAGCGATGACTATGACGATGTTCTTGCTGAAGGAATATGGCAGAATTTCTTTGTTGAAAAGCCATCTGTATTTACACGTGAAGAGCGCAAGGCTTGGATTGCAAAAAATACAGATGTCGCAGTGGGCAGCGATGCTTTCTTCCCATTTGGAGATAATATCGAACGTGCGCACAGAAGCGGAGTAAAAGTCATAGCTCAGCCGGGCGGCTCAATCCGTGATGATAATGTCATTGAAACCTGCGATAAATACAACATGGTTATGGCGTTTACAGGAATCAGGCTTTTCCATCACTGATACTTTTTTATTATCTTCATGGCGGGTGTCATTATCCAGTCAAACTGGATAATTTCCTGCTAAATCTGTTTTTAGTTTTCCAGAATATCTACAATGTGGGAGCCTGCGCCTAGAAGATCCTTGCGTTCCGCATTGCAAATCTGGTATTCAATGAATTTTTTAAAAGTTTCTTCTGTCATTGAGTTCAGTTCTTTGCGCATAAAGTCCGCAGGTCCGTCTGGAGAAAATATTTTTATCCGCTTTATTCCGCCCATCTTGTTAAGCCTGTCAATATCTTCTAGGCGGACATAGTCGTAAAGCTCATTTTCTTTTGGCACAATATGAAAATCTTTAGAGACATTTCCGCTTTTTATAAGCTCAAGGATTCTGTTTTGCGCAAAGCAATATGAAAGAATGCTGTATTCGTTTAAAAGATACGCGGCAAAAATTTTTCCGCCTTTTTTGGTTATTCTGCGCGCTTCTTTTAAAGCTGTGAGTTTTTCTTCTTCCTTATGAAGATGATAAAGCGGCCCAAAAAGAATTGTTGCATCAAAAGTTTCATCTGGCAAAAAACTAAGGTCAAGCGCGTTTCCCGGCCAGCATTTTACGTGCTCGTGTTTGGATTCAAGTATTTCAAGATTATGCTTTACAAGCTCAACCGCTGTAACATCAAATCCTTCTTTTGCAAGTGCAACTGAATATCTTCCTGTTCCGGCTCCAATGTCCGCAATTTTAAAAAGATGTTTGTCTTGCGTAGGAAGAGAATCATGGATGTATTTCATTGCGACGGCGAATTCGACTTTTCCGTGCCGCGTCAAAAGCCTGTTTTCTTCCTTGTGCTTATTGTAGTGCTTTTCTATTTCTGTCATTTTTTTTGTTCAGAATTGCAAGAATAAAAATCATAAGAATTCCGCCTGCAATCATCATAAGACAGAAAATTTGTCCTGTGCTAAGATTTAAAAGCGAAGTGTTTGTGTAGATTGCAGCGTCTTTTGTTGCAGAAATTCTGTAGCCAATGTCTGCGTCAGGCTCGCGAAAATATTCTATAAAAAATCTTACAAATCCGTAGCCTATTGTGTAGCAGGCTGTAAGGAATCCGTCGAACGGTTTTTTCTTTCTCAGGCACCAGATAAGAACAAAAAGAAAAAGTCCTTCAAAAAGAGCTTCGTAAAGCTGGCTTGGATGCCGCGGAAGATTTACAAGCCTTGCGCCATCAAGAGACATTCCTATCGAAGAAGAGAATTTCTTTACCCAGTCAAGGCTTGAAGAAAAAGTTTCTGCGCGTGGAAAGACAATTCCCCAAGGAGCTTTTGTTATTCTGCCGTAAAGCTCTCCGTTCATAAAGTTTCCGATTCGCCCGAAAGTGTAGCCAAGCGGAATTGCAACTGCCATTGCGTCAATCCATTTGAGCGCAGGCTTTTTGTGTTTTTTGCACCAGATTAGCATTCCTATAAATCCGCCAAGAAATCCGCCGTGGTAGGACATTCCGGCAAGTCCTGTAAATCTTTTTGTAACTGTGTCGAACGGCCAGAAAATCAGCCAAGGCTTTTTCCAGTAAAGCCCCGAAGTGTCGTATACGAGCGTTGAAAGAATCCGCGCACCCGCTAAAAGAAAAATAATTCCGAATGCAATAAAGCTAAAAATGTCGTCTTCTGTGGTTTTTGAATCCGGCGTGTCCAATGCGCCTTCACGCTGAATTTTCCGCAGAATATAAAAAGCCGTTCCAAATGCGATTATGTACATAAGACCGTACCACCGCACAAGTCCCAAAAGCGGAACTCCAGGAAAAAGCTCCGGGTGAATCCAAGACGGATATTTTATATATAAAAGAGAATTTAACATTTTTTTTACACTTTGAATCCTTTTGTCGCTGCTTCCAGAAGTTTTTTCTTTAATAAATTGTTTTCGTTTTTTAGTCTTGTAAGCTCGTACTGCTGTTGCTTTAAAGTTTCCGCAAGTTCCCCGGCAGTAAGCGCGCCAGTTCCTGCAAGCTCTTCTATGTAAGCCATTTTCTGCCCAAAGTCATCGTTGGCTTCTTCTGTGGCAATTTCAAATGAAGTGTCCGAAGCCTGGGTTATGTCATAACTGTCGTCGAATTTTAAAGTTTCAGACTGAATTATTTTTTCTGCGATTCTGTAGATTGCCTGACCTATAATTGACTGCGGCTTGTAGACAATGACAGGCAGCCTTGAAGAAAGAGCCTTGTCCTGCAAAGTGTCGCGGTAGATTACGCCAAGATGGTCCAAGTCCAAATCCAGATATTGCTGGCATGAACGGCGAATTCTTTGCGCCCTGTCTGCGTCTTTTGGATCGTCTATCATGTTAAGCACGAGCCGCGGATGAAATTCATTTATGCGCTTTTTGAACAATGCAGTTCCTTCTGGGTCTTCTTTTTCAAGAATTTCAACAAGCTTGGGAATATAAAGCCGCTGGAGCGAAAGGGAATCTTTTTTTAGAGACTCAAGATATTTGTAGCCCGCGCTTCCTTTTTTGAAAGTGTTATACATCATTCGGAACATTACATTCTTAAGGAAAAGATAGCCGTTCAGCGTGGCGGTAACAGTTGGAGCTGTAACAACAATTCCCTGCGGAGAAAGAAGAAACATATCAAGAATTGTAAGATGAGTTCCCGCTCCTAAGTCCAGAATCAGATAGTCGAATTTAGATTCCTGCTTATTGAAGCTTTTTATAAGCTCGTTTTTCTGGCTGACTTTAAGGGACGTAAGCCCAGGAATTTCAGAGTCGCCTGCAATAAAACTTACATTGTCATAGTCTGTCGGGCAAATTATGTCTTCAAACTTGCTTTCGCCTGTAAGAAACGTGCCGACTCCTGCTTTTGGATTAGGATGGCCTATTACAAGGTGAAGGTTTGAAGCCCCCAAATCCAAATCAATGAGAAGAACTTTTTTGCCTGCCTGACCTAAGGCAATTGCAAGGTTTGCGCTTAAAAGGCTTTTTCCAACACCGCCTTTGCCGCTTGCTACTGGAATAATCTGCATAATGCAATTGTATCATAGAATACTTTGATTTTAAAGACAGAGTTTTAAAATAGATATGGTAAATCTTGTTGCGCAGAATGTATATTGTTTTCTTGCATAACTTTTTTAGAAATGCTATTTTTTTATTGGAGGAACATAATGAAAAAAAATATTTTTTTTGCCTGCCTGATTTTTAGTTTTGTTTGTTTTGCTAAGGCTCCTTATTTTAACCTTGATGCTGAAAATGTGTTTGTTCTTGATGCCAACTCTATAGATGGAAAAGCAAGGGAAGATGTAAAGCTCATAAACGAAACAGAAGAGCAAATTGGCTTTGAAGTTTATTATTATGATAACAAAAATGCCTCATGGCAGTTTTATGGAAGCACATACTTAAAAGATTTTTATGATTCAGAAGATGTTGACTCCCACATGGAATACCGTATTTCTCAAATTCAGTATTTTGCAGTAGTTCCTACAAATAACAAGGCTTACAACTATCGTGCGCAGAAAATTGAGAATGACCTTTGCATTTTTGTAATGCCAGATTCCGAATTTGATTTTAAAAAGGAACTTGAAACCGCCTTTATAATTGATTCAGACAATATAAAAGATAAGTTTTATGACGAAATAGAGTTTGTAAACTTTACTGACGACTATGGAATTTCTTTTGCGGTTTATGCTTCTGATAATAATAAAGACTGGAAAAGAGCCGGCGGTGTTACTCTGCAAGAATATAATGATTCAGAAGACTTGGATTCTCCCATTGAAAAAACACTTCACAGTTTTAGGTATTTTGCAATCGTTTCAAAAAATGGAAAAAAATATAATTTTGAAGCAAGAAAACAAAAAGGCGACCTTGTTATATTTGTAAGAAATTAGTGTATCTTTATTTGTGAAATTTTAAAAAACTTGACAGATATTTATGGCATTGTGGTATGTAAATATGGTTTATGAGCGGGGGCATGATAGAACCCGCATTATTTCTGCTAGAAAAGCGATAAAGTAAGAGACAGGTATTTCTTTACCAGAATCTTATAAACCTGTATCTTTTGCAGTGCGCAAAAGAAAAAACGTCCTGTGTTCGAATAGTCTTAAAGAATGTTATTGCACGGCGAAAATGAAAAATGAAATAATAGCGGTCTTGAATGAATATAATTCTCTTGGAATAAATCAGCAGCTTGATTACGATAAGTTTTATTTATATTCGATAATTACACATTCAACAGCGATTGAAGGCTCTACGATTACGGAAATTGAAAATCAGGTTTTGTTTGACAACGGAATTTCTTGTTCAAAGCCTATTTCAGAGCAGTTTATGAATCTTGACCTGAAAAAAGCGTATGAACAGAGCTTTGATTTTGCAAGAAAACACGAAAAAATAACAGTTGGGTTTCTTTGTTCTCTTTCTGGAACTTTAATGAAAAATATAGATTCCGCTTATAATACAGTTGCAGGTTCTTTTTCTTCTGCAAAAGGAGAATTAAGGCTTTTGAATGTAAGTGCTGGGCGCGGCGGAAAATCTTATCTTGCTTGGCAAAAAGTTCCTGACAGGCTTCAAGAATTCTGCGGCTGGCTCAATGAAGAACTTGAAAAAACTGATTCAGATGACATTGAAAACGCATATAAATTAAGTTTTGAATCTCATTTTAAGCTTGCTTCAATTCATCCTTGGGCTGACGGAAACGGAAGAATGGACCGTTTGCTGATGAATGTGGTTAAATATGAAAAAAATCTTGTTCCATCGGTTGTAAAAAAAGAAAGACGTGCTGAATATATAAAGGTAATTTCCGCAAGCCTCATTGACTTTATGTTTAATCATCATATTCAAAATCTAAAGCAGCAAATTGAAGAATACAAAAGAAGTTTATGAAATATATAACGCTTTCGTTTGATGACGGACCTAATGCAAATGTTATGTCAGACATGCTAGATGTTCTTGAATTTAATAGGATTCCGGCGTCATTTTTTTTAGTCGGAAACAAAATCAATGAAGACTCTGCAAAAGTTGTAAGGCGCGCATTTAAAATGGGATGCGACATTCAAAATCATTCATTTACGCATTCCGATATGTCAAAAATGAGCATTGCCATGATTCAGGACGAATATGAAAAAACTGAATCTCTTATAGAAAAGTGCATCGGCAAAAGAAGCGAATTTTTCCGTCCGCCTTATATCAGCGTAAGCGGCAATATGCACAAGGCTATAAAAGTTCCTTTTGTTGGCGGAAAAGGTTGCGAGGACTGGCTTCCTGAAATTACTGCTGAACAAAGAGCTGAGCGTATTTTAAAATCTGCGGAAGATGGACAGATCGTACTTCTTCACGTAATGGAAGAAAATTATGCGACAGTTCAGGCTGTAAAGTCTGTTATTCCAGTTTTAAAATCCCGCGGCTATGAATTTGTAAACCTGCCAGAACTTTTTAGGATAAAGAATATAAATCCTTGTATTCCATCACATATTTGGACAACAGTAAAATAGAATAGATTTTGCTTTATTTTTCCACACTGATTAGAAAAAACTAACGATTTTTTGTATTTATTGCGATTTCAACAAAAAAATCAATAAATTTTTGTCAAAAAGTTGTTTTTTGAAATTTATTCAGTATAATTTAATCTAGATTCTTGAAAAGTTAAAATGGGATTGTCGTATCAAGTACTAAAATGACAGAGAGATGAAAGTTGTCATTTTCGGGCTTGACCCGGAAATATAAAATTTGGAGGTCTTTTATGAAGAAATTTATTGTTCCGGCTTTATTTGCGTTTTTATTTGTGGCTGCGTCCTGCATGAACATGAGCGGCGGCTCTGAAAAAGGCGGCTCAATCCGTGTTGCCTTGCCGGGCGGCGCACGTGAAATTAGTTCCAGTACAAAAGCTGATACTTATTATAGTAGAACTTTTGTTGAATGAAACTGTTGTTCAGACTGAAACTGGCTCTTCGGGGGGCTGGAGTTTTCAGAAGTCAGTCCGGAAATTTACACAGTTGAAGTCAAGGCTTATAAAAATAATGTTTTGTCTGGTCTTGGAAATTCAGAAGTAACAGTTGTTGCTGGAGAAACTTCTCCTTGCACTGTAACGCTTCATGACAAATTTACTGTAACTTTTGATTCGAATGGCGGAACTGGAACAATGTCTTCTCAAGTTTTTACTTACGGAACTTCTCAGTCTCTTTCAGAAAATTTATTCACAAAAGACGGCTTTATATTTCAAAGCTGGGCGACTAGCATAGACAGCGACCCGGTTTACAATAATGCTTCTATTAATGTATTTGAAAAAACAGATGTTACACTTTATGCAAAATGGTCTACGGATGGATTTGTATTTGTAGAAGGGGCGACAATAGCAGAAGCCGCTCCAAATAGCAAAATTTTTGATGGTAGTGAATCAAAAACTATTGGCAACTTTTATATTTGTGACCATGAAGTTACGCAGGCAGAGTACAGTAAGTATGGAGGAGCTACCTCCTCTGGAGGTGGAGATTATCCTGCATATAATGTGAGTTGGACAGCGGCATTGAAATATTGCAATGCCCGAAGTGAAGCCGAAGGACTAACGCCTTGTTATGTCGTAAATGGAAATAATTCAACTTGTAATTTTGAAGCAAATGGCTATCGATTGCCTACAGAAGTTGAATGGGAATATGCGGCACGCGGCGGAAACGGATTGACCGGTACGCAGTATATGTATTCAGGAAGTGATACTTTGGCTGATGTTGGATGGTGCGACAATACTATCTATGAAACAAAAAAACTATCACCAAATATACTTGGTATGTATGATATGAGTGGAAATGTAGAAGAATGGTGCTGGGATTCGAATGATTCTGGAAAAAGATGTGTTAGAGGCGGTAGTTCTAAAATGGTTAATTCAACTATGTGTACAGTTTATTATCACTTATATATGCTCTATACTGATGGTTCAAATAGAAACGGTTTCCGCATAGTTCGTACTGTAAAATAAAAATCATTGACTTTTGCCAATAACCATACTATATTAACCCCAACTAGACCTTGCACGCCTCTTAACAATGCGCACCCAGCAAGGCTATTTTTTTAGGAGACCTTTTTTGAAAACATAATATGACAAGCTTCCTTTATTGGTTGAAAATAAAGTTGAACTACTGCTTTCGCATGGTTTAAAAGGTATCTCTAAAGAAAATCTGCAATAGAAATTAAAATCTGTAAATTACTATAGTCTTTGGAGTGATTAACAAACTATGACCGACCATCTTTCCCGCCAGCCGTTTATAACTCTTCTAAAAAACATAATCGCAAATCAATCCAATAATAAGAACGGCTTTTCTGTTGCCATTGACGGAGACTGGGGCAGCGGAAAAACTTGGATTTTGGACGCGCTTGAATCCCAGTTGCCTAATGATGAATATTTGATTTTTCACTACAACGCTTGGGAGAATGATTTTTATGAAGAGCCGCTTGTCGCATTGCTTTCAGTGATGCTGGAGTCGCTAAGACAAATTAAAAAAGTAAAAGAAATAGGCAGCAGGGCAAATGTTGTATCTAGTTCAATTTTAGCTTTATCTAAAATTGTTGGTGTAATAACAGAAAAGAAACTTGGTGTAAATCTTTCAGATACATTTGATGCAATAAAGAATACAAATGCGGCTTTGCATGATGCTGCATTAACCGATGAAGATTTTAATACTTTATTGCCATTATCCAATGCATTAAAACAAGTGAGAAAAGTTTTATCTGAGTTAAATTCTGATTTCAAAATCCTCCTCGTTGTTGATGAGCTAGACCGCTGCTTGCCAGAATATGCGATAAAAGTTTTGGAGAGGCTTCATCATGTTTGCAATAAAATGCAGGTTTTTCAGATTATCTCCATTGATAAATTTAATTTGGCAGACAGCATTTGCAAGGTCTTTGGAAAGAATTTTTTAAAGACGACTCCGGAGCATAATATAATGCAATTTGTTGATTCATATCTTCAAAAATTTATTGACATTTCAATTCCTTTGTCAAACGGCAAGCCGGATAAATCCTTGGAAGTGATGAACGGACTTGAAAAAACGTTTTGCGAGTGGACAAGAGATAATTCTGCTGGTGCTCCGATTAATTTTAATGAGAACTTTCTTGAAGAATTTTTAGCAGAAATGTTCAGCGGAATTGACCGCAGGCTTCAGGAAAAAATATTCAGCCAAGTTGAGCTTTGCCACAAAATGACACTGGCGACTGGAGTAAAACCAGAACTTTGTAGCTATGCGATTTTGATTTATGAAATTGTAAGCTGTATAGCGTCTTACGTTTTTCATTCCAAGAATCTTTGCGTGGTAACAAACAATTCAAACGGCACATTTACGTTAGTTTTTAAGGACGTTGAATTTTCACCTAATCCTTATGCTGGCAAATACAAGCAGCTTGCTGAAAATCTTAAGGATTTTTTCTGTTTGAGTAAAACTCTTTATACTGATTATGCCGCAAAATCAGATAATTTTTTTATTTGTGATGAAAAATCATATCTTATGAAATTTTTGGCAAATATTATAGAAAATTCTGGCTTTTATGCTCAAAAAATTTATTTTGATTTTATAGCAGAGGATAAAGTTTTTCTCTCAAAATATGATGAGATAATGCACACAATGCTTTTTTAGTTTTAAAACAATATATTATCAATACGCTCTATACTTAAAAGTTAAATAGAAACGGTTTCCGCATAGCTCGTACTATAAAGTAAAAAAAATTATCAAGGATATTGCAGTTTTTATATATACTTTTGAACTTTTAGTATATATAATTATAGATAGGCGGTAATAATTGTTGAAAGGTGAGTTGGAAATTGATGGTCTCTTTGAGTGGTGGTCAGATAAAAATGAAGCAAACATAAAAAAGCATCATTATTCATTCAAAGAAGTTGAAAAAATTTTTAACGATCCTTATTTTTATGAAATTTATGATATTGAGCATTCAGATGAGGAGCAAGCTAGATATTTTGGTCTTGGAATTATTGAGGAAAAATGCCTTGTGCTACAAGTAAGCTACACAGAAGAAGAGCGCATTCATATAATAACTGCTCGTGATGCAACGCCAAAAGAGCGGGAGGTGTACTTTGAAAGACTTAGAAGAGCTTATTGCTAAATGTGAAAAAAATGGAAAATCCTACGATGACATTGATTTGTCTGATGCTCGTGAGCTAACAGAATCTGATTTTGACAGAGGTCAGTTCAAATATTATAAACCTGCAAAGAAGATGATTTCGTTTAGAATTGATATTGATAACCTTTCTTGGCTTCAAAGTGTAGGCAAAGAAAACTGTCAAACCCGATTAAATGAAGTTCTGCGTTGGGCAAGAATGAATAATTGCCCTTTAAAGTGAATTTTCGCATTTTTTTGTGCATTCATTATTTTTTTATTGTCTCAAAAACACTCGCCGTGTTTTCCTTGAATTCTCGCCGAGTTTTTCACCAATTACAAAAACTAAACCAAACAAGGAGAGTGGCTTTATGCTTGAGCTTAATTCTTGTATTTCATTAAGCGATAAGGATTATCAACTTGAAAAGCTTTTGGGCAAAGGCAAGGGCGGATATTCGTATCTTGCTTCTTGCGGTGGAAGTTTTTTTGTTCTCAAGCAGATTCACCACGAGCCGTGCAGCTATTATCAGTTTGGCAACAAGATAATGGCGGAACTTAACGATTATGAGCGGCTGAAAAATGCGGGCATAAGAATTCCGCTTATGATTGCGCATGATGTTCAGAATGAGCGTATTTTAAAGGAATATATTGACGGTTCTACAATCGAGCAGCTTGCCAAGGAAAATCTTGTAAAACCCGAATACATCGCCCAAGTAGAAGAAATGTGCCGCAAACTTTATCCGCTTCACCTTAATATTGATTATTATCCTACAAATTTTATTGTACAGAATGGACTTTTATATTACATTGACTATGAATGCAATGAATATTCCGATGAATGGAATTTTGAAAACTGGGGCAAAAAGTACTGGAGCTAGCCAGTTTGCTTTGCGGAAAATTAAAAGCGAGGTCTTATGAGCGCGACAATTGACACTGCCGTAGAAAAAATACTTGAGTCTTACCAAAAGTACGGAGGAATCAACCTTGATGAAGCCATGAAGTTTCCAAACAGGGAAAATGTCATAACGGTTCTAAAGGACATTCAGTGCTTGATTTTTCCAGGCTACAGGGTTGCGGAAGAAATTGATTCGCTTACATTGAGGTTTGTTACAGGCGAGCGTGTGAACCGCATAGTTTCAATGCTTACCCGCGAAATTAAAAAAGCCCTTTCTTTTGTTGTCCAGAACGACAAAGTGGAGCTTTCTCACTGTTTTAACCTTGCGGAAAAGGCTTCTCTCGCGCTTATTGAGGAAATTCCAGAAATCCGCAGAAAAATCGGGCTTGATGTTCAGGCTGCCAATGCTGGAGATCCGGCTGCAAAGTCCAGTGAGGAAGTAATAGTTTCGTATCCGTGCCTTGAAGCGATTTCAGTTTATAGGATTGCGCATTTTCTTACTGAAAACGGAGTTCCTGTTATTCCGCGCATAATGAGCGAGTACGCGCACAGCCATACTGGAATTGATATAAATCCGGGTGCCAAAATAGGCGAAAGTTTTTTTATTGACCATGGAACTGGTGTTGTAATCGGCGAAAGCTGCATTATCGGCAACAATGTAAAGATTTACCAAGGCGTTACGCTGGGAGCTTTGAGCGTAAAAAAGGAGCTTATGAACAAAAAACGCCACCCAACAATAGAAGACAACGTTACAATTTACGCCAATGCCACGATTCTAGGCGGAAACACCGTCATTGGAGAAGGCTGCGTAATAGGCGGAAATACTTGGATTACAAAGTCTGTTCCTCCGCATACAACCTTTACGCAGGAATGCCGCTCGTAAAGTTGTTGCTCCGAAAAATCTTATTTGAATTTCAACAAATTCGAGAATCTCTTATTGACATATTTTTTCTATTAAGTTATATTTCCAAAACATACCATTTTTCAAGGGAATATTATCCCTATGCTCTTGTAGCTCAGTCGGTAGAGCACATCGTTGGTAACGATGAGGTCAGCGGTCCGATTCCGCTCGGGAGCTATAAGATTAGAAAAACAGAGGAGCAAATATTATGGCAAGCAAGAAAAAGTCAGCCGTAGAAATCATTGCATTGCAGTGCACAGAATGCAAACGCAGAAATTACACAACATACAAAAACCGCAAGAATATCACTGGCAAACTTGAAAAGAACAAGTACTGCCCGTTCTGCCGCAAGGAAATCCTTCATAAGGAAACAAAAGCCAAATAAAATATATGCCTTCTTATAGGGAGGCTGAATATATTTTAGGTCAGTAGCTCAGTTGGTAGAGTCCCGGTCTCCAAAACCGGTTGTCGCGGGTTCGAGTCCTGCCTGGCCTGTTAATTTACAAAAGACGAGGATGAAAATGAAAAAGATTTTTCAGTTTTTTAAAGAATGTGCCGGAGAGCTTAGAAAAGTAACTTGGCCTACACGCAGCGACGTTCTTTCTTCTACAAAGGTTGTTTTCATCTCTACAATTATTGTCGCATTGATTCTTGGCTTTCTTGACTGGTTGTTTACAGAAGGCCTACGCCTCGTATTCTAGGGGAGTCAAATGGCAAGAAGCTGGTATATTCTTCAGACTTATTCGGGATACGAACAAAAAATTCAAAGAACATTGGCAACCATGCTCACTGAGCAGAAACTTGATTCGAATATTGTTTTTCAAGTAAAAGTTCCAATGGAAGAAGTTGTTGAAATTTCAAATGGAAAAAAACACGTCCGCAATAATTTGATTCTTCCTGGCTACATTATGATTGAAATGGATCTTCCGCAGATTGGCTGGAAGAATACCTGCTCTTTAATCCGTCGTGTTCAGGGTGTAACTGGTTTTGTTGGCGTTAAGCCTTCTGAAAAGCCACGCCCAATTTCCACAGATGAAGCAAAAAACATCTTGCAGATGGCTGGCGAGCTTAAAGGTGAAAAGCAGGTTCGCATTAAGCAGAATTTTGAAGTTGGCGAGACTGTAAAAATCACAGAAGGTCCTTTTGCGACTTTCAGCGGTGCTATCGAAGATATAAATACAGAAAAGAACAAGCTCCGTGTTAATGTTCAGATTTTTGGAAGAGCAACTCCTGTAGAAGTTGATGTTCTTCAAGTTGAAAAAATATAGGTTGTTTTTGCAGTTTAATTTTTATGCCGGTTTTAATTATTATTTTTAAAGCTGGCTCTGATGTTTGATAGAATTTTGCATTCGCAATGAATGCTTTTTTCTTAATTTGGGAGAAGTGCAAGTCCGTTGGACATAGGCATTTCGCTAGGGTTCAGAAAATCTGATACCCACCACCAATGTAAGGAGATACATTATGGCCACAAAAAAGGTTACAGCTGTCATTAAACTTCAGTGCCCTGCCGGCGCTGCTACACCAGCTCCACCTATTGGACCGGCTCTTGGACCTCATGGAGTTTCTGCGCCTAAGTTCGTTCAGGAATTCAATGACCGCACAAAGAGCATGGAGAAGGGACTTATTATCCCTGTAGTCATCACTGTCTATCAGGACAAATCTTACACATTTATTCTCAAGACTCCTCCTGCAGCTGTTCTTATTAAAAAGGCTGTTGGAATCCAGAAAGGTTCTGGAAATCCGCTTCGCAACAAAGTTGGAAAACTTTCAAAAGCGTCCCTTGAAGAAATTGCAAAACAGAAACTTCCTGATCTTAACGCAAACGACATTGAGGCTGCTAAGAAAATCATCGCTGGTACTGCTCGCAGTATGGGCGTAGAAGTGGAGGCTGAATAATGAAGCACGGAAAGAAATACCGCGAATCATTGAAGAAGTATGATCCGGCAAAGGCTTATGGAATTTCAGAAGCTTGCCAGCTTGTAAAAGATCTTCACTATGTAAAGTTCGATGAGACAGTTGAGCTTTCAGTTTCCCTTAAGCTGGAAAAAAACCAGACTGTACGTGATACTCTTGTATTCCCGCATCAGTTTACTGCTGAAAAGCGCGTTCTTGTTTTCTGTAAAGATGACCGTGTAAAAGAAGCTCTTGATGCAGGTGCAACTTACGCAGGTACAGAGTACATTGAAAAAGTAAAGGGCGGATGGCTTGATTTTGATGTTGCAGTTGCTACTCCAGACATGATGAAAGACGTTGGTCGTCTTGGTATGGTTTTGGGACGCAAAGGTCTTATGCCAAACCCTAAGACAGGAACTGTAACACCAAACATTGCGCAGGCTGTTGCTGAGCTCAAAAAGGGACGCACAGAATTCCGCGCAGACAAGACAGGTGTTGTTCATATTCCTGTTGGAAAAGTTTCCATGGATTCAAAGGACACTGCTGAAAACGTAAAAGTTTTCCTCACAGAACTTGAGCGCAAAAAGCCGGCTGATGCAAAAGTAGGATTTGTACGCTCTGTTTCAATCAGCTCTTCAATGGGACCTGGTGTTTGGATTGACTTTAAGGAGGCAGAATAATGGCTATTTTGGCAAAAAAGATTCAGCCTAGCAAAGCACAGGCTATTGAAGAAGCAAAGAAAGTTCTTAGTGAATATAAAGATTTTATCTTTGTTGAATACAGAGGACTTACTGTTGAGCAGATTTCAAAGCTCCGCCATTCTTTGCGTGAAAAGAATTCACAGTTCAAGGTTATCAAGAATAACTTTGCGCGTGTAGCTTTTGACGAAATGAAGAATGATGCAGTTGCTCAGTATCTTTCTGGACCAACGGCCATTGCCATGATTAAGGAAGAGGCTAACGAGTCTGCAAAAGTTTTGTTTGACTTTGCGAAAGAAACTCCAGCTCTCGTTGTAAAAGGCGCTTGGGTAGAAGACGAGCTTTATGATGCTGCAAAAATCGAGGCGTTTGCAAAACTCCCTGGAAAGAAACAGCTCATCGCAATGCTTATGTCTGCAATCAATGGACCTGCAAGAAAACTTGCTGGAACATTGCAAGCATATGTTGAAAAACTGGAAAAAGAAGGTCCGGCTTCTGCAGCTCCAAAGGCGGAAGAGGCAGCTCCTGCGGCAGAGGCTCCAGCAGCCGAAGCAGCTCCAGCTCCAGCAGCTGAGTAAATTCTCAGTAGGACAAACGCTTTTTTGCAATGTCCAGAGCGGAATTTTTCCCTGCGGTCAGGCTTCATAGCTGTCGACTGTCCGCAGACAAACCGATGCAGGGTTTAGAAACAGTTTGTTTTTATCTGCACGGAAATTACTAATCATATTTGATTACGGAGAAGACAATATGGCAGCTCTTACAAATGATGAAATTCTTGAAGCAATTGCAAACATGACAGTTCAGCAGGCAGCTGATCTCGTAAAGGCAATGGAAGAAAAATTCGGTGTTTCTGCGGCAGCACCTGTAGCAGTAGCAGCAGGTCCAGCAGCGGCCGCTGAAGAAGAGCAGACAGAATTTACTGTTACTCTTGAATCTATTGATCCAGCAAAGAAAATGGATGTTATTAAGGCTGTTAAGGCTGCAACAGGTCTTGGTCTTAAGGAAGCAATGGCAATCGTTACTGGTGCTCCACAGGTTGTAAAAGAGGGAGTATCTAAGGCTGATGCTGACAAGCTCATCGCTGACATCACTGCTGCTGGTGGAAAAGTTAGCAAGAAATAATCTGGCAGATGCTTGATTGTTTTTCTTCAAGACATTTATAAAACTTGAACTCTAGCTTCAGGGAAAGATTTTTCTTTTCCTGAGGCTTTTGTTGTCAAAAGAGCCTGCAGATTGGCTTGAAAATAAAAATAAATCTGACGGGACAGAGATTTCCGATAGGGCGCTTTTTCTCGTGCTGAGCAAAGTCTTTGCTTGTAGCGGTCTGGGCGTACCAGTTCATAACCCCTAAAGAGGTATTTGATGTTTGCAAAGAGCAAGAAAATTGTTCGCCAGTACATAGGAAAAGACATCCAGGATTTCATGGAACTTCCTAATCTTATCGACATTCAGCTTTCTTCCTACGAAGAATTCATCCAAAAAGGCAGAATTGAAAAAGGCGAGCCGCTTTTAAACCAAGGGCTTCAGGAAGTTTTTACTTCAACTTTCCCTATTGAAAGCCCGGCCGGTGATATGTCGCTTGAGTATGAATTTTATGAGCTTGACTATGACGGAATGAAATTCACCGAGCAGGAATGCAAGAAAAAGGGTGTTTCTTACGCAGTACCTTTAAAGGCTCGCATCAATCTTAATTTTAAAGAAACTGGAGCTATTCTCCAAAAAGATATTTACATGGGCGATGTTCCTCTTATGACAGACAGGGGAACTTTTGTTATCAATGGCGCAGAACGCGTTGTTGTAAGCCAGATTCACCGTTCGCCTGGAGTTATTTTTCAGCGCGATAAGGGCGTTTTGTCTAGCCGCATAATTCCTTACCGCGGTTCTTGGCTAGAATTTGAAATTGACCAAAAAAAAGAGCTTATTTACGCAAAAATCGACCGCAAGAAAAAAATCTTGGGAACAATTTTCCTCCGTGCGCTTGGATATTCAACACGTGAAGAAATTATAAACTGCTTCTATGTTACAGAAGATGTAAAAATTCCTTCAGATTTAGAAAAACGCGATGAGCTTGCAGGAAGAGTTCTTGGAAAACCTGTAATCATAAAAGATGAAGAAACCGGTGAAGAAAAAAAGTTGTTCCGCGCAGGAGACAAGCTCCATCCGCATGATATTGACGATCTTGTTGCAAATGGAATCAAGGAAATCAATGTAATAAAGTTCAACATGAAAAAACGCCCTGACGACAAAGAGGAAAAAAATCCTTCTTTGGACAGCGAAATGATTGTGAACTGCTTTGAGCGTGAAGAAATTGTGTTCTCTAAGGAAGGTTCTTCTACAGCGGATGAGCCTACAAAGGAAGAGTGTCTTTCGAAGGTTTACGCTGTCTTGATGCCGGGCGAGCCGATTACTGTTGAGGCTGCAGAACGTGACCTTACAACTATGTTCTTTAGTGTCCGCCGCTACGACTTGGGACGTGTTGGACGCTACAAGCTTAATAAAAAATTTGACTATAAAGAGCCGGTTGAAGATGTAACTCTTACAAAAGAAGACATCATCAACACAATGAAGCATCTTATAGAAGTTTACATTGGAGACGAGCCTCTCGATGATATTGACCACTTGGGCCGCCGCCGTGTTCGTTCTGTTGGCGAACTTCTTACAAATCAGTTCAAGACAGCTTTTGCACGCATGGAGCGCATTGCAAAGGACCGCATGAACTTAAAGGAAACAGAAACTCTTAAGCCGGGCGACTTGATTTCTATAAAGCCGATTATTTCTTCTATCCGTGAATTCTTTGGTTCAAGCCAGCTTTCGCAGTTCATGGATCAGTGTAATCCGCTTGCAGAACTTACTCACAAACGCCGTCTTAACGCATTAGGACCGGGAGGTCTTTCACGTGACAGGGCAGGTTTTGAAGTCCGCGATGTTCACTATACCCACTATGGACGAATGTGTCCTATTGAAACTCCTGAAGGTCCGAACATCGGTCTTATTGTTTCCCTTGCGATTTTTACCCGCGTAAATGAATACGGCTTCCTTGAAGAGCCTTACCGCAAAGTTGTAAACGGAAAAGCGACAAATGAAGTTGAATATCTTGATCCAATGGATGAAGATAAATATTACATTGGACAGGTTACAGAAGGGATGAAGGCTGACGGCTCGTTCCCTACGGACTTGGTTTCTTGCCGCCACCGTGGAGACTACACAAGCCGTTCTCCAAAAGATATTCAGTATATGGATGTTTCACCGCGTCAGGTAATTTCTGTTTCTGCTTCACTTGTTCCGTTCCTTGAGCATGACGATGCTAACCGCGCGTTGATGGGTTGTAACATGCAGCGTCAGGCTGTTCCGCTTTTATTCCCGGAGCCTCCTCATGTTGGTACTGGCATGGAGCAGAAAACTGCTTACGATTCTGGAGTTCTTACAAAAGCCCGCCGTGCAGGAACTGTAAAATGGGTTGAAAGCGATCTTATTAAAATCAAGCCGGATGGAGTCAAAGGCGATGTATTTGATGAATATCCGTTGCTTAAATATCAGAAAACAAACAGCGACACTGTAAACCATCAGCGTCCTACAGTTCAAGTTGGCGAGCACGTTGAAGCCGGCGGAGTCATTGCAGATGGTCCTGCTACATTCAATGGCGAGCTTGCATTGGGACGCAATATTCTTGTTGGATTTGTTCCGTGGAATGGATACAACTACGAGGATGCTGTTCTTATCAGCCAGCGTGTTGTAAAAGAGGATATGTATACTTCTGTTCATATTCACGAGTTTCAGACTGAAATCCGCGAGACAAAGCTTGGACCAGAGCGCATTACACGTGATATTCCAAACACTTCAGAAAAAATTCTTGATAATCTTGATTCTGAAGGAATTGTACGCATCGGCGCAAAAGTCCGCTCCGGAGACATTCTTGTTGGAAAAGTTACTCCAAAGAGCGAAACCGAAACTACACCGGAATTCAAGCTTTTGAATTCTATTTTCGGTGAAAAGGCAAAAGAAGTACGTGATTCTTCACTTAAGCTTCCTCATGGAGTTCAGGGCGTTGTAATTGACATTCAGCGTCTTAAGAGAAGCGAGGGCGATGAGCTTCAGCCTGGCGTAGATGAGCAGGTAAAAGTTATTATCGCAGACAAACGTAAGCTTGTTGTTGGTGATAAGATGGCTGGACGCCACGGAAACAAAGGTGTTGTTGCCCGCATTCTTCCTGTTGAAGATATGCCATATCTTGAGGATGGAACTCCACTCGATGTTTGCTTGAATCCTCTTGGTGTTCCTTCGCGCATGAATATTGGACAGATTATGGAATCTGAGCTTGGAAGAGCCGGTCTTGTTTTGAATGAATGGTACAATTCGCCTGCATTCCAGACACCTAGCCAGGAACAGATTGCGGAAAAACTTGTTCAGGCTGGACTTTCACCGGACTGCAAGCAGATTGTGCACGACGGATTTACAGGCGAGCCTTTCCTAAACCCAATTTTCGTTGGTGTTATATACTTTATGAAGCTTCACCATTTGGTTGACGACAAGATGCATGCTCGTTCAACAGGTCCATATTCTCTTGTTACTCAGCAGCCGTTGGGAGGAAAAGCCCAGTTCGGTGGTCAGCGTCTTGGAGAAATGGAAGTTTGGGCGCTTGAGGCTTATGGCGCTGCAAATACATTGCAGGAAATGATGACAATCAAATCTGATGACATGAACGGACGTTCTAAAGTTTACGAGTCGATTGTCAAGGGTGAGCCAACAGCTCCAATCGGAGTACCGGAATCATTCAATGTTTTGGTTCAGGAGCTTCGCGGTCTTGCGTTGGACTTTACTATTTATGATGACAAAGGCAAGCAGATTGCCCTTACTGAACGTGATCAGGAGCTTATTGATAAAGTAGGCGCTGGTTTTGACAAGGAGAACGAAAATGCGTGACATTCAGGATTTCACAAGCCTTAAAATTAAACTTGCTTCCCCGGAAAATATCCGTTCATGGTCTTACGGTGAAGTAAAAAAGCCGGAAACTATAAATTACCGAACTCTTCGTCCGGAGAGGGACGGACTTTTCTGCGAGCGCATCTTTGGTACAACAAAAGAATGGGAATGCTACTGCGGAAAATTCAAGTCAATCCGCTATAAAGGTGTTGTCTGTGACCGCTGTGGAGTTGAAGTTACACACTTTAAAGTCCGCCGTGAGCGCACTGGACACATTGATTTGGCGGCTCCTGTCAGCCATATTTGGTATTATCATTCGGTTCCTAGCCGCATGGGACTTTTGCTTGATTTGCAGGTGGCTGCTCTCCGCTCAATTCTTTACTATGAAAAATACATTGTAATTGAGCCGGGCGACACAGATTTAAAGAAAAATCAGCTTTTGACAGAAGATGAATATCTTGAAGCGCAGGAACGCTATGGCGGCGCATTTACAGCGGGAATGGGAGCAGAGGCAATTAAGACTTTGCTTGAAAATCTTGACCTTGATGCTCTTGCTGCTGAGCTTCGTGCAAAAATGATTGAAAAAGGTCCAAAGAGCGACAAGCGTCTTTTGAAGAGAATTGAAATTGTGGAAAATTTCCGCACTTCAGAAAACAAGGCTTCTTGGATGATTCTGGATGTTATTCCAGTTATTCCGCCGGATTTGCGCCCTATGGTTCAACTTGACGGAGGACGCTTTGCAACTTCCGACTTGAACGACCTTTACCGCCGCGTAATTAACCGCAACAACCGTTTAAAGAAGCTTCAGTCTTTGTCTGCGCCTGATATTATTATTCGCAACGAAAAACGTATGCTTCAGGAAGCAGTTGACTCATTGTTTGATAACTCTAAGCGCAAACAGCGTGTTTTAAAAGGTGCCGCGAACCGCCCGCTTAAATCAATCAGCGATATGCTTAAAGGAAAGCAGGGACGTTTCCGTCAGAATTTGCTTGGAAAACGCGTTGACTATTCTGGACGTTCTGTAATTGTTGTTGGACCTGAACTTAAGCTTTGGCAGTGCGGTCTTCCTGAAAAAATGGCGTTGGAACTCTTCAAGCCGTTTATAATGAAGAAACTTGTTGACAAGGGTGTTGTCTTCAATATTAAAAAGGCTCGCTCACTTGTAGAAAGCGAATCCACAGAAGTTTTTGCAATCCTTGATGAAGTTGTCCGCGAGCATCCTGTAATGCTTAACCGCGCTCCTACTTTGCACCGCTTGGGAATTCAGGCATTTGAGCCGGTTCTTGTTCCAGGAAAGGCATTGAAGCTTCATCCTTTTGCTTGTAAAGCATTTAACGCCGACTTCGATGGCGACCAGATGGCAATCCACGTGCCTCTTACTCAGGCAGCTCAAATGGAATGCTGGACACTTATGCTTTCTGCACGCAACCTTCTTGACCCGGCAAACGGAAACACAATTGTAGCTCCTTCTCAGGACATGGTTTTGGGAATTTACTACATGACTTCTATAAAGCCGAATGCAAAAGGTACAGGAAAATTCTTCTCTAGTGCGGATGAAGTTCGTCTTGCGGCTTCTAGCGGAGCAATTGAATGGCAGGCAGAAATCAAGGTTCACAAGAATATTCTCAACAAGTGCGTAAACAACGACAAAGAGCCAGACAGCAAGTACATTCTTACATCTGCCGGACGCATGGCTTTCAATGAGTCAATGCCGGACGAAGTTGACTTCTACAACGAGCAGCTTGGTGACAAAAAGCTCAAGAAAATGATTGAAAGTGTTTACCACAATGAGCAGACAAGCGACAAACGCATAAAGGGCCTTATTGAAGAAAAATATCAGTTTGAAACTTTTGATGCGGAAACATTGGACAAAGTTATTGAAGATGCTTCCCTTAGAAAGCAGATTGACAAAATCTACAATAGAGAAACTCCGCTTGAAGAGTACAAACTCAGAAAAATTCTTCCGAGCCTCTATGCAATTGACCGTGGATGGCTTACAATCCAGATGCTTGATGCAATCAAAGCCTGTGGATACAAAAACGCTACATTCTACGGCGCAACTCTTTCAATGGACGATATTCTTGTTCCAGAAGAAAAAGAAGCTATGGTTGCAGAAGCAAACAAGGAAGTTGAAAAAATTGTAGGTCAGTGGAACAGCGGTGCTATTACAGCTGACGAACGCTACAATAAGTCTGTTACAGTTTGGGAAAACACAAACGAAAAGCTTACAAACCTTATGATGGATAACCTTGCAAAGCACAAGGACGGATTTAATACTATCTATATGATGGCTACATCCGGCGCTCGTGGTTCCAAAAAGCAGATTTCCCAGCTGGCGGCAATGCGTGGACTTATGCAGAAGCCTAACGGAGACATCATTGAGCTTCCAATCCGCGCGAACTTTAAGGAAGGACTTTCAGTTATTGAGTTCTTTATTTCAACAAACGGTGCGCGCAAAGGTTTGTCTGATACAGCTTTGAAGACTGCTGATGCTGGTTACATGACACGCCGTCTTGTAGATGTTGCTCAGGATGTTGTTGTAAATGAAGAAGACTGCGGAACAATCAACGGAATTGACTACGCTGCAATCAAGGACGGAGATACTGTTACAGTTCCTTTGGCAAAACGCATTGCGGGACATTATACAATCGAACGGGTAATCGACCCTGTTTCTGGTGAGCTTCTTTGTGATGTAAACCAATATATAGATGAAACCCTTGCTGAAAAAATCGACAAGGCTGGAGTTGAAAAAGTTAAGCTGCGCACAGTTCTTACTTGCGAAAGCAAACACGGAATTTGTGTAAAATGCTACGGAAAAGACCTTGCCCGCAACAAGATTGTTGAAATCGGTGAAGCAGTTGGAACTATTGCGGCCCAGTCAATTGGTCAGCCTGGTACACAGCTTACACTTCGTACATTCCATACTGGTGGTGCTGCGGAAGGTGGACAGAAAGACAACCACATCGCAATGAAATACGATGTTTACATCAAAAGCCTTGAGGGAACCCATGTTGTTGCAAAAAATGGAAACTGGCTCTTTACACGCCGTGGCTCAATGATTGTTACAAAGCTGTTCAAGTCTTATGCTTTTGATTCTTCTGATGAAGTTCTTGTTGAAGACGGCGCTTATGTCCGCAAGGATAATCCGGTTTTGAAGCACAAAGGACAGGAAGTTCTTGCTTCTGACGGCGGCCGCATTATCATAAGAGATAATGTAATTTACCTTACAAGCAATGACCAGAAAGTTGAAATTTCCAACGGTTCGACTGTATATGCAAAATTCACAGAAGCTTCATGCATTGCAAAGGCTGGCGAGCCTGTGGGTGAATTCGATCCTTATAGCGAGCCGATTATTGCGGAAGTTTCCGGCTACATTCATTATGAAGATATTATTGACGGCGTAACTCTTGAAACAAAAACTGATATTCAGACTGGAGCTGTTGAACGCCGCATTTCAGATCTTCACCTTGATGTAAAGCAGCCTCGTATTATTATTACGGATGAAGACGGAAACGAGCTTGGAAGCTACCATATGCCTGTTGGTGCTATTTTGAGCAACGACATCAAGGACAAGGGAAAGGTCGAAGCTGGAACAACTCTTGCAAAAATGGCAAAAGATGCTGCAAAGGCGAACGATATTACTCTTGGTCTTCCGCGTGTTTCCGAGCTTTTTGAAGCGCGCAAGCCAAAGAATCCTGCTGTAATAGCAAAGATTACTGGAACTGTGAAATTCGATAAGATTGTAAAAGGAAAAAGAACTGTTATCGTTGTTGACGAGTACGGAAAAGAGCACAGCCATCTTATTCCTATGGTTAAGCGTCTTCTTGTCCGCGATGGCGATAAAGTTGAAGCCGGAGAAAAGCTTTGCGATGGAGCAGTAGATGCACATGATGTTCTTTCTGTTCTTGGCGAAGACCGTCTTCAGAACTTCCTTATGGATGAAATTCAGTCTGTTTACCGTGCTCAAGGCGTAGATATTAACGACAAGCACATCGGAACTATTATCCGCCAGATGCTCAAGAAAGTTGAAATCATCAAAGTCGGGGACACAAGATTCATCTACGGTCAGCAGGTTGACAAGTACACATTCCGCGAAGAAAACGACAGAGTTGTTGCGGAAGGTGGACAGCCAGCCGTTGCCTGTCCTATGTTCCAGGGAATTACAAAAGCTGCTCTTGCCGCTGATTCGTTTATTTCGGCTTGTTCATTCCAGGAAACGACTCGTGTTCTTACAAATGCCGCGATTGCAGGTTCTGTAGACAATCTTCACGGTCTTAAGGAAAATATTATTATTGGACACAGAATTCCCGCTGGTACAGGAATCCGCCAGTACAATAATGTAAAGCTTTCAGACAATTCAAACGCCGACTTGGATGCCAAGATGAAGGAAATTCTTGAGCAGCGTATGCTTGAAATGAAGGAGGCTGAAGAAGCTGCTGTTGTTCCAGCAATGGATTCTGCTTCGGACGAGGATTAAAAATTGCCTGTCGCTAGGAAAATTCAACTTTTTCTAGCGGCTTTTGCGAAATTCCCTTGACGAAACAAGTTTGAATTCTGTAAAATTAAATACTTATTTTGTTATTCTGTCCGAGGTGCTGCTCGGCAATAATATAGGAGAATAGGCGATGCCTACAATAAACCAATTAATTCGTAAAGGACGTCAGTCTTCTGCAAAAAGAACTAAGGCCCCCGCACTTCAGTCTTGCCCGCAGAAACGCGGTGTTTGCACACGTGTTATGACAATGACTCCAAAGAAACCGAACTCGGCTCTTCGTAAGATTGCCCGTGTTCGTTTGAGCAATGGAATCGAAGTTACTGCATATATTCCAGGAATTGGACATAATTTGCAGGAACACTCAGTTGTACTTGTTCGCGGTGGACGTGTAAAGGATCTTCCTGGTGTGCGCTACCACATTATCCGCGGTACAAAAGATACTCTTGGCGTTGATGGACGCAAAAGGGCCCGTTCAAAATACGGCGCTAAAAAACCAAAGGCATAATAGGAGGTTAATACTATGGGAAGACATAAGAAATCAGTTAACCGTCCGGTTATGCCAGACGAAAGATACAACAGCGTAGTTATTTCAAAATTTGTAACACGCATGATGCTTGATGGAAAAAAGCAGGTTTGCCAGAAAATCGTTTATGAGGCTTTGGACAAATTGAAGAAAAAAACTGACAAGGATCCTCTTGAAGTGTTCCTTAAGGCTTTGGAAAATTTAAAGCCAATGGTGGAAGTAAAAAGCCGCCGTGTTGGTGGAGCTACATATCAGGTTCCTATTGAGATTCGTGATGCACGCCGCGAAGCTCTTGGAATGAGATGGATGATTAATGCTGCCCGTTCACGTAACGGACACGGAATGGCTGAAACTCTTGCTGCTGAAATCTTTGATGCTTTCAACAACACAGGTTCTGCTTATAAGAAGAAGGAAGATACACACAAGATGGCAGAGGCAAACAAGGCTTTTGCTCATTACCGCTGGTAGTTCTTGCTTTTTCAAAACGGCCGCTTTGGTTTTTTCCAAGGCGGTTTTTTTATGTCCTTGTAGAAATGATAAAGCCGGTCGGCAATCTGTCGCAAAGTTTCATGAGGGTTATCGGATTAAGCCCGATAGTGACAGTAAAATACAAAGTTTGATGTTCGCTTAAAATTATATATTTTTTAATTATTTTCCAAATAAAAGTTTTTAGCCTCTTGATTCTTTTTTGAAAAAAGTATATAAATACAGAACATTTATGCCTTTATAAGGCGTATTCTGCATTTTTGCAGACAGAGTGTTTGATAGTCGGACGGACAGTTTAAGCTGTCTGGTGAAAATCGTAAAACTTCCGCAGTGCGGCTGTAGAGTTTCACACCCTGAATGTGCAGAAAGTTTCGTTGAGGCTTTCTATTAGATGATTGTGTGTTCAGGCTTCTGACTGGCTGAAATAATTGCTCCCGCAGTTTGTTTCAGCTAAAAAAGGTTCTGAATTCCAAACCAATCGTCAGCCCGGATGATGCTAGGTGGAAAAGGCCAGCTGCTTCGAATAGATGAAACAGAATTTTTGATGTTGTCCATTCACGTATATAATCGTCCTAGTTAAATTGGTCAAGTGTGTATGCGAAAATATTGTCTGCTTTTTAAGAGGCATATTTTCTGGCTTAAAGTGCAACACATAAAATACAACATAATGCCGCAGTAAAACACTGCAAGGCAAGGAGAAAATCATGGCAAAGGAAGAGTTCAACAGAACTAAACCTCACATGAACGTTGGTACTATCGGTCACGTTGACCATGGTAAGACTACACTTTCTGCTGCTATCACTGCTTATTGTGCAAAAAAATACGGTGATAAGCTCTTGAAGTACGATGAAATCGACAATGCGCCGGAGGAAAAGGCTCGTGGTATCACTATCAACAGCCGCCACCTTGAGTATCAGTCTGACAAGCGTCACTATGCACATATTGACTGCCCGGGACATGCTGACTACATCAAGAATATGATTACTGGTGCTGCTCAGATGGATGGAGCTATTCTCGTTGTTTCTGCTCCAGATTCAGTTATGCCACAGACAAAAGAGCACCTTCTTCTTGCTCGTCAGGTTGGCGTACCAAAGATTATCGTATTCCTTAACAAGGTCGACCTTGTTGACGATCCAGATCTTCTTATGCTCGTTGTTGACGAAGTAAAAGAAACTCTCAAAGGCTACGGCTTCTCTGAGGATACACCAATTATCCAGGGATCTGCATTCAAGGCTTTGAACGAATCTGACAATCCAGAAAATACAAAATGCATCGAAGAGCTTCTTACAGCTATGGACACATGGTTTGATGATCCAGTTCGTGATGACCAGAAGCCATTCTTGATGCCAATTGAAGACATCTTCACAATCACAGGACGTGGTACTGTTGTTACTGGACGTATCGAGCGCGGTGTTATCCATATGGGTGACGCTGTTGAAATCGTTGGTATCCGCCCAACTCAGTCTTCTACTGTAACTGGAATCGAAATGTTCAACAAGACTCTTAACGAAGGTATGGCTGGTGACAATGCTGGTATTCTTCTTCGTGGTGTTGAAAAGAAAGATGTTATCCGTGGACAGGTTCTTGCTGCTCCAGGAAGCATCCACCCGCACACAAAGTTCGAGGCTCAGATCTACGTTCTTTCAAAGGAAGAAGGTGGACGCCACAGCCCGTTCTTCACAGGTTACCGCCCACAGTTCTACTTCAGAACAACAGACATTACTGGTACTGTTGAGCTCGAACCAGGAACAGATATGGTAAAACCTGGCGACAACGTTAAGATTATCGGTGAACTTATTCACCCAATCGCTATGGATGAAGGTCTTAAGCTTGCTATCCGTGAAGGTGGACGCACAATCGCTTCTGGACAGGTAACAAAGATTATCGAATAGTTATTGAAGGGCAGAAGGCTTGGCTTTCTGCCCTATTTGGAGAATATCATGGCAAATGGCAAGATTCGTGTAAGACTTCGTGCTTTTGACGTAGCTCTTATCGATCAGAGCGCAAAAGACATCGTGCAGCAGGTTCAGAAGGCAGGAGCAAAGGTTTCAGGACCAATCCCGCTTCCAACAAGAATCAATAAAGTTACAGTTCTCCGTTCACCTTTCGTTAACAAGAAGTCACGTGAACAGTTTGAAATGAGAACCCACAAACGCCTTATTGACATTTTTGAACCAAGCTCAGAAGTAATGGATTCTTTAATGAAACTTGAACTTCCGGCAGGTGTTGATGTAGAAATTAAGCAGTAATCGGAATAAATCCGGTTTCTGTAAAATAAAGGTAACGGTCCCCTTGGATCGGGGATGGCGGCCAAGTTTAGGAGATTCAGATGAAAGGTCTGATAGCAAAAAAAGTAGGAATGACACAGGTTTTCGATGAAAACGGCAATCTGACACCAGTAACCGTGATCCGCGTCGAGCCAAACACTGTTGTTGCTACAAAGACACAGGAAAAGTGCGGCTATGAAGCTGTTGTCCTTGGACTTGAGGATTTGAAGCCTCACAAGATTACAAAGCCATACGCAAAGCAGTTTCCAGAGAACATTACACCAAAACGTCATCTTAAAGAATTCAGAGACTTTGAAGGTGAAGTTAAAGTTGGCGACCAGATTGGTGTAGAATTGTTTGAAAAGGTTCGTTTCATCGACGTAACTGCTACCTCAAAAGGTAAAGGTTTTCAGGGTGTAATGAAGAGATGGGGCTTCCATGGTGGACGTGCTACACACGGTTCAAAATTCCATCGTGAAGCTGGCGGCACTGGATGCTGTACAACTCCGGGACATTGTCTTAAAAATGTTAAGATGCCTGGCCGCATGGGGTTTGATCGCGTTACAGTACAAAACCTCAAGGTTGTGAAAGTTGACCCTGAGCTCAATGTTTTGATGGTTCGTGGTGCAGTTCCTGGTGTAAGAAACTGTACTCTTATCGTTAAGGCTGCGGTTAAGAAATAAGGTCGAGGAATAGTATGGAAAAGAAAGTCTATTCAATCGATGGCAAAGAACTCAGGACTATCAATCTTGATGACAAAATTTTCGGACTTCCAGTTAACGAAGATGTTATTTATTATGCCATCACTAACGAATTAGCAAATAAACGTGTTGGAACAGCATGTACAAAAACACGTGCAGAAGTTCATGGCAGCAATGCTAAGCCTTACAAGCAGAAGGGAACTGGTAATGCACGTCGTGGTGATAAAAAGTCTCCAATTACAGTTGGCGGCGGTACAATTTTTGGACCAAAACCACGTGATTACAGCTATGCAATTCCAAAAAAAGAAAAACGTCTCGCAATGAAGTCTATCTTGAGTCTTCAGGCTCAGGCAGACAGACTTACTGTTGTTGAAGATTTTACTATTGAAAGCGGAAAGACAAAGGACTTGGTAAAAATCCTTAAGAACTTTGTAAAAGATGAGCGCACTGTTATTCTTCTTAAAGATGACGATGCAAAAATCAAGCAGGCTGGAAGAAACCTTCCGAATGTTTATTTCCTCTCTTACAACCGTCTTCGTGCGCATGATCTCTTCTACGGAAGAAAAATCATCATGCTTGAAGGTGCTGCAAAAAATCTTTCTGATTTCTATGCTGAAGACAAGGAGGCAAAATAATGACATTCAATGATGTTCTTATTAAACCTGTTCTTTCTGAAAAAGCAACAGCACTCCGTGAGCAGAATAAATATACTTTTATTGTTGACCCTGCAGCTACAAAGTTTCAGATTAAAG
Organism: Treponema succinifaciens DSM 2489; assembly: GCF_000195275.1. NCBI lineage: Bacteria > Pseudomonadati > Spirochaetota > Spirochaetia > Treponematales > Treponemataceae > Treponema > Treponema succinifaciens. The sequence goes on along the minus strand of NC_015385.1, from coordinate 2,612,460 downwards.
AAGCTGTACGCAAGCTTTTCAATGTAAATGTTGAAGACTGCAAGACTATCAATGTAAAAGGTAAAATTAAGCGTCTTCGCGGAAGACCTGGAAGAACTGCCGGCTACAAAAAGGCAATTGTAAAACTTGCTGCTGGCGAAACAATCAAGGTGTTCGAAGGTGTTTAAGCCTTTGAACTGTAAGTAAGGGGAACCATATGGCTCTTAAGATATACAAGCCTTATTCAAAAGGTACACGCGGCCGTGTTGACTTGGTTCGCGAAGAATTGACAGCCGATAAACCCGAAAAAAGCTTGACTCATGGCCGCAAATCAAAAGCTGGTCGTGGCGCAGGCGGACGTATTTCTGTACGTCATCAGGGCGGCGGTCATAAAAGAAAATACCGTGAAATCGATTTTAGACGCGATAAGCACGGTATTCCTGGAACTGTAAAGACAATTGAGTACGATCCGTTCCGCAGTGCAAACATTGCTTTGATTGCTTATGCTGATGGTGAAAAACGCTACATCATTGCTCCAAAAGGTCTTACAGTTGGACAGAAAATTATGTCTGGTGAAAACGCAGCTCCTACTGTAGCTAATGCTCTTCCACTGGATGTTATTCCAATCGGATTCACTGTACACAATATTGAGCTTACTCTTGGTCGTGGCGGACAGCTTGTTCGTTCGGCTGGAACAGGAGCTCTTGTTGCTGCAAAAGAAGGTGATTACGTAACTATAAAGCTTCCTTCTGGAGAGCTTCGCCGTATTCACAGAAAGTGCTATGCAACAATCGGTATTGTTGGAAACGAAGACCGCATGAACACTAAGCTTGGCAAAGCTGGACGCAACAGATGGCGTGGTATTCGCCCGACTGTACGTGGTATGGCAATGAACCCTGTTGATCATCCGCTTGGTGGTGGAGAAGGCGCTGGAAAAGGACATCAGCCTGTTACTCCTTGGGGACAGCCTTGCCGTGGTTACAAAACACGCAATAAGAGAAAGACATCTAGTCGTTTCATTATTAGTCGCCGCAAGAAGTAGGGTAGGAGTTAATCGTGTCAAGATCAGTTAAGAAAGGACCTTTTATAGAGAAATCTCTTTACAAAAAGGTTTTAGAAATGAACAAAGCATCAGCAGCTGATAAGAAAATGATTAAAACTTATTCCCGCTGCTCGACAATCATCCCTGAGATGGTAGGAAATACTATTTCAGTGCACAACGGTAAGTCATGGATTCCTGTGTATATTACAGAAAACTTGGTAGGTCACAAGCTTGGCGAGTTTGCTGCAACACGCACATTCAAAGGACATGGCGGTTCAGACAAATCAGCTGGTAAATAATAGGAGTGGATATTATGGCTGAAAAGAAAGGTTATGTAGCCACAACTAAATTTCTCATTGCATCTCCTACAAAGGTTCGTCCTGTAGCTAATGTTGTAAAGACAAAGTCTTGCTCTGAAGCTATGGCTATTCTTGATGTAATGCCGCAGAAAGGCGCTCGTCTTATCAGCGGAACATTAAAATCTGCAGTAGCGAATGCTCTCAATAAGAATAAGCAACTTGATGAAGATATGCTCTACATTAAGGAAATTCGTATTGACGAAGGTCCAAGACTTAAAAGAGTATGGTTCCGTGGACGCGGACGTGCTGATCAGCTCTTGAAGCGGATGTGTCATATCACTGTTGTAGTTGACGAAAAGGCGGGAAAATAAAGTGGGTCAGAAAGTTAATCCTATCGGTTTACGCCTTGGTGTAAACAAAACTTGGCAGTCTCGTTGGTATGCAGATTCACGTGAATATGCAGACTTGTTCTTGGAAGATATGAAAATCCGCAAGCTTGTTGGATCTCTTCCTGAATGCAAGAACGCAGATATTGCTGAAATTGAAATTGTTCGTCATCCGCAGCGTGTTACTATTGTAATTCACACAGCACGCCCGGGTGTTATTATTGGTGTTAAAGGCGCTACTATTGAAAAAATCAGCGCAGATATTCAGAAGCAACTGACAAAGAAAGTTCAGATTAAGATTAAGGAAATCAAACGTCCTGAAATCAATGCTTCTCTTATTGCGCAGAATGTAGGCCGTCAGCTTGCTGGCCGCGGTTCTTTCCGTAAGGCTCTCAAGCAGTCTGCTTCAAATGCTATGAAGGGCGGAGCTCAGGGTATAAAAATCCGTATTTCTGGTCGTCTTGGCGGAGCTGACATGACACGTTCAGAAGAGCTTAAGGAAGGACGCGTTCCTCTTCATACTCTTCGTGCTGACATCGATTATGGTACTTATGAAGCTCTTACTACTTATGGTAAGATCGGCATTAAAGTATGGGTCTACAACGGAATGAATTACGGACGTGAGCAGAATGAGGATGCAGGTGATATTGTAAGAAAGCCTCGCCGCGACCGCTCTAATGGCGACCGTAAGTCTGCTCGTTCCCCAAAAGCTGAGGGAGGAAAAGTAGAAAATGCTTAGTCCTAAAAGAGTTGCGCACCGCAAAGTTCAGCGTGGCCGTCCAACAGGCAATGCTACACGTACTAACTATGTTGATTTTGGTGATATAGCACTTGTTGCAATGGAACCGGTTTGGTTGAATGCAAAACATATTGAAGCTGCCCGTGTTGCTATTAACCGTTGCATTAACCGTCAGGGTAATCTTTGGACACGCGTTTTCCCAGACAAGCCAGTTTCAAAGAAGCCGGCTGACACTCGTATGGGAAAAGGTAAGGGCGCGCCTGAATTCTGGGCCGCTGTTATTAAACCTGGTATGATTTTATTTGAAGTTGGCGGAGTAGACAAAAAGCTCGCTGAAAAAGCAATGCATCTTGCTGCAAGCAAACTTCCAATTAAAACAAAAGTGGCATTCCGCCCAACAGTCGAGTAAGGAGTAAGAAATGGCTGATTCAAAGAAAAAAAAGGATAAAGATCTTTCTTATGATGAACTCGTTGCAAAGCGCAATGAACTTAAAAAACAGTACATGGACTTTCGCTTTCAGAGCGTAATTGGTCATGTAGATAATCCAATGCAGAAGCGTACAATGCGCCATGAAATTGCCCGCCTTAATACGCTTATTCATCAGCAGGATCTGGCAAAGTTCAGAGCGGCTGCTGCTGAAGCTATTGCTGCAAAAAACTAGGAGCTGACCCGTGGAAGAACAGAATGTGCAGAAAAAAGGTGCAAAACGTTCATTCGTAGGTATCGTCACTAGCGACAAGATGGACAAGACTATCGTTGTTTCTATTGATAAGAAAAAGATGGACCGCCTTTACAAGAAATATGTTACACGGACCAAGAAATGCAAGGCCCACGATGAAAAGAATGAAGCTCATATTGGAGACACAGTTCGCATCGTAGAATGCAGTCCGATCAGCAAAGAAAAATGCTGGCGTCTCGATACAATAATCGAGAGAGCCAAATAAGGCAGGAGTAAGATTATGCTTCAGATGCAATCAAAAATGGTTGTTGCCGATAACTCCGGAGCTAAATTGGTTCAGTGCATTAAGGTTTTAGGTGGCACACACCGCCGCTATGCAGGTATTGGTGACATTGTTGTGGTAGCTGTAAAGGAAGCGATTCCTACATCTACAATTAAAGAAGGTTCAGTACAGAAGGCTGTAATTGTCCGTGTGGCAAAAGAATACCGCCGTCCAGATGGAACATATATCCGCTTTGATGACAACGCTTGTGTTCTTATCGATGCAGATAAAAATCCAAAGGGAAAACGTATTTTTGGACCTGTAGCTCGTGAGCTTCGTGATATGGATTTTATGAAGATCGTATCCCTTGCTCCGGAAGTTCTCTAAGGAGCTTGGACAGTATGCAGCATAAATACAAGATCCATAAGAATGATAACGTTGAAATCATTGCTGGAAAAGACAAAGGCAAGCGCGGAACAATTGTCCGTGTATTTGAAAAAAATAACAAGGGACGTGTTATTGTAAGCGGTTGCAATATTGTAAAGAAAGCAATAAAGAGGAAGTCCCAGCAGGATGCAGGCGGAATCGCTGAAATAGAAGCACCTCTGGACATATCAAATGTAGCGCTCGTATGTAAAAAATGCGGACGCCCTGTCAGAGCAGGATATAAACTTGATGGCGACAAGAAAACTCGTGTTTGCCGCAAGTGTGGAGAAGCACTGTAATGGAAAATTACGTACCACGGCTTAAGAAAGTCTATAAGGAAAAAATCGCTCCAGAGCTCTTCAAGGAGCTTGGATACACATCCGTAATGCAGATTCCGGCAGTAAAAAAAGTTGTCGTAAGCATGGGTGTTGGCGAAGCTCTCACGAATAAGAAACTTCTTGATGCTGCAGTTACAGATCTCACTCAGATTACCGGCCAGAAAGCTGTTAAAACAAGAGCTAAGAAAAGTATTGCAAACTTCAAACTTCGTGAAGGCAATGAAGTAGGAGCAATGGTAACTCTTCGTGGAAACATCATGTATGAATTCCTCGATCGTCTTATCAATGTTGCTCTTCCTCGTGTAAAGGATTTCCGCGGAATCAAAGCTACTGGTTTTGATGGACATGGAAATTTCTCTCTTGGTATTACAGAACAGATTATCTTCCCGGAAATTGATTTCGATAAAATCGTTAAGATTGCCGGTATGAACATCAGCATTGTTACAAGCGCACGCACAGACAATGAGGCCCGCGCACTGTTGACCAAGTTTGGAATGCCGTTTAGAAAATAAGGAAGAAGTTCATGGCTAAGAAATCAATGATTATCAAGGCAAACCGCACACCGAAATATGCTACTCGTAGATATAATCGGTGCCAAATTTGCGGTCGTCCACATGGATATTTGCGTAAGTTCAAGATTTGTCGTATCTGCTTCCGCAAATTAGCAAGTGAAGGCCTTTTACCGGGCGTCACAAAATCATCTTGGTAGTGACAGGAGATTATAGAAATGGCAGCTTCAGACCCAATAGCAGATATGCTTGCAAAAGTCCAGAACGCGGCAAGAGCCGGTCATGAAAAAGTAGATGTTCCTACTTCTAAGATGAAACTGGAAATTGTAAAGATCCTTAAAACAGAAGGATATATTAAGAATTTCAAGAAAGTTCAGGATGACAACGGACACACTGTTATCCGTATCTTCTTGAAATATGACGACTTCAACAAGTCAGTTATTCACGGCATGAGGAAAATTTCTACACCAGGCCGCCGTGCTTATTCTGGCTACAGAGAATTGCCTAGCGTTTACAACGGATACGGCACTTTAATCGTTTCAACATCAAGCGGTGTTACAACTGGCAAAAAGGCTTCTGAAAAGATGGTCGGCGGCGAGTTGATCTGCAAAGTATGGTAATAGGAGGAAGAAATGGCATCTAAGATTGGAAAACTTCCTGTTGCTATTCCAGCAGGCGTTACTGTTACTGTTGCTCCTAACTTGGTTACTGTAAAAGGACCAAAAGGCGAGCTTAAGCAGGATATTAACGGTCTTGTAAATGTTGAAGTGAAAGACGCCGAGGTCATTGTTACTCCTGTAAATGAGACAAAGCCTGCAAGTGCATGCCACGGTTTGTACCGCAATCTCATTCACAACATGATTGTGGGAGTAACACAGGGCTTTTCTAAGACACTTATAATTACAGGTGTTGGTTATCGTGCTGAAGTTCAGGGAAAAACAATTGTAATGAACCTTGGATATTCTTCTGAGTTCGTTGCTGTTATTCCTGAAGGACTTACTGTAACTGCTGACAAAGACGGAAAACTTACAATTTCTGGAATTGATAAGCAGCAGGTTGGTGAATTCAGCGCACAGATTCGCAAATTGCGCAAGCCTGAGCCTTACAAAGGAAAAGGTATACGCTATGACAACGAAGTTATCAGACGTAAAGTCGGTAAGACCGGCGTAAAATAAGGTGAATTGATATGTTCAAGAAACTTAGTGATAAAAACAGAAAGCGCCTGCATAGAAAGATTCACATTCGTAAGTCTGTTTATGGAACTGCAGAACGCCCTCGCTTGACAGTGTATAAAAGCGGCCGTAACCTTTATGCACAGGTAATTAATGATGATGAAGGCAGAACTCTTGCCGCCATCTCAACTCTTGAAAAGGATTTTATTACGCTCAAGGCAAATGTCGAAAGCGCAACAAAACTTGGAGAAGCTTTGGGTTCACGCCTCAAGGAAAAGAACATTACAAAAGTAGTGTTTGACCGTAACGGTTATCTTTACCATGGTGTTGTAAAAGCCCTTGCTGACGCTACCCGCTCTGCCGGGATTGTATTCTAGGAGAGGCTATGGAACACCAGAAAAACTATGAAAAAAAGCCTGCTGACGAATTTGTAGAAAAACTTGTAAAGCTTAACCGCACTGCAAAAACTGTAAAAGGCGGACGCAGAATGTCTTTCTCGGCATTGACTGTAGTTGGCGACAAGAAAGGACGCATCGGCTTTGGATTCGGAAAGGCTAACGATGTTACCGAAGCTATCAGAAAGAGCCTTGAAAAAGCAAGAGCAAACCTTATTACTCTTCCGCTCAAGAATGGAACAATTCCACATGAAATGATTGGAAAGTACAAGAGTTCTGCTGTGTTGCTTAAGCCTGCTTGCCCGGGTACTGGTATTATTGCCGGTGGTCCTGTCCGTGCAGTTTTGGATGCGGCTGGAGTAACTGACGTTATTTCAAAATCTCAGGGTTCCCGCACATCTGTAAATGTTGTTCGTGCTACATTTGATGCAGTTGCAAATCTTATGGATGCACGTGCTGTAGCACAGAGCCGCGGAAAGACTCTCAAGGAAATGTGGGGCTGATTATGGCAAAGATACGTATTACCCTTGTTAGAAGTGTTATTGGACAGAAGCCTGCAAAAAGAGCGACTGTTCGTAGCCTTGGTCTTAAAAAAATCAATTCCAGTGTGGAACATGAAGACACTGCTTCTATAAGAGGCATGGCTGCTGCTGTTTCTCACTTGGTAAAAGTAGAGGAAATTAACTAATGGCTGACTTTACTTTAAGAGCACCAGAGGGTGCAAATAAAAAACCTAAGCGTGTAGGCCGCGGATCTTCTTCTGGTCTTGGAACAACAGCTGGAAAAGGAAATAAAGGTCAGCAGTCACGCTCAGGAAAAGGAACACCATATGTTGGATTCGAAGGCGGACAGATGCCTTTGTATCGACGTATTGCTCAGCGCGGATTTTCAAATTCACCTTTCAAAAAGGAATTTGCAATCATCAATTTGGTTGACCTTGAAGCAAAATATGCTGATGGTGAAACCGTGAACCGCACATCTTTGAAGGAAAAAGGTTTGGTTGGAAAAATCGTTGACGGTATTAAAGTTCTCGGAAACGGTGAAATTTCCAAAAAACTCACTGTGGAAGTTGAAAAAATTTCTGCAAGTGCCAAAGAAAAGATTGAAAAAGCTGGCGGATCAGTAAAGGTGATTGCTGAAAAGTCTGCGAAAGCAAAATAAACGTGGAGTGACTAAATGGCAAACAATCCAGTTGTAAATATGTTCAAAGTAAAGGAATTGCGTTCAAAGCTTCTTTTTACATTGCTCATTCTTGCTGTTTTCCGCTTGGGAAGTGTTCTTACTATTCCAGGCATCAATGCCACATTGCTTTTGCAGTATTTTGACAATCTTGCTAGTGGCGCAGAAAGTGCGTTTGCCAGTTACATGGACTTTTTTGCGGGCGGTGCATTTGAAAGATTTTCAGTGTTCATGCTTGGTGTAATGCCATACATTTCTACACAGATTATCATGCAGCTCGCACTTGTTATTTTCCCATCGCTCAAGAGAATTGCGCAGGAAGAAGGTGGTCAGCAGAAAGTGCAGGGTTGGACTCGTGTTGGAACAATTATCGTTTGTCTGATTCAGTCTATGGCCATTACAGTTTATGCTGATTCCATCAACCAGCAGATTCCTGGGGCGATTATTTTTGATAACAAGGTCTATTTTAATCTTCTTGCTATTCTTACTGTAACCACAGGTTCTATGATTACAGTTTGGATGGGCAATCAGATTACTGCGCGTGGTATAGGCAATGGTATTTCAATGATTATCTTTGCTGGTATCGTCGCACGTCTTCCAAGTGCTGTTTATGAATTGATTAGAGGTGTGCGCAATGAAGACATAAATGTTGTTTTCGTTGTTGTTGCAGTGTTCCTGTTTCTTGCTATTATCGGACTTGTTGTTTTTGAGCAGTCTGGTGAGCGCAAAATTCCTGTTCATTATGCAAAACGTGTTGTTGGACGCAAAATGTATGGTGGACAGAGCACTTACATTCCTTTTAAAATCAATCCGTCGGGAGTCATTCCAATCATTTTTGCTTCTGCATTCTTGACTTTCCCTCTTCAGATTGCAAACAGCCTTTCTACAAAAGCTACATGGCTTATGAAGGTTGCGGCAGTTTTGAATCCACTTGGTTTTTGGTATAATTTCATCGAAGTGTTGTTGATTGTATTCTTTGCATACTTCTACACTCAGGTAACCCTGAACCCCACTGAAATCGCTAAGAATATCCGTGAAAACGGCGGTTCCATTCCTGGAATCAGAACTGACAAGACTGAGGAATATCTTCAGAAGGTTTTGAACCGTCTGATTCTTCCTGGTTCACTGTATCTTGCTGCAATTGCTTTGCTTCCTACACTGATTCAAATTTTATTTAAGTTCCCTGCATCAATTTCTATGTTGATGGGCGGTACTTCGTTGCTGATTTTGGTCGGTGTTGATATTGATACTATGGCTCAGGTTGAGGCTCTTCTTAAAATGCATCACCATGACGGACTTACAAAGAAGGGATTAAAATCGCGCAATTTGTAAAATTTCGTGATTAGGACTAGATTAAGTTAGGAAAATTATGTTATATTATTGCACTGCTGTTTTTTACGGTAGTGCATCGGATTGTAATCCATGGTGTAAAAATTTCACTTCGGATTGCCATGATTCGATGTATATATGTTTTCCAAGGGGACTTTTATGAAAGTACGAACCAGCGTAAAGCCCATCTGCGACAAATGCAAGGTAATCAAGAGAAACGGAATTATCCGCATCATCTGTGAAAATCCAAAGCATAAACAGAGACAGGGCTGAGGAGTAACTGATGGCACGTATTGCGGGTGTTGATCTCCCAAACAAACATGTCAATATCGCATTGACATACGTATATGGTATTGGCCGTTCATCAGCTAATAAGATTTGCGAAGCGACAAATGTAGATCCTCATGCACATTTGAATGATCTTTCAGAGGATGATCTTACAAAGCTCCGTAAATATATTGATGAGAATTTTAAGACTGAAGGACGTCTTCGCTCTGAAATCGGTCTTAACATTAAACGTCTTATGGATATTGGAAGCTATCGTGGACTTCGTCACCGTAAGGGTCTTCCTTGCCGCGGTCAGCGCACACGCACCAATTCTCGTACGCGCAAAGGTAAGAAGAAGACCGTTGCTAACAAGAAGAAGGCTTAAGCGAGGTAACAGATGGCAACAACTGTAAAAAAGAGAAAAGAGAAAAAAAGCGTTTTTGAAGGTAATATCTATATTCAGGCTACTTTCAACAACACTATTGTTACAATCACAGACTTAAGAGGAAACGCAATCGCTTGGGCTTCTTCTGGCGGTCTGGGATTCAGAGGAGCAAAAAAATCTACTCCATTTGCAGCACAGTCTGTAGCAGAAACTGCTGTTCAACGTGCGGCAAGCTATGGTTTGCGTGAAGTTCATGTATTTGTAAAAGGACCTGGAATGGGTCGCGAAAACGCAATACGTGTTCTTGGTACATTGGGACTCAAAGTAAAGTCAATTTCTGATATTACTCCGATTCCTCATAACGGATGCCGTCCGCGCAAGACACGCCGCATGTAATGACGATAACCGGTTCTTTTTTGTGCCGGTTAATGATAATGCAAGCCCGGGATTCTGTTTATTCAGTTTTTCGGGGTAAATAAGGAGTTCAGATTGGCTCGCAAAAATCTGCTTAAGGGTTTTAAGAAACCAAAGGGAATTATATTTGAACATCTGGAGAACAATCCGAATTACGGAAAGTTCACTGCGTATCCATTTGAGCCGGGATTTGGTACAACAGTTGGAAACACACTCCGCCGTGTACTTCTTTCTTCAATTCAGGGATATGCGATTTCTTCAGTGCGTATTACTTCTTATGATGCAGATGGTGTTCCTCATGTAATTTCCAGTGAGTTCGAGACAATTCCAAATATTTCAGAAGATACTTTGGAAGTTTTGAACAGTTTGAAACAGATTCGTTTGCGCCTGCCGCGGGACGTTGAGCAGGAAACTTTCTTCTATGAATTCAAAGGACCTGGCACTGTAAAAAGTGACGACTTGGCAAAAGAAGGCCAGCTTGAAATTATGTCTAAAGACCTTGAAATCTTTACCATGATGGAAGGCGCGCATCTTGAGATCGAGTTTCAGGTTGACCTTGGAAGAGGTTATGTTCCTGCTGAAGTAAATGAGCATTACATTGAGATTGTTGGTACAATTGCAATGGACTGTATCTTTACGCCTGTGCCAAAGGTTAAGTATTCAATTGAACCTTGCCGTGTAGGACAGCGAAATGACTATGATAAACTGATTCTTGAGATTTGGACTGATGGTTCAATTACTCCAGAAGACGCACTTGCTGAGGCTGCAAAAATTGCTAAAGATTATTTTGCTATTTTTGTAAACTTTAATGAAAGCGAATATTCTGGTAGTGATGAGCTTGATGAAGGGGACGAAAAGATTCGCCAGCTTCTTAATACTTCGGTAGAAGAGCTTGAGCTTTCTGTTCGCAGTTCAAACTGTCTTAAGAATGCAAACATTAGAACAATTGGTGAGTTGACCAAGAAGACTGAAGACGATATTACAAAAACTCGCAACTTCGGAAAAAAGAGCCTTGAAGAAATCAAAGCAAAACTTGAAGAGCATGGCTTGACTCTTGGAATGACTGATTATAGCCACCTTAAAGATGTTGACTTAGGTAAACATAAGGACGAAAACGAATGAACCACAGAAATGGATTTAATCCGCTTTCACGTACAACAGCCCATCGCCGCGCAATGACTCGCAACATGGTAACTTCGCTTTTTAGATATGAGCGCATTACTACAACAGAAGCAAAGGCTAAAGAAGTACGCAAAGCCGCAGAAAAATTAATTACACGTGCAAAAGTTGATTCTGTTCACAACAGAAGAACTGTTGCCAAATTTATTGCTGATGAGAAGATTCTGAATAAGCTTTTTACAGAAATCGGACCTCGCATGAAGGAACGCAACGGCGGTTACACACGCATCCTTAAACTTGGATTCCGTCAGGGTGATGCGGCCGACACTGTAATTTTTGAATTGGTTGACTACAAGCTGCCAGATTCTTCAGCTGAAGAAGAAAAAGCCGCTAAAAAGTCTGCAAAAAAAACTGAAAAAGCTGACGCATAAGGAGTAAGCAATGTCTAAAGCTCATCGTGGAACTGGAATCCGTAAAGATCCTAATCATGGTCGCGGAGTTTGCCCTGTTTGTGGAAAACAGCAGATTAAGACTTTGTATGATCAGGAAATAGACGGAAAAAAAGTTAAGATTTGCAAGTTCTGTAAGGCTGCTCTTAAAAACAAAGCTCAGGCAGAAGCAAAACTTGCTAAAAAGGCTGCTGCAGAGGCCGCTCCTGCCGCTGAAACAGAAGCACCAGCTGAAGCATAATTTTATTTGCATTCAGTTTCAAAGCCGTCCTTTTTTAAGGGCGGCTGTATTTTTTTAAATATATTTAAAATTCTTGTTTACTAAATTTCAACAATTGTATAAAATTGCTTCATAAATGATAGGTGCGGAAACTTGCATTTTAATTTGCAAAAATTCCGCAGGAGGATTTATGAATAAATTTTCAAAAGCATTAGTTTTGGGAGCAATGGCTTTTTCTGCCGTTGCATTTGCAGCTCCAAAAGGGAAAACTGTTAAAATAGGCGGAGTTGCACCACTTTCTGGTGCGGTAGCAGTTTACGGAGTTGAATGTAAAAACGGAATTGATCTTGCCGTTTCTGAAATCAATGCGGCTGGGGGAATTAACGGCCAGCAGGTTCAGTTTATCTGCGAAGATGATGAAGGCGACGCTGCAAAATCAGTAAATGCGTATAAAAAACTTGTTACAAGAGACAGAGTTCGTGTTATAATCGGTTCTCTTACTTCCGGATGCACAATTGCCATTACAAAACAAGCGCAGGCTCAGAAAGTGCTTCAGATTGCTCCTGCTGCGACAGCTCCTGCAATAACTGACGCCGGAAACTACATTTTCCGCACTTGCTTTATCGATCCGTTTCAGGGAAAAGTCGGCGGAAAATTTGCATATTCGAATCTTAACACAAAAAATGCGGCAGTTCTTTATGACATCGGAAATGACTATTCTGTAGGTCTTATGGAAAACTTTGTTGCTGAATATACTTCTTTGGGCGGAAAAGTTGTTGCAAAGGAATCTTACAACACTGGCGACAAGGATTTTAATGCTCAGCTTACAAAGATAAAATCAGCAAAGCCGGATGTAGTTTATCTTCCTGATTATTACGGAACGGTTGCGCTTATTGCAAAGCAGCTTCGTGCACAGGGAATCAATACTCCAATCGTAGGCGCAGACGGATGGGACGGACTTACAGGCAATGCTGGAGATGAAGTTCTTAATGGATATTATTCAAATCACTATGCTGAAGATTCCGATAGTCCAGCTGTTCAAAAATTTGTAAATTCATTCAAAGCAAAATATGGAAAGTCTCCGAACTCTTTTGCAACTCTTGGATACGACAGCGTTTATATGCTCAAGGATGCAATGGAAAAATCTGGAACAACTACAGATGTTGCAAAAATCCGTGATGCATTTGAAAAAACTGACGGAAACTATGTAACAGGACACATCGTATTTGACGAAAAACGCAATCCTGTAAAGTCAGCTGTAATGATTAAGCTTGTAAAGGAAAACGGAAAACTTTCTACAGCTTATGCGGCTACAGTTGATATTAGCAAATAGCGGATAATTCAGTTTTTAATATTCCGACACAATGGGGTGTTCTTCGTAATTGAGGAACGCCCCTTTTTATTTTTATGAATTTATAGTAAAATCAGTAGGATTTTTTTCTTGGAGGATACGTTGGATACTTTTTTTAAGCAACTTGTCAACGGGCTTTCTTTGGGTAGCATATATGCCTTGATTGCTCTTGGGTATACAATGGTATATGGAATAGTAAAGCTTATCAACTTTGCACATGGCGATGTTATGATGATTGGAGCTTATACAGGATACTTTGTGCTAACTGCGACAGGTCCGACTCCGCTTGGACTTGTTCTTGCATTTTTGGGCGCGATGGTTGTATGTGCGGTTTTAAGTATTGCTATTGAGCGTTGTGCCTACAGACCTTTGAGAACTGCTCCACGTTTAAATTCTCTTATTACGGCGATAGCGGTTGAGCTGATTCTTCAGAATGCTATGCGCGTGCTTCCTTTTGTTGGACCGAATCCGCGCCAGTTTCCTACAATGGAAACAAAATTTTTTACATTTGGTTCAGTACAGATAAGCAATATTCAGCTGATTGTAATTATTTCTTCAGCAGTTTTAATGGTTATTTTGAATTATATAATCAATTATACAAAAACCGGACGTGCTATGCGCGCTGTAAGCTACGATCTTGGAGCCGCAAGCCTCATGGGTGTAAATGTAAACAGAACGATTGCAATTACATTTGTAATAGGTTCAGTTCTTGCTGGAGCTGGCGGAGTTTTGTATGCGACTGCTTATCCGCAAGTTGATCCGTTCATGGGGTATATTCCTGGTCTTAAGGCGTTTGTCGCGGCGGTTTTAGGTGGAATCGGCTCTATTCCTGGTGCTATGGTTGGCGGCGTTATTCTTGGTATTGCGGAAACTATGACCAAGGCTTATATTTCTTCACAGTATGCCGACGCCATTTCTTACTGCATTTTGATTGTAATTCTTCTTGTTAAGCCGGCAGGTTTGCTTGGCAAAAAAGAAGTTGTAAAAGTTTAGGAGCGGCGGAATGAAAGACAAATTTATTAGAAATACAATAGTTCTTTTTGTTATCGCTTTTGTCTGCATTGCAGTTCCTGCGGTTCTTATGGATTTGCCGCTTGGAATGCCTTTGATAGATGCCTACACTGCTCAGATTATAACTCTTGCTGGTGTAAACGCAATCATGGCAATCAGCGTAAATGTTATCTGCGGAATCACTGGTCAGCTTTCTTTGGGGCAGGCAGGATTTCAGGCGCTCGGAGCATATTCAGTTATTATTCTTACAGAAGCTGGAATTCCATTGCCTGTCAGCATTTTGCTTGGCGGACTTATTGCGGCATTCTTGGGATTTTTGATTGGATTTCCTACGCTTAAGCTTGAAGGCGACTACCTTGCGATTGTAACGCTTGCATTTGGTGAAATTATCAGAGTTTGCCTTATAAATTTAAAATCGATAACTGGCGGTCCGAATGGAAAACAATTCAGCACGATTTTTACAACTTCACTTGACCACAGCGCGGCAATTTCTTATCTTGCGGTAATTGGCTCGCTTGTTGTGATTGTTGTTCTTCTTCAGAATTTTTTGCGTTCAACTTACGGAAGGGCAATTCTTGCTGTCCGCGAAGATGAAGTTGCGGCGAACAGCAATGGAATCGGAGTTTTCCGCTATAAAATGACGGGCTTTGTAATCGCTTCGTTTATCGCAGGAATTGGCGGTGCGCTTTATGCTCCGTTTATTGGATTCATAAAACCTGATTTGGCTTCATTTAACAATTCAATTAATGATTTGATTTTTGTTGTTTTGGGCGGAATGGGAAGCATAACCGGCGGAATTCTTGCGGCATTTGTTCTTACAATTCTTCAGGAAGCGCTTAGATTCTTGCGCGATTACCGTTTGCTGATTTATCCAGTTGTTTTGATTTTTGTAATGCTTTTCCGTCCGCAGGGACTTCTTGGAACAAAAGAATTGAGCTTTATAAAAATATACGATGGAATTCCTGGATTTTTTGTCAGATTGTTTAAAAAGCAAGGAGGAAGAAAATGAGCGAAAAAAGGGAGCTTCTTCTTCGTGCAAAGGACATTTCAATTGTTTTTGGCGGTTTGCGCGCGGTAAGTGATTTTGACCTTGAGCTTTATCAGGGCGAATTGATTGGACTTATTGGTCCGAACGGAGCCGGAAAAACAACAGTTTTTAATATGCTTTCTGGAATTTACAAGCCGACTTCAGGAACAATTACTTTTGTTGGACGCGACGAAAATCTTCAGGTTGTAAGTGGAAAATCGCCTGCCCAGTTGAACAGAATTGGAATTGCCCGTACTTTTCAGAACATCAGGCTTTTTGGACATTTGACTGCCGCGGAAAATATAAAAATTGCACTTCATCAGACTAGAACCGTTACTCCGATTGATGTTTTGCTCAGGACTAAAAAATTCCGCGACGATGAAAAAATCATGCAGGAAAAAACAGAGCTTTTGCTTTCTATTTTTCATCTTGATTCCAAAAAAAATGAACTTGCGCACAACTTGCCTTATGGTGAGCAGCGTAAGCTTGAAATTTGCCGCGCGCTTGCTTCCAGTCCAAAACTGCTTTTGCTTGATGAGCCGGCGGCTGGAATGAATGGTCAGGAAACAGAAGAACTTATGGAGCTTATTTCGTTTATCCGCAAAAAATTTAATCTTACAGTTCTTTTGATTGAACACGATATGAAGCTTGTCATGGGAATTTGCGAGCGGCTCATGGTTTTAAACTACGGACGTGTAATTGCTTCGGGGCTTCCTGCGGAAATTCAGTCAAATGAAGAAGTTATAAAAGCGTACCTTGGTTCTGGCTATGAGGACGTTGGAGGAAAAAATGAGCATGCTTGAAGTTGAAAATCTTGTTGTTTCTTATGGAGCAATCAAGGCGCTGAAAGGAATTTCTTTCAATGTTGAAAAAGGCGAAGTCATTACGCTCATTGGCTCAAACGGGGCTGGAAAAACCACAACGCTTCATTCAATCAGCAACCTTGTAAAAAAGGCAAGCGGAACAATAAAATTTGAAGGAAAAGACATAACAAATATGAGCGCAGA
Organism: Treponema succinifaciens DSM 2489; assembly: GCF_000195275.1. Lineage (NCBI taxonomy): Bacteria > Pseudomonadati > Spirochaetota > Spirochaetia > Treponematales > Treponemataceae > Treponema > Treponema succinifaciens. The sequence goes on along the minus strand of NC_015385.1, from coordinate 2,596,475 downwards.
TAAAATTGTTCAGCTTGGGCTTATTCAAGTTCCGGAAGGCCGCAGGGTTTTTGCAAATATGAGCGTAAAAGAAAACCTTGAAATGGGTGCTTATTCACGCAAAGACAAAGATGCTATTAAGACTGACATGGAATGGTGCTTTGAACTTTTTCCGCGCTTAAAAGAAAGAATAGGACAAATTTCTGGAACACTTTCCGGAGGTGAACAGCAGATGCTTGCAATGGCCCGCGCGCTTATGTCAAAGCCGTCGCTTCTTTTGCTTGATGAGCCGAGCATGGGACTTGCTCCAATTCTTGTAGATGAAATTTTCAACATAATTGAAAAAATCAGCTCAGCAGGAACGACAATTCTTTTGGTTGAGCAGAACGCATACAAAGCGTTGTCAATTGCTAACCGCGCATATATACTTGAAACAGGTGTGATTTCAAAAAGCGGAAACGCTCAAGACTTGATAAAAGACAGTGCAGTAAAATCTGCATATTTAGGAGGCTGATTATGTTAGTAAAAGATGTTATGACTGAAAATCCTATAACAATTGGACCAGAGGCTTCTGTTCTTGAAGCGAAAGAAATAATGAGCAGAAACAAAATAAAAAAGCTTCCTGTTGTTGACAGAAGCGGCGCGCTCGTTGGAATTATTACAAACACTGATTTAGCAAAAGCTTCTCCTAGCGCGGCAACAAGCCTTGATATGTTTGAGCTTGGATATTTGCTAAGCAAGCTTTCAGTTGAAAAAACAATGGTAAAATCCGTAAAGACAACAACAGCAAACCAGACAGTTGAAGAAGCTGCCCGCCTCATGAATGACTACGGAATCAGCTGTCTTCCAGTTGTAAAAGAAAATCTGCTTGTTGGTTTTGTAACTGAATCAGATTTGTTTGCGACATTTATTGATATGTTCAATACAAGAACTCCTGGTGTGCGCGCAGTCGCAGTTGTTAATGAAATTCCCGGTGAGCTTGCAAAACTTGCCGTGGCTATTGCAGAAAAAAACGGAAATATTGTTTCGCTTGTAACTTCTGATGCCAGCGATTCCAAGCACAGAACTGTTACTGTAAAAGTTTCAAATATTTCCGAAGCAGAATTAAAATCTTTGCTTGAATCCAATAATGCTGAAATAAAAGACATAAGATTAGTTTAAAAATTTGCTGTTGACAGGAAGTGTTACGCAGGTTTTCCAAAGCCTTTAGGTACACTTCCTTTTAATGTACGTATTGACCTTGTTATTATTTTTTGGTAAAATTCAAAAATATTTAAGGGGGTGTAGCTCACCTGGCTAGAGCGCTTGCATGGCATGCAAGAGGTAACCGGTTCAAGTCCGGTCATCTCCAAATTTGAGCGGAAGTCGGTTTGATAAGTTCAGACCGGCTTTTTTTTATTTAAGGTTTATCCAAGCCGTAAAAACGGGTGACTCAAGGTCTTGGGCGTAAGCGTGTCTTGATCAGACGTATTTTAAAATTGCAAAGTCGGATGCTCATAAAAGGAGTAAAAAATTTATGTTGAAAGTTATAAAGCCAGAGGCGATTTTAGATAATCCGTTCAAGCTGATTGGAAAAGACCAGATGCTAATTACAGCTTGTACAAAAAAAATTTCAGATGACGGAAATATTATTACAGGTCGTCCGAATACAATGACAGCGAACTGGGGCGGACTTGGTGTTCTTTGGAACAAAAATGTGGCGACAGTTTATATTCGTCCTTCAAGATATACAAAGGAAATTATAGATGAAACGGATACTTTTTCGTTGAGTTTTCTTCCTGAAAGATATAAGACTGCTCTTGACTACTGCGGTTGCCATTCAGGACGCAACGAAGATAAATTCCGTGCGACAAAACTTGATGTTGAATATATGAATGGAACTCCTTGGATAAAGCAGGCTCGGCTTGTCTTGTTTTGCCAAAAACTTTATTCGCAGGAACTAGATTCATTTAAATTTGTGGAAGAGAAAGTTTGTAATCAGTTTTATAGAAAAAATGATTTTCATACAATTTATATAGGAGAGATTACAAAAGTCTTGGCGGAATCAAGGGACTTAAAATGAATCCGCAGAAACAAAAATGGATTTTGACGAAAAAAAACTATGGGAAATTTTAGGCCGGATTGGAGCTACAATTACGGCATTTTGCCTGATTGTGAGTTTGTTTCAGTTTTTTACTGATGATTCACAAAATCTTGACGACATAAGAAAATTTATTAGAATTGCCATAAATATTATTGCATTTCTTCTTTTTTTATGACTTTGTTTTGATTCTTTGGATTTTCGCTGCTATTCTGTTCTTTTTTATTGCTACGGAATAGGAAATTTTTTCGACAACGGAAATATTTTGGGCATTTTGTGTCTTGGACTTTCATTTTTGTTTTTGAACTTTTCTAATTTTTTCAAAAGCTACAGAAGTATTAAGACTTGTGTTTTTATGATTCTTCCTGTGGTTTCTTTGACAACGCAGTTTTTTAGATCCGGCTCTCTTGTTTTTTTGCTTTCTCTTGCGCATATTGCCGGAGCCGTTTACATGGGCTTTGTTGCTTTTGCAGTTCTTTATCCGATTTTAAAAAAGGCGGAATCAGTTAAGCGGATAAAAATTCTTGAAGACACAGAATGTTCTCCTCGCGACATTGAATTTTTGTCTTCAGTTTTGGAAGGAAAAAAATACAGCAAAATCGCCTTTCTCCATGATGTTTCTGAAAGCACAGTAAAAGCCCGCATGGTTGAGCTTTACAAAATGCTCGATGTTAAAAACCGCACAGAATTTCTTACAATGTACAATGGATTTTCTTTTAAGTTGAATTCAAGCGGAAATTTCAACAGCGGTGTTTTTCAGACTCATCAGAATGCAAATTAGCTTAGCATTTTCTTTGAACAGAGGCTTCCATAATTTTTGCTTTTGTTTCTTCGCTAAATAAAATTCTTACAATTTCCATTGAAAATTGCTCGGCAGTTCCTGGACCTCTTCCTGTTATTAAATTTTCATCTGTAACAACTGGCTGAATTTTGTGGTTTTTCTGAATTTCTGCGGAAAGACTTTTTTCCATTTCTGGGTAGCAAGTCCAATTTTTTCCGTTTAGAATTTCAGTTTTGCCAAGAACAACAGCCGGAGAAGCGCAAATTGCCGCAACAAGTTTTTTTGCCTTGAACATCTGATTTATAAATTCCATTGCTTTTGCGCATTCGCTTATATTTTTTGCGCCGGGCATTCCGCCTGGAATAACCACCGCATCCGGCAGCTCTTTTTCAGTTGAAAAATATGTGTCCAGCGTCATGTCGGCAGTTACAAGAATTTTATGCGCGCCTTCAACATTTCTAGAGGAAGTTCCGGTTGCTGCGATTATGACTTCAGCTCCTGCCCTGCGAAGATAATCTGCCGGCGAAAGTGCTTCTATTTCTTCAAATCCATTTGCCAAAAGAACTACTGTTTTTTTCATTTTTTCTCCGTGAACTGAACTGCTTTTGTGCAGCTGTTCTAAATTTTGTTTATAATTGAAATTATACAATTTATGAAGTATTATGTATATTATGAAATCGGTACTTCTTATAGACTGCTCTTCTTTATTCGGCGGTTTTTTGCATGACAAATTTTCAACTGAGCAAATTTCGCTTGAGTCGGTTTCTAGTAGAGAAGCCTATACAAAAATGATAACTCTGCTTCCTAATTTGATAATCATCGAGACTGAAGACGGACTTTCAGAAGATGTAATGCACTTTTTGGAAAAAAAGAGCGTTGATCCAAATGCGCGCAAAATTCCTATAATAATCACGGGTCCTGTAATTGAACGCTCAAAAATTGCGAATCTTGTTGAATATAATGTAGTAAAATATTTTTCCAGACCAGTTAAGTTTGATGTTTTTTTTGAAGCTGTCGGAAAAATTCTTCAGATTGAATTTTCAATGGACAAAACGCCTTGCATTCTCGATGTCCATTTGAACGGAAGCCTGTTTTTTATTGAAGTTGCGTTTGGGCTTAACCGTGAAAAACTCATGCTTTTAAAGTATAGGCTTGCGGAGCTTATTGAGCATTACAAAATAAATGTTCCCAAGGTTATCCTTATGCTGACGAATATTCAGCTTAGCTTTGTTGACGGCTTGAACCTTGAGCTTTTGATTGACAATATTTCCGCGGAAGGAAGAATTCCGAACAAATATATAAAAATCCTGACAAACGATGTTTTTACAAAGGAGCTTGTAAAAGGACATCCTGAATATTTTGGAATACAAGTTTCAAGCAACATTGAAACTATTATGGAATTTATGGTTGACCAAGGTTCAAACTGCAATATCAAGGAATTCATTTTTGATAAACTTTTGACATCTGATAAGCCTGTCGAAGAATCCGTCTTGGGATTTATTGATTCTAAAAGCAATCTCGAAGGAAATTTTGGAAGCATGATGCGCATCGCAGTTATTGACGATGACATTGTTGTGCGCAAGCTTCTGCAAAACACATTTTCTTCTGTAAGCGGTGAAACTGATCTTTTTGAAACAGCCGTGGCTTTTTTTGATTCACTTTCAGCCGGAAAAGAATATGACGCTGTTATTATGGATTTGTATTTGCCGGACATGGACGGAATTAGTGTTCTAAAGAATTTTCAGCGGAAAGCCTTGCAGATTCCTGTTATTGTGTATTCAAAGGCAGCGGCAAAAGAAGTTGTAATGCAGGCGCTTTCTTTGGGCGCAAGAAGCTACCTTGTTAAGCCGCAGAAACCATCTGTAGTTTTGGGCAAAGTTTTGGAAATTTTGCATTCCAATTTCTAAAAAAATATAATATTTTATGATAAAATCGAATTTTCACACGCACTCAACTTTTTGCGACGGAAAAAACACTCCTGAAGAAATGGTTGAAGTCGCAATAGAAAAAAAAATAGACATTTTGGGATTTTCAAGCCATTCGATGTATCCGTTTTCAAGCGACTGGCACATTCCGTCCAATTCCCACGAAGAATATATAAGAGAAATTTTGCGGCTAAAGAAAAAATATTCTGGCAGAATAAAAATTTACGCAGGTTTTGAGGCTGACTACATCGCTGGAGTTTGCAGCCCTGATTTTAAGAACTATGAAAAATTTAATCCTGATTTTCTGATTGGCTCTGTTCATTTTGTTCCCGGAAAAAAAGGATTTTTTGAAGCTGACGGAAACCAGGATTCAGTTTGCAAAAGAATAAAAGAATGCTTTGGTGGAAATGTGAAAAAAGCAGTTCAGGAGTATTTTTCTTTGGAACGCGAAATGCTTGAAAAGTCTTCGTTTACATTTCTTGGCCATGCGGATTTGATTAGAAAGCAAAATTTAGGCGGAAGAAATCTTTTTGACGAAAATTCGCAGTGGTATAAAAACGAGCTTAAGGAAGTTGCAAAGGCGGCGGCAAAAACTGGAGTTTGTGTCGAAGTGAATACAGGCGGAATTTTAAGAAGCGGAATGAATCTTCCGTATCCATCGCCGTATTTTTTGTCGCTTTTAAAAGAGCGGAATGTTCCTGTTACGATAACATCCGATGCGCATTTGGCTTTTGGAATTGACTGGTGGTTTGATGAGGCTGTTGAGTACATAAAAAAATCCGGCTACACAGAACTTTCGTACTATGAAGACGGATCTTTAAAAACTCAAGAAATTTACTAGCGGTTTTTACGCTCTTCTTTTGCCTGGCATTCTACGCAAAGAACTGCATAAGGAAGAGCCTCAAGGCGGGCTTCTGGAATTTGTTTTCCGCATGACAGACACTGTCCGTAAGTTTCCTGGCGGATTCTGTCTAATGCCCTGTCAATCATTGTAAGCCTGCGCTGGTCAGCTTCTCCAAGCGAGTTAAGAAGAGTTCTGTCAATTGTGTCGGATGCAATGTCTACATCATCGCCTGATTCCAATGTGTCAACAAGCTTTGTAAGCTGCTCATTGCGTCCTGCGAGCGAATCAAGGATTTCATTTCTTTCTGCGATTAACTTTTTTTTCTGTTTATCTACAAATTCTTTTTTCATTTGAGCCTTCCCCTATAAAACTGCCTTTGATTTCAATGTTTGATGTTGACAGTCTTAAATGTTTTGTTCATAATAGTATACGAATATTTTGTCAAAAAGGCAAACATTTTTTTGGAGGAATTGTGGCTAGTAAAGATGAGGCTATAGAAGTTGAAGGAATTGTAAAAGAAGCATTGCCTAACACAATGTTCCGTGTTGAATTAAAAAATGGCCATATTATTTTGGGACATCTTAGCGGAAAAATGCGCAAACACTATATCCGTATTGTTCCTGGTGACAGTGTAAAAGTAGAACTTTCGCCTTATGATTTGAACCGCGGTCGTATTATTTTCCGCGAAAGATAAAAAAGTCAAGTTTATTTAAAATGAAAAAAACTGTCCAAAAAATTGGGCAGTTTTTTTATATGTAGCAATAGATGGGGATGTCATAAAAGTATCTTTTTTGTCATTTTCGGGCTTGACCTGAAAATTTAAATGCATATATTGCAATCATTTAGAGATTGCTAACCGAGTTTGCTATGCAAACATCGCAGTATCAAGTACGAAAATGACATTTAGAACTTATTAGACACTCCATGACAGAATAATTTCAGTTTAAACCGATATTTTTTTATTTGCGGCGTACAGTGAATTCTGCGCGCGGTGTGTTCTTTTTTATATCAGCTTTTTTCTTGTATTTTTTATAAAGAACTTCCTGAACACGGACTCCCTGCTCATTTTTTTCTGGAGAAATCTGTTTCCAAAGTCCTGTTTTTTGCAAAATGTGGCTGTGCGTGTTGTCTTGAAAATACAAAAACAAAATCTCTTTGACTATTTTAAAGACTTTTTTGTCAGAAACCGGGAACATGAGTTCAATTCGCTTGTCAAGATTTCTTTCCATCCAGTCTGCGCTGCTTAAATAAATTTCTTCAGAGCCGCCGTTTTGGAAATAAAAAATTCTTGAATGCTCAAGGTATCTGTCCACAATACTTACAACTTTTATGTTTTCGCTCATGCCTTTTACTCCGGGAACTAATGTGCAGATTCCGCGGATATTGAGTTCTATTTTTACGCCTGCATTGCTTGCCTTGTAAAGTGCTTCAATTATCTGCGGATGGCAAAGGCTGTTCATTTTTGCAACAATGTGTCCCGGAGTTTCTTTTGTGCTTTGTTGAATTTCCCGCTCAATAAGTTCAAGAAGCCGGCTTTTTAAAGTTACAGGTGCCATGTAAAGATGATGCATTGTTTGAAGCGCGCTGTATCCAGAAATTACATTGAAGAACAAAGTGGCGTCGTTTACAAGCTCGTGGTTTGTTGTAAAAACTGACAAGTCTTGGTAAAGCTTTGCAGTCTTTGGATTGTAGTTTCCTGTTCCTATGTGCACATAACGCCGGATTCCATCGCTTTCGCGTCTTACAACAAGGCAGATTTTTGCATGGACTTTTAAATTTACAATTCCGTATACAACAATTGCGCCGGCTTTTTCAAGTTCTTCTGCCCAGGAAATATTTCGTTTTTCATCAAAGCGGGCTTTAAGCTCAACGAAAACTGTAACCTGCTTTCCGTTTTGCGCTGCTTCCTTTAATGCTTTTACAATCGGGCTGTTGCTTCCCGTTCTGTATAAGGTCATTTTTATTGCAAGAACCTGTTCATCATGCGCCGCCTGATGTATAAAATTTACAACCGGCTCGTAGCTTTCGTAAGGAACATTTAAAAGAATATCCTGTTGTCTAAAAACATTCCAGTAAGTTTCTTCTTCTGGAAGCGAATTCGGAAAGAAGTGCTCCCATTCAGGGTAAATGTATTTTTCTGCGCCTTCGATGTTAAAAAGATCATCCAAAGATGAAGGATCAAGAATTCCGCAGGCTTCGTAAACATCTTCATTTGAAAGATTAAGGTGCTGCTTTAAAAATCTTAAAAGTTTTTCGCTTGCAAAATCGTAAGTCATTCTTACTGCGAACGAGGATTGGCGTTTTTCAAGAACTTCTTCCATCGCTTGAATAAAATGCTCCCCGGAATCTTCGTTTACTGCGAAATCCGCATCCCGTGCTATTTTAAAAAGCATTGTTTCCTGGACTTTGTAGCCCGGAAAAAGTTTTGTTCCGTAAAGCCGAATAATGTCGTCAATTAGCGCAAATTGCTTTGTTCCTTCTGAAGACGGAAGCCATACAATTCTGTTTATTGCCGATGGAATTTGAACTAGTGCAACAATATCTGATTCCTGCGAAGTTGAAAGCGCATTTTTGATTTTTCTTACTCCTTCCATTGGCTCAAGAAGAAATGCCGCGGTAAGGCAAAGTGCGCCTACATGAGGAAAAACATCCATGTCAGTTCTTAATGGCGTTAAAAGCGGAAAAATTTCATGCTTGAAAAGGTTTTCTGTAAATGCTTCCTGCGCCTGCGTGTAGTTTTTTGAAGGAACGTAAACAAAGCCTTCTTTTGCAAGAGAGGGCAAAACGTCATTCATCAGTGTTGAATATTGAAGCTTTGTAAGCGCGCGTGTTTTTTCTGAAATTTTTTTGAGCACAGCGGAATCTGTAAGTCCGCTCGCATCAACGAAGTTTTTTCCTTGGGAATTTTGAATCCGGCGTTTTATGCTTGCGACCCTTACTTGGAAAAATTCGTCAAAGTTGCTTTCTGTAATTGCAAGAAACCTAAGCCGTTCCAAAAGCGGAACTTCTTTTCTTAAAGATTCATTCAGAACTCTTGCGTTGAATTCAATCCAGCTTAATTCTCTGTTAAAAAATTTTGTCTTTGCCATAAGCTATACCAATACTATTTTGTAGCCAAAAATATTTTCAAACAAGTCGCCTTTTTCTGAGACGGCAAGTTTTTCCAAGGAAAGATTATTATGTCCTTTTGTTCTGAACGTTATGCTGTCTTTCGCAAAAGAAATGTTGAAGTTGTACAGATGCTGCTTGTGCGTTCTGTCTAGCGCGTCTGCCACACGGAGAATTGCGCTTAGCTTTAAAACGGTCATTCTTCTGCTTCTGGACAAAAGCCTGAATTCCTCATCTTCCTGCGGCATTTTGCTTCCGCGGTGAAAGCTTATTATCTGCGCAACAATGGATTTGTCATCTCGGTTCAGCCCGAAAATTTCGCTGTTGTTTACGATGTATTTTCCATGGATATTGTGATCTTCCGCCCTGATAAACATTCCGACATCGTGAAGAATTGCGCTTATTTCAAGAAGCACGCGGACGTGGGAATCGAAGCCGAGTTCCTTTTGGAGCGCATCGTAAATTTGAAGGCTGGTTTTGCGCACGTATTCAGCATGGCTTTCATCGCCCTGATATTTTTTCAAAATTGCCTTTGCGCCTGCTAAAATTTGCTGGGTAAAGTCGTTTTGAATTTCAGGATTGGAAAGCTGATTCCGGCTTAAAAGAATTCCTTCGCGGATTGAAGTGTCCGGAACAATAAACTTTGTTACATTTGTAAGCTGAATAAAAAGTTTGTAGGCGACTAAAGAAATTTGAAATGTCTGCGCTTCATTGTAGTTCATTTTGAATTTTGCAATGCATTCTTCTGGCGTGTAATGCTGAACTTCATCCACGAAATTTTCAAATGCTCCGCGCTCAACTTCCCACAAAAACGGTGAGATTGGCTTTCCGACAAAAAGCGAAACAATTTTCATGTCGTTGCCTAAAACAATAAACTGCTGGATTTTGTCCAAATTTATTTCTGCGTTCAGCGTATTTTTTGTGTTTCGTATAAACTCTGAAATGAATCTTCGGGCATCGTCAAGGTTTCCCATCATGGAATGAATCATCTGCTCAATGATTACAGTTCCCAGCCTCATGCTGTGCGCCCCGATGATTCTGCCTTTTTCCATGAGCATCATTTCTGTTGCACCGCCTGAAATGTCAAGGAAAATTGAGTCGTTTTGACGGATTGCAACGCTTCCTTCTTTTATGCATTCGCTTACGGCAAGATACATGAGCCTGTTTTCTTCAATTCCATCGATTACATGGACAATAAAGCCTGTTTTTACTTTTATTCGGTCAACGAATGGATCTCTGTTTTCTGCCTCGCGGACTGCGCTTGTGGCGATTACAATTGTTTCTTCCCGGCTGATTCCCCAGGCTGCCAGTTGCTCTGCGTAGCGTTCAAGAATATGCAGGCAAATCAAAAGAGTTTCGCGGCTTATTGAGCGTGTGGTAAAAACATCGCGTCCCAAATTCACAGGCTGATCGCTTCGGTCGAGAATGTTAAATTTTTTCTGTGATTGGACTTCAACTGGTTCAGCAACAAGAAGCCTTATTCCTGTTGAGCCAATCTCAATTACAGCTTGAGGTGTGTTCATTAAAAATTACCTTATTCCATTAACTTTTAGAAACGCTTTGATTTGTGTTAATTTGCTGTTAAATCCGGCGTTTTCTAAAAACTATTTTACATTTTTAGCTCTAAAACATTCAGAGCGGAATATGTTACAATTTGTCGATAAGCATTGAGCATTTTCCGCTTGGAATAGGAAGCGTTTTTTTCTTTTGATCCAAAATATTGATTGTAAAATAGTAGAGTTTTTCGCTTTCCATCTGAATTTCCCAGCCGCGTTTGCTTTTATTGCTGAGAATTGTGATAAGGTTCCGCTTTAATGAAAGCTTTTCAATTCCCATGATTTCAAGGTTCGGAATAATCCAGTCTACAGTCTTTCTTGGAAGGCTTATGTTCAGACCGATTACGTTTTCAATCATGAGCGCAACTGTTGAAAGACCGGTAAAATGCAAAAAACGTTTGCGCGGAAAATCTTTTTCGCTTCGGCAGGTTGCAGGACCTTCCTGGCATGGAAGATATGCTTCGTACAAGTCGCCTTTCCGTTTTGAGTCCGCCGGGCTTAATGCTTCGAGAATATAATACAAGTGCCGGATTGAACATTCGCGTGCAAATGCGTAACGCTGATATTTTTCAAGTCCCTTTATAACCATGAAGTTGAACGGAGCCAAAACAGAGCCTTTGAATCCTTCGCCATTTTCTTTGAAGTCCGGGCTGTCCGCGCTTAAAGTAGGGAATGGATGGTCTGTGCCGAATGTCTTTGGGTTGCTTAAATGAGCAATAAGAGTGTCAGCCCTGTCTGCATTTGAAAGTTCCGCAAGCAACGGCCAGAATCCGGCTATAGTTTTTTGTGAAAGACGCTGCTCGTTTTTGTCCAAATCGTAGTAAAAACCGCTTTCCACATCCCACATAAGACTGTTTATTCTGGTTTTTAGGCTGAAATACATTTTTTTATACTGAAAGCTCAAGTCCTTGTCATTCAGAATATCTCCAAGTGCTGACATATGCGCCATATTGATTGCCATGCAGCAGTTGAAATCGACAGGATAAAATGCGCCTTTCCGCGGAGAATTGAACATTGTTGAGCATTCATGTGGAACTGAATAAAGTCCGTTTTGCTGCTTGAAAGTTCTGTCAATCCATTCCATGTATTTTTGCAGCACCGGCATTACTTCTTTTATGCGGCGTTTGTTTGCGCTTTTGTGATACAAATTGAATTCAGCCCAGGCAAAAAGCGGAAGACCTATTCCCTCTGGATTTTTTTTGTCAATAACAGGGCTGTTTGTAGCTGCATCATACTTCCATCTGATTGCTCCGTTTTCTTCTTGACGCGCATAAAAATAATCTATGTTTTTGCTTGCCGGATAATTTCTATTTGAGTAAACGAGGAAAAATGATGAAAAAATTGTTTCAAGTTGATCTAGTATATATTTTCCATTTACAGGATAAACAAAAAGTCCTTCGCTGTCTTGTTCGCCTGTTTCTGTGTTAATCCAATATTCAGAAAGCCAGTTCCAAGTTTTATCATAAATATCTACAAAATCCTGATCGTAAAAGTGGATTTTTGGGAAATCACGTTTGTTCACAATTGCTCCTGCTGCTGTTTTTCAAAAAGTTGATGTAACGGTATTTTGAGTAATTATAGCACATATTTCTTTAAAATGACAAAAAATAGTGAAAAAATTTATTTTTTTTCGCTTCGGTTCCGAGGATTTAGGTTGTCAAAGAATTTTTACTGTTCTTCGGAAATTAAATTTGCCGTGCTGCTTTCAGAATTTGAAAGTTCCGGTGGATTTTCTTCTGCGGAAACTGAATTTTGCGTTTCTGGCTCTGTTTTTTTAGGTTCTGGTGCTGGCGGTTTTGGCAACGGCGGAACTTTTGACAAGTCTGCGGTTGTCTCAAAAGTCCTTGGTTCGTCATAGAAAAGTCTTATGAGCTCCATTTTTGACTTATGACGCGATTTTATAAACAGCGAGCGTGAAGAATTCTGGTAAACATAGCCAGATGAATTGTAAGTTTCAAAACGCGGATCAGTTCTGAACATTTGGCTCTGGATTTCAATTTTTCCGTGGAAATTAGGAATTCCGTTCAGCATAATGTAATGCGTTAAAGACAACGGAAAATCTATGAAAATATTTGCTGTGTTTGCCGGTTCCTGTGTGTAAAAAATCGATTTTGCGCAAGTCCATGCCCAAACGCAAGTGTTTCCGTACCAGCCAAGAATTTCTGTGTGCGGATAAAAATAATTGCTCTTTACTATAATAGGATAAATATTTGCGATTGTCCTTATGCTTGTGTCTGCTCCAGAAAGGCTTGAATAAATAATCAGATTTCCAGCTTGAACCAAAATTTTATTTTCTTGCAAAATTCCAAGTTTCTGCAAAGCGTCTCCGGTAAAGACCATTTCGTAAATGTCCATCGAATTTTCTGCGTCTTTTTGAACTTTTAGAATTCCATTTTCAATTTTGCAGTTTTCCTGAATGGAATTTACGCAAGTTTCTATTACGGCTTCAAGCGGCTGGACGAGCGCGGAATCTTTGGCTTTTAAATTCGTGTAGACGCTTATAATTCCGGCTGCCTGAAACGGAGAAAATCCGCTTGCCTTTGAAACAGTTTCTATGAGATTTTTTATTGCCGAAGATTTTTTTTCACGCAAAATGTAATCGGAAATTCCTTCAACTGTGAAAACTTCCGCCGAATTTGACTGCACAAGCGACGCGTATTTTTCAGTTTGAACTGAAAGGCTTCTGCTCATTGAAAGAAGATTGTCAAAATATGGAGAAGAAATATAAGTTCGTTTGTTTCCTTTTTTGAACGAATCTGGAATTGAATCAATTGCCTGATTATATTTTCCTTGGGAAGCAAGTTCCGCAACATAAGCCGTGATGTCTGTTTCCGAAAGCGAGTCGATTTTTGCCTGAGCCAATGCGGACTGAATTTTTTCAACAAGGCTGTAGCGGATTTTTGTTGTAAGTTCTCTGATTTCGCTGTCGCTGGTTCCTTTGAGATCTGCAACAAGGTCAAATGTGAATTTTTTTGTGGGATTGTAATGCGAATATTGCGCCGCGGAATCTGTTTTTGTAAATGCAATTTTTTCCGCGCTGAATCTGTGGGATGTAAAACTGAAAATTCCGTCTTTTGAAGTTACAAGAATATTTGCCGGAGAAACATTTTCCGTGCTGTAGGTTTGCGCAATCTTATATGGAAGGAAAATTTCTGTACAGTTTTCAGGCGGAACTGCAAGAATTGAAAGAGCAGTTGAATTTTCTTCATCCTGAATCTGGCGGAACATTATGTGCGCGCCACCGTTAAAAGAAAATTCCACGGAATCAGTCAGTTCTTCATAGGATTCAAGAAAAAGAGGCCTTAAGTTTCCGTTGGAATCTTTTGCAGTTATCGGATTTTTGTCGTCCGCTGAAAATGTAATACCTTTAAAAGATACTTTTATCTGATTTTTTAAACTTGTCCCATTGTTTTCTGTTTGAATCTGGGAAATTGAAAAATTCAAGTCTCCCAAAGATTTGGAAAATACAGAGTTGGACTTAAATTGAATAACAAAAATGCCGACAATAATAGCTGAATAAAGGAGTGTAAGTCCAAAAAACTTTCTTACAGGATGTTTACGCATAACTTTGCTATTTTATATTTAAAAATTGTAAAAGGCAATAAGCATTCTGGAATATGAGGAATTATGAAAAGTTCGGTAAAAACTACATTGGCGGAGCTTTTTGCTGCGGTTGTTCTTGTTGTGGCGGTTGCTGTTATTTTGAGCATGGGGCTTTCTTCTTGTGCTTCCACTGAAAAAACTGTAGAGACGGCTCAACCCGTTGAAACTGAAAAAAAATTAGAAGCAAAGAAAAAGACTGAATATTCAAAAACTGATTTTATGGAAGATTTGAAGTCAGTTTTGAATAAAGATGGACCAGAAGCGGCTCTTTCCCTTTATGAAACTAAGCTTCCGGCGAAATATGCGGACGATTTTGATTTGCTTTTTTTAAAGGCCGCGATAAATGTAAGCGCGGAAAACCTTGACGAGGCTCAGGCTCTTTGCAATGAGCTGTCACAACGCGATCCGCAGAATAATGATGTTGCTTCTCTTGCGGTTGTGATTGCAAAAATGAAAGGCGACAATGCAGAGCGCACAAAACAAGTTAATTCGCTTTTGGCAAAAGACAAACTGAATTCCGCAGCGAATGTGGAGCTTGGTGAAGATATGTTCTTAAAGAAAAATTACAAGCAGGCAAAAATTTATTATAAAAGAGCTTTAGTCCGCGAGCCTGAAAATATTGATGCTTTGCGCGGTGCCGGACAATGTGACTACTATCTTGAAAATGATGATGAGGCGGAAAAAACTTTCAAAAAAATTCTTGAGATTGATCCGAAAAACACACAGGCTTTTTTGTATTTAGGAAAACTTGCCTACGCTGCAAATGAATACAAAATCGCTTCTGACTATGCAAAGCAGGCGCTCGATGTGGACCCTGAAAACTATGAATGCAATATGGATTACGGAATGTACGAACGTTATCTTGGACATTACAAAAATGCGGAATCTTCTTGGACAAAGGCAATAGAAATTGAACCGGATTATTTTTTAGCATACGCATACCGGGCAGGGCTTTATGATGAGCAAGATATTTTTGTAAATGCGATGGAAGATTACAAAAAAGTCATTGAGCTGAATCCAAATTACTATTTTGCTTATGAAAGCCTTGGAATCCTCGCCCTTCACGAAGAAAACTGGACAACTGCGCGCGAAGCTTTTATGAAATGCTATGATTCCAACAAAAATAATATTTCTTATCCACTGATGATTACTTACTGCTATTACAAGGAAGGCAATGGAACTGAAGCAAAAAATTTCAGCAATCAGGTTCTTAGAAAAATGGACAGAAATTCTATTGAATATTCTATGCTCCGGGTTTTCCATGACAGGGCGGGCGAGCGTCCTTTGCCGCAGAGAATTTCCGCAATGACGAATAGAAATTTGCAGGGAAAAATGTACTATTATCTTGCGCTTTTTTATGATATGTTTGGTGGAACAGAACTTGCCAATGAATATTACGCAAAGGTTGTCAGCATGAACAGCCCGATGTTTTTTGAATTTCGTTTGGCAGAATGGAGAACAAAAGGAAAAGTTCCTTTAAAATAGTTTTTATGGAAAAAAACAAGTCAACACAAAAAGTTCTTGAACTTAATGGAAGAAAATTTATCCTCATTGGAACAGCGCACGTTTCAAAAGCCAGTATTTCGGAAGTTGAGAATGCAATTGAAGATCAGAAGCCGGATTCTGTTGCAATTGAACTTGACGAAAACCGCTTGAAAAACATGGAGGATAAAGAGTCCTGGAAAAAAATGGACATTATTGAAATCCTTAAGAAAAAACAAGGATTTCTTTTGCTTGCAAACATTGTCCTTTCAGCCTATCAAAAACGCATGGGAGAAGACGCTGGAATAAAGCCCGGAGATGAAATGGCGGCCGCAATCAAAAAAGCCAAGGAACTAGGAATTCCGCAGATAATGGTTGACCGTCCTGTAACAGTTACGTTGCGCCGTGCCTGGGCAAAAAATTCTTTTATGGGAAAATGCAAGTTGCTTTCGTTGCTTATTGCCACTGCTTTTTCCAAAGAAGAAGTTTCGGAAACTGAAATTGAAAATTTAAAGCAGTCCAGCGAAATGGATACAATGATGCAGGAACTTTCGTCTTATCTTCCGGCTGTAAAAGAAGTTTTGATTGACGAGCGTGATTTTTACCTTGCTTCAAAAATTTGGTCTTGTCCGCAAAAAAATATTCTTGCGGTTTTGGGAGCAGGACATTTGCCGGGAGTTTCTTCTCATCTTGAAAAAATTGCGGCTGGAAAAGAAATTCCTGATGTAAGTGCAATTGAAAAAGTTCCAGAAAAATCAGCTGGAGCAAAAGTTGCTTCTTGGATAATTCCGATTTTGATTTTGGGACTTATCGTTACTGGCTTTGTTGTGGGCGGAATTGAAAAAGGCGCGGACTTGATTGGAAGCTGGGTTTTGTGGAATGGAATTCTTGCAGCTATTGGTGCTGCTGTTGCGGGCGGACACATTCTTGCAATTTTAGTTTCTGCAGTTGGCGCGCCGTTCACTTCGCTTTGTCCGTTTATTGGAATTGGATTTGTTTCTGGAATTGTTCAGGCTCTTGTAAAAAAGCCGGCAGTTGAGGACATGGAAAATTTGCAGGCTGATGCTTCGAGCGTGAAAGGTTTTTATAAAAACAGAATTCTCCGCGTTTTGCTAGTTTTCTTTTTATCTTCGCTTGGAAGTAGCATTGGAACTTTTGTTGGCGGCGCAACTTTTATTTCAATTTTTACGCGGTGATTTGCAATGGAAAAAATTGAGCCTGCGCTTTATCTTATTCCTGTAACTTTGGGCGAAACTGAATACCAAAAAGTTCTGCCTGAATACAACAAAAAAATTCTCCGCGGAATAAAGAATTTTATTGTTGAAAACCGCCGTTCTGCAATCCGTTTCTTAAAGCTTGCTGATTCATCGATTGATATTGATTCGCTGGAATTTCTTGAGCTTAACGAGCATTCAGACCTTGCAAGAATTTCAAATTATCTTGATCCGCTTTTGAAGAAAAAACTTCCAATGGGAATTATTTCAGAAGCCGGCTGTCCTGCTGTTGCTGACCCCGGAGCCGCTGTCGTTGAAATGGCGCAGAAAAAAAACTTGAAAGTTGTTCCTCTTTCCGGACCGTCTTCGATGATTATGGCTGTAATGGCAAGCGGACTGAATGGTCAGAGTTTTGCTTTTAACGGCTATCTTCCTGTTAAGCCGAATGAACGCGCTGCAAAAATAAGGCAGCTTGAAAACCGAGCCTGGAATGAAAAACAGACGCAGCTTTTTATAGAAGCTCCGTATAGAAATTTAAAGATGCTGGAATCTATTTTAAATTCGTGCCGGAATGAAACCCTGGTTTGTGTTGCGGCCGGTCTTACAACTGAACAGGAGTTTATCAAGACGCTTTCTGTGGCTGAATGGAAAAAATCAAATGAGCCGCCTATAAATAAACTTCCAGCAATTTTTTTAATTTACCGGAGCTGAAAGATGAGCATAATTTTAATGGGCATTAAGCACTGTGGAAAATCAACTCAAGGCCGCATAATAAGCAAAAAACTTTCAGTGCCATTTTTTGACACGGACGATGTGATTTTTGAAATGACAGGAAAAACTCCGCGGCAGATTTATACAGAACTTGGAAATGAAGGTTTTCAGGAAGCCGAAGAAAAAGCCTGCTCATTTTTGCTTGAAAAAATAAATTCTTCCGCTGAAAAAAATGCAGTTATAGCAACTGGTGGCGGAATCTGCGGAAATAAAAAAGCCCTTGATGTTTTAAAAAAAATCGGAACTTTTGTTTTTTTAAAGACTCCAGAAAGAATTGCAAGTTTCCGTGTTTTACGGGAAATTTCTGTTGCTCAAGATGGAACAATTTTAAATGTTCCTGCTTTTATTGCAAAAAAAAATCCACGCTCAGTAGCCGATGCAAAAAAAATTTTCCATGACTTTTTTATTGAACGTGAATGTATTTATGAACAGCTAGCTGATGTTGTTATTGATATGTCCAGCTCTTCAAAAGAAGCGAACGCTGCAAAAATAATCGAATCTGTTTCTTCTAAAGTTTAGTTTTCGCAGCCGCAGTTTCCACCGCAGTTGCCGCATTCTCCGTCGGAACATTCGCCTCCACAGGCACCACCGCAATTTCCGCCGCAGCAACAAGATGGTGGATTCAGCTCTTCTTCTGTCGCATTGCGCACGTCTGCAATTTCAACTTCAAAATGAAGGCGTGTTCCTGCAAGCTCGTGATTTGCGTCAACTGTTATTTTGTCATCGCTGATTTTTGTAACACGCACAATCTGCGGTCCGGATGCGGTCATTGCCTGAAAAGCCATTCCGACTTCTATAGGAACTCCGTCTTCAAAATTCGAGCGGTCAACATCTGTAACGAGCTCTTTTCTATATTCTCCGTAGCCATCTTTCGGTTCAAGAACTACACTGAATTTATCTCCGGGATTTTTTCCAGCCAAGTGCTCTTCTAGCTTAGGCAAAAGATAGCCGCGCCCATGAACATAATCTAAAGTTTTTTCAGTGGAAGAATCGAGAACTGCTCCTTCATCATTTTTCAATATATAATGGATAGAAACATATTTGTCGTTTTCAACTGTCATCGCTTAGTCCTGTACAACTTCGGAAATTTCGGGGCAGGTTTCTTTTAAGTATCGTTCAATTCCCATTTTAAGAGTCATCGTTGCCATTGGACATGAGCCGCAAGCCCCAGTGAGTTTTAGATGAACTTTATTTTCATCATCGATATTTATAAATTCCATGTCGCCGCCATCTGCATTAAGCTGCGGGCGGAATGCTTCCAAAGTTTCTTTTACTTTTGCAATGAGAGCTTCGTCTACCATTTCTACCTCTAAAATTTTATTTTTCTAAAGATACAAAATTTGGCAGATTTATGCAATGATTCAGTTTTTCGATTTTATGCCATGTTTTCGAGCTTGCGGTTTATTTCAAGAATTCTTGTGTGAAGATAATGATCAGCGGCGAACTTTTCCATAATGCCAAGAGGTTTTCCATCGTTGTCTACAATCGGCATTGATTCCGTGTCTGCATCGCTGAATTTTTTATAGACATCGGGAAGCGAATCTTCAGGGCTGCAAGTGCAAATCGGCTTATCCATAATATCAACGGCAAGAAGCGTGTCTGCAAATTCTCCAATCATTAGCGTTTCTTTTAAATGCTCAAGCGTGATTATGCCTGAAAGTTTTCCAGTTTCATTTGAAGCGACTGCAAATGACTGGTTGTGGTGGGTTTCAAAATTTTTAAGTATATGGCAAATTTTTTCTGTTTCAGTGACAATTGCGTGGCTGTCGGCGCAGCAAATTTTTTCACTTCCCCAAGTAACGTTTTTTACTTTTGAGGATTTCAAAATGTCATCTTCTGTTATGGCAAGACCAACTTCGCCGGCTTTTGTAACTCCATGTTTTACGCAGATTGGACCAATCAGCTGAACGATAAAAGTTGTCGCCGTGATTATGAGTATTATAGAAGGTCCGATTGAATTTTCAAAGTCGTTGCTGGCTGCAATGCTAAGTCCGATTGCGACTCCGGCTTGGCTTAAAAGACACCATGGCAAAAAATCGTGGACTGTCTGCGGAGCTTTTGTTATCTTTGCGCCAAGACGCGCGCCTATGGATTTTCCTAAAGTTCTTCCTGCAACATAGACAATTGCAAGAATTCCCAAGATTGGTGTAACAACCCAGATATTCAGTTTTGCGCCGACAAGCACAAAAAACAAAACATAAATCGGCGGCGTGAATTTTTCAACAAGACTGAATATCGGGCGTGTCTTTGCAGGTGCAAAATTCACCATAAAAAATCCCAGAGACATTGCGGCAAGAATATTGTCTAGTCCTAAAATTGTGCAGACTCCTGTTGAAAGAAAAAGTCCTCCAAGTCCGAATGAAAGAACTCTGCCTTCATCTTTCATAAGATTTTTTACAACAAAAGTTACAAGCGCGCCAAAAATGCTTCCGGCTATAATAGAGCCAAAAATATCTTTTGCAATATTCAGCATCTGCATTCCGAATGACTGCCCTTGTCCGCCAAGCAAAGGTGAAACAACCGTAGATGCGATTGCGTACAAAATCAGTGCGACAGCATCATCCATTGCGACAATTCCAAGAGTTGTTGTTGTTAAAGGCCCGCGTGTTCTGAATTCTTTTAAAACATCAGTTGTTGCCGCCGGTGCTGTTGCAGAACATATTGCTCCAAGAATCAGTCCAAAGGAAATCGCAGTTTTGAAATCTTTCATAAAAATGTATGCGACTAAAGTAACAAAAAATCCAACAACAAAAAATGGAGTTACAGATTCGCCGATTAGAATTCCAACGAACTGCTTGCCGTATTTTTTTATTACATCGATTTTTAGTTCTGCGCCGATTAAAAATCCTATTAAAGAAAGCGCGATTGTGTTTACTGGATTTAATGCGATGATTGTTTCAATCTGAAGAATTTGAAAGCCTGAAGAGCCGATTAAAATTCCGATTACAATATATCCTACAACCTGCGGAATTTTCAGTTTTTGAAAAATGCGTCCTCCGAGCGCGCCAAAGAACATAATGATTCCGAGTAAAAGTACAAACTGTGTTCCTTGCAAATGTGAAAAATGAAATACCTGCGGCAAAACTTGTGCAAACGGGTCAGCCATAATTTTTCTCCGTTTATAAAATTAAAAAGAATAAAAATATTTTTAGAGCTTTGTTAAAGCGCAATGTATTTTAGTTTCATTTCATAATTTCTTCAACAACTTGCGATGTGCTTAGTCCATAATAAAGATAACCGTACATTGCCGCTGCGGAAACAACTTTACGTCCGTATTCTCTTGTTTCAGAAAATGGAATCGCTTCTAAAAACAAATCCTTGGGCAAATCTGAAATTCCGAATTCAAGGTTCGCGCTTTTTACCCAGGAACGCACTCTTGAAATTCCGCCGTTGTAAGAAAAGATTGCAAGTATGGAAGAGCCGTCAAGTCTGCGCCTGAGTTCTTCAAGATAAAATGAACCGAACCTTATATTTGTTGCGCTGTCCATTAAATCGAATTGCGCTACTTTTAATTTTCGTGCAACGTCTGCGGCAGTTCCTTCCATAAGCTGCGTAAGACCTTTTGCGCCTGCATTGCTTTTTGCATTCGGATTAAAAAAACTTTCGCTTCTGATTAATCCATAAAGAAGATATTCTGGCTGCGAAAAATCCTGGCAAGATTTCTGAACGCTCTCTTTAAAATACTGCGGAAATGAAAGTTCCAAAAGTCTTTTTTGAAAAGGCCGGTCTTTTGAAAATAACCGTCGGGAAGCAATGCGGATGCTTTCTTGTTCTTTTCCGCACTGGCTTAGAAACTCTGCAATTTTTTCTGTGCATTCCATTCCGATTTTATCTTTAAGCTTTTGGTATTCAGGATAAATAAATTCTTTAAGCCCGAAGTCCGCATAGCCAAGCAAAAGTTTTTCGGCTTGTGGATCCGGCTGAATTTCCTTTTTGTTTCCCACTGAAAAAATAATTTCTTCTGCTTTTGTTTTATCCAGCTCCAAATTTTTTATCGCAAGAAATCTGTAGTACAAATCGCTTCCGCTTTGAAGTGCCTGAGAAAAAAGCCTTTGCTCTTCTTCTGATTTTTCTTTTGGAGTCTTGATAAAATTTTCCTGAATGAGCCGGGCGGAAATATATGAATATTTTGCAGAAATTTCCGGGCTTGCTTTTCCATAAATCAAATCCGTAGTTTTGTAAAAATCATTCCAAGCATGAAGCGAAAGAAGCCGCACAGAAAGCGTTTCAAAAAAATCATCAAAGTAAGAAGGATTTTTCCATTCGTCTTTGTATTGAGTAATCGCATCGATTGTTTTTGGAACTGAAATTTTTAAAAGGCAATTTAAATAATACCAGAGTGCGTTGTCAAAATTTTCATCTGACAAAGATTCCTGCATCGCAAAAACAAACCGGTTCAAGGCTCTTGTTTTGTAGGAATCTGATTTGTCGTAAAGCCGCCCTGAATAAAAGTCTGCGTAAAATTTGCAGTCGTCCGGCAGATTCTTTTTTATGGAATCAAGATAAAGCGCATTTGAAAAAAAATTGTTTGAGCCGTACAAAAATGCTTTTCCTGCATCGCTTAAAATTTGCGGCAAAAGAAATTTTTTATTTTCAAGAATTAACTTTGCATTTGAATATGCGGCGACATAATTTTTTGTAAAGACATCTGCACGTAGCTGGATAACATTTGATTCTTCTGCTTCTTCGGATTTGAATATTTCGCAAAAAAGCTTGTAATGAAAATCAGAAAATGCTCTTGATACGCACCACTCAAAAAATTCCTTGCTGAATCTTGAGTCGTTTTTTTTCTGCATTGAAGAAAGCCTGTAGTACACAGTTTCATTCAGGCAGTTTTTTAAATCAATTTTTTCTGTGAGGCAGATTACTCTTGCATATTCTTTGTTTTTAAAAAATTCTTTTGCGGCTGCAAGTTTGGTTTCTTCATCTGGAAATTTTTTGTATAAACTGTAGCTTCTGTTTATATGTTCCTGAACATTTCCAAGCTGTGAAAGTTTTTCCATTGAACGCCTTGCAATTAATGGAGACGCTTTTTTTTCAGCTTGCTTTAAAAGATGTTCAGCCTGACGATGGTTTCCGTTTTCAAGAGAAAGAAGCGCCATAAAATACGCGGAATCCTGTCCATATTTTTTTTGCAGAGAATTATTTTGTGCGCATCCAAATCCTGTAAAGCTAACCAAGACAATCAGGCAGGAAATAAATACACGGATTTTTTTCATCAATAATATAAAAAACTAAATGCCAAAAAATTACTCCGCCGGAATAAGAATCCAGTTTCCTGAAATAATGTGGTCAGGATTTTTTATGCCGTTGTAATTTGCAATCCGCTTGTATTTCCACGGAGTTTTATAGTAGGCATTTGAAATGTCCCACAATGTGTCTCCCCAGACAATTTTGTAGCGGATGTCTTCAATTGGCTCTGGAGCCGGAGCTGGCGGTTCTGGCACAACAGCTTCTGGAGTTTCTGCAATTACAATTTCATCTTCTTTCGCAGGAATTGGCTCAGGTTCAGGAGGAATCTCTGCAATTTGTTCTTGCTGATTAATTT
Source organism: Treponema succinifaciens DSM 2489 (assembly GCF_000195275.1). Classification (NCBI taxonomy): domain Bacteria; kingdom Pseudomonadati; phylum Spirochaetota; class Spirochaetia; order Treponematales; family Treponemataceae; genus Treponema; species Treponema succinifaciens. The sequence goes on along the minus strand of NC_015385.1, from coordinate 2,573,584 downwards.
CTTCAGAAGGAAGATTTGTTACTTGTTCCTGTTCTGAAATTTTTTCAGTGTGCTTTCCAAAAATATTCAGCTTGGAAGGAATTACAAAAAGCACAAGGAGAGCCGCAATCACGCAGATTATTGCGCAGACCACGCAGATTATTACAGGCGCTTTTGTTTTTCTTTTTATTTCGTCTTCTTCGCTGTATGAAGATGATGCGCCTTGCATTGTTTCTTTGTCGTAAAGATTGCTGAACATATTTGTGTTTGGCTGAAATGTCGGATTTTTTGGCTGCTCTTCGTTTTCTTGCGGAAGTTCTGGTTTGTCGTCAAATTCCGGCGGAAGAGAAAAATCATCATCGGAAAGAGGATCTTCTGTTTTTTCATCTTCAAAATCTGGAAGTGAAAATTCTGTGTCATTAAAATCAGGCAGCTCGTTGTTTTCTTCTGAAACTTGAGTTTCATTTTCTGCTGATTCCTTCGGTTCTTCATCTTCAACTAATCCTGTGCTGTCAAAATCCGGAAGACCGTTTATTTCTGTTTTTTCATCTGGAACCTCAACTTCTGTGTGGTCAACGTCAATCACATTGTCTTCTGAAGGAATTTCTGAAATTTCCTGCTCTGGAATTTCTTGCGCTTCCTCTTCTATTGGTTCGTCCGTGAATTCTTCCTGAATGTCTGTGTCTGGCTCTTCAAAAACCTCTGTTTCAAAATTTTCCATTTCCTCAATTTCAGGATGAAGCTTTGTGCTGTCCGGCACAAAAGTTTTGTCGTCATCTTCATCAAGGAATGAATCCGCAGAAATTTCTTCATTTTCATCTGAAGGAAATTCTGGAAGATTCAAACTGTCCTTGCTAAAAATTTCTTCATCCGCAGAAGATTCTGGCGCAGTCTGTGGCTCGGGATTGTTCAGGTCGTCAAAATGAAAGTCGTCGTCATTTGTTTTTTTTGCCTGCTCTGCAACAAAATCCGCAAGTCCTGCATTTGCAAGATCGCTGTCAGAAATTGTAACTGGCGCTTCTTCTTCCTGGGGAATTTTTTCTGGCTGGTTTGCCTCTGAATGAGTGCGGGATGCGAGGGTAACTTGGATTTCGCTTTTTTTTCCAGTTTCAAGGTCTCGGATTTCTGCGGAAAGCCCGTTATTTTTGTCCACGTCGATTGCAAGACATAAAGTCGGCTCTCCGTTCTGATGCGGATTCAAATTTGTGATTTCAAGCGTATCAACATATTCTGCGCCTTCGAGTGTTCCAGTTTCTGTTCTATATACGTCGACCTGGACTTTTGTCTGATTGTCCATGACCGTTGTTAGGTCAATAGTTTTCTTTTCTGGATTGCCTTCTTCCAAAAGCGGATAGAAAGTTCCGTCTGCGAGTTTTATTCCAATAGACTTCATATTGCACCCTCTGAATAAAAAGATTCCCTTGTTCTGATTTTCGGAAAAAATAAAGCGGATGTTTAGGAAAAAAGTTTCGTTTAATGCCAATGAACGTACAGAAAAAATTTAATAAAAATTTATAAAAGTACTTGACAAATCCCGGGGGGGGGTACAATAGACATTGCTGAATTTTTTCAGCGTAATCTATTTTTTAAGGAGTGAACTTATGAGAAAGTTTGCTAAAATTTCAGCTGTATTGGCAGCTATGGTTCTTGCGCTTGCATTTGTAGGCTGCAAAGATGACGATGATGACGACGACGAGAATGTTCTTATTGACAAGACAGTAGAAATACCTGCTACTGCTGACAACTTTGGATATCAGTATTTTGATATAAACCTTTCAAAGGCAGCGACTATTTCCGTAACTGTAGAAGTAAAAAGTGGAGACGGTGTTGAAATTTATGCAATGGACAAATCAGATCTTGAGAGTTTCAAGAAAAATCCAGAAACAGTTGAATATTACCCAGAGTTTTCTTCTGATACTCCTACAAAGAATTTTTCTATAACAGCAGGTGCTACTGCCGGCCATGCCTGCTTTGTTCTTGTTAATACGAGTGCATCTGCACAAACAGTTTATACAAAAATTGTTGTTAAATAATTTTTAGCCAAGAATTGCTTAAGGCTGCCGTTGGAGGCGGCCTTTTTTGTCTTTAAAATTTTCTATTGTAAAAGCCGTATATTCGTGTTACTATAAAAAGATACATACACTTTTTAATCTTTTTGAGGTTTTTCGCAATGTCAAAGAAAATGATAATGGGAAACGAGGCGATTGCCTTGGGCGCAATTTGTGCCGGGGTAAATGTAATTTCCGGCTATCCGGGAACGCCTTCATCAGAGATAATAGAATTTGCGGCAAAATACATAAAGCAGACCGGAGCCTACATAGAATGGTCGGTCAACGAAAAAGCGGCTCTTGAAGTTGCGGCTGGAGCTTCATATTGTGGTGCGCGGACTTTAGTTACAATGAAGCAGGTTGGACTGAATGTTGCCGGAGACCCTGCAATGTGTCTTTCCTACGTTGGCGTAAAAGGCGGAATGGTGATTGTAAGCGCGGACGATCCAGGACCAATAAGCTCGCAGACAGAACAGGACACAAGAATGTACGGCGCATTTTCAAAGATTCCGGTTTTTGATCCAAGCTCGCCGGAAGAAGCCTTTGAGATGATTCAGCAGGCATTCAAGTTTTCTGAAAGATACAATACACCGGTATTGCTTCGTCCCACAACGAGAGTTGACCACGGATACGCAAGCATGGAAATCCCGGAGCTTCCAAAGGCAAAAAAAATTGAAGGGTTTGAAAAAGACACAGGCCGCTGGGTGATTTTTCCGCGCACATCTTTTTTGAACCACAAGCGGATTTTTGAGCGCAACGAATTTATTCTTCCGTCTGAATTTTCAAAAAGCAAATTTAATTTTATAGAAAACAAAATCCCTGGTAGCAAAAAGGGAATTGTTGCAAGCGGCGTGAGTTATTGCTATGCAAAGGAAGCCTTGGAAATTCTTGGTGAAAAAAATATTCCTGTTTTAAAAATCGGAACTCCTTATCCATTTCCTTCTGATCTTGCAAAAAGTTTTTTAGCGGACGCAGAAGAAGTTCTTGTAATTGAAGAGCTTGACACGGTTATTGAAAACGAGCTTTTAAAGTTGTGCGGAAAAAATCATCTTGAAAATAAAATCCATGGAAAGCTCACAAAAGAAATTCCGGAAGCCGGAGAATATTCTGTGGAAATTGTAAAGCAGGCGATTGCAAAATTTATCGGGCTCGAAGTTTCAGAAAATAAAATTGAACTTCCGCCTCTTCCAGTGCGTCCTCCTGTTCTGTGCGCCGGCTGTCCTCATCGTGCGAGTTTCTATGCGGTAAAGCAGGCGATGAAAGGCGAGAAGACAGTCTACTGCGGCGACATCGGGTGCTACACTTTGGGAAACGCCAAGCCGCTTGATATGTGCGACACTTGTCTTTGCATGGGTGCGGACATAACCATGGCTCAGGGATTTTTTCATGCGGAAAACGACAGGCACTGCTTTTCATTTATCGGCGACTCGACTTTTTTTGCTTCGGGAATCACAGGCGTTGTAAATGCGGTCTACAATCAGGCTCGGCAGACAATCTGCATTCTGGACAATTCCACAACTGCGATGACAGGACATCAGCCTCATCCCGGAACAGGCGTTACGATGATGGGCGAGATCACGGAAAAAATCAGCATCGAAAAAATCCTCAAGGCGGTCGGAGTTGAGCCGGTTGTTACGGTGAATCCGTTTAACTTGGAGGAAAGCATTGCGGCGGTGAAAGAATGCGATTCTCACGAGGGAGTCAGCGCGGTTATTTTCAAGTCTCCGTGCATCGCACTTCTGCGCAAGGAAGAATTCAAGGAATTCAGAAAGCCCGCTCTCTGCGTTGAAAATGAAAAATGCGTCGGCTGTAAAAAATGCATAAACGAAATCGGCTGTCCCGCGCTCGGCATGAACGGCAAAAAAGCCCGGATTGACTCTTCGCTCTGCACGGGATGTTCTTTGTGCCCGCAGATTTGCCCGGTGAACGCGATTGCTTCAAAAAATTAAAGGCGGAAAAAATGAGTGTGAATATTTTGATATGCGGAATCGGCGGACAGGGAACTGTTCTTGCCGCTAAACTTTTAGATCAGGCAGCTCTTCTTTGCGGACTTACGGTTCATTCTGCGGAAACAATCGGAATGGCTCAGCGCGGCGGTTCAGTCGTAAGCCACGTCAGAATCGGCGAGAACTGCTGGTCGCCTCTCATTACGCTCGGCCAGGCGGACATGATTATTTCTTTTGAAATGACAGAAGCTGTAAGAAACATTCAGTATTTAAAACGCGGCGGAACAATTGTTGTTAATAAAAAAGTTACGTTGTCTTCAGTTTGTGCCGGAAAGGAAAATTCAGCTGATGAAAATTCGCTTTTGGAATTCCTGAATAAAAACTGCGGTTCGGTTTGCGTTGTTGATTCAGAAAAGATTTGCTGCGAGCTTGGCACTTCAAAAGTTGTAAACACAATTCTTTTGGGTGCGGCGGCTTCACGCGGAATAAACGGAATCAGCATAGAAAAAATAAAGGAAGCCTTAAGAACAACGGTAAAACCTGCGTTGGTTGACATTAATATAAAAGCACTGGAAAAAGGCTTTGGAGGAAAAATATGAAATTAAATGAAAAGCAGCTTGCTCAAGTTGACAGGCAGATTAAGCGTCTTGTTGCAGGCGACAGTTACTACGGAAAAATTTTGAAAGAGAAAAAAATTACCGGCGTTTCAAGTCAGGAAGAATTTGAAGCTCTTCCGTTTTCCAGTAAGGATGATTTGCGCAATGCATATCCGCTTGGAATTCAGGCTGTGCCGGATGAAGAAATTGTTAGAATCCATTCATCGTCAGGAACAACAGGAAAACCGGTTATAATTCCGTATACTGCAAAAGATGTTGACGATTGGGCTGCTATGTTCGCGAGATGCTATGAAGTTGCCGGAATCACAAAAAATGACAGAATTCAAATTACGGCTGGCTACGGACTTTGGACAGCGGGAATCGGATTTCAGGCTGGATGTGAAAAACTTGGCGCAATGGCAATTCCGATGGGACCGGGCAATACGGAAAAACAGATTCAGATGATGCAGGATTTAAAATCCACTGTTTTAACTGCGACTTCATCTTATGCGCTTTTGCTTGCGGAAGAAATCAACAAGCGCGGACTGAAAGATAAAATTTATTTGAAAAAGGGCGTGTTCGGTTCTGAACGCTGGTCTGAAAAAATGCGCAAATATATCAAAGATGAGCTTGGTGTTGAGCTTTACGATATTTATGGACTTACAGAAATTTACGGACCGGGAATCGGAATTAACTGCGAAAAAGAAAGCGGTATTCATTATTGGGATGACTACATTTATATAGAAATAATCGATCCAAAAACCGGAAAAACTTTGCCGGACGGAGAAGAAGGCGAAATCGTAATTACAACTCTCGTAAAGGAAGGTGCACCGCTTTTAAGATTCAGAACACACGACATTTCAAGAATCATTCCTGAAAAATGCAGCTGCGGAAGATGCTATCCGCGAATCGACATGATAAAGGGAAGAAGCGATGATATGTTTAAAGTTCACGGCGTAAATATATTCCCAAGCCAAGTTGAAGAGTTGCTGCAAAATGTTGACGGAGTTTCGAGCGAATATTCAATTGCGATTGCGCACGATGATGAAATCAACAAGGACATTATGATTCTTACTGCGGAAGCCGAGGGCAGAGTGAATTTTGAAGAAACCGCAAAAAAAATCGGTGAAATGTTCAAGTCGAAAATCGGTGTAACTCCAAAGATTACAATTGTTCCGGTCGGTACTCTTCCACGCAGCGAAAAGAAAACAAAACGCGTAACCGACTACCGCGACAACTGAAATAGAGTTTGCAACAAGTTGGATAAATTGGTAGAATAAAAAAATATTTACAAACAGAATTTTATTGGAGAAACTATGAGTGATAAAAAAAATTTGTGTCCATGCGGTTCAGGAAAAGATTATGCTGAATGTTGCGAAAAAATTATTAAGGGCACAGAAAAAGCAAAAACCGCTGAAGCTCTTATGAGGGCGCGCTATACGGCTTATGTAAAGCATGAAATTGATTTCATTATCAACAGCTGCGAGAAAGGTGAAAAAATTGCAGAAATTGACCGCAAGGCAACTGAAGACTGGAGCAACAATAGCACTTGGCATGGCTTGAAAATTCTTCGCACAGAAAAAGGAACAGAAAACGATGACGAGGGTATTGTTGAATTTGAGGCTGAATATACTTCAAAAGGAATGCACGACATTCATCACGAAATCGGAGGTTTTAAAAAAGTAAACGGCGAATGGCTTTACAGTGAAGGCATGATGCGTCCGACAACAGTTGTAAGAGAAGGCAGAAAAATCGGCCGCAATGAACCATGCCCTTGTGGAAGCGGAAAAAAATATAAAAATTGCTGCGGCAAGAATTGACGCAGCAATTTTGTACAATAATTAATTGCAGATAAAAAATAATATGGAACTGTCCAAAAAGTTCAAAATGTCATTGTCGTACTTGATACTGCGATGTTTCTGAAAGAAACTCGGTTAACAATCTATATATATTATACATTTAGATTTTCGGCTCAAGTCCGAAAATGACAAAAAAATACTTTTTGGTCAACCCATATTTGCAAAGCGGTATTAGTCAGAATTTTCTTTTGAAAAATAAAAATCTATATGTCAAAAAATATTTATACAGGCTTTCATGCTGTAGAAGAAAAAGTCAAGCTGTATTCAGTTTCTAAACCTAAAGAAATCAGCTTGAAAATTTTTTATTCAAAGCCAGGACCAAGAATCAAAAAAATAATTTCACTTGCAAAGGATTCAAATTTTGAAGTTTCACTTGTGAATGAAAAAGAACTTGACTCAATGGTTTCTTCACTTCCAGAAACTGCTCGTGATCACCGCGGAATTATTCTTTTAGTTGAAGGCGAAAAAGAAAATTCAAAAAATCAAATTCAGCTTGAGCAGTGGATTACTTGCTGTCCGGAAAATGCTGTTGTTATTGTTCTTGATAGTGTTACCGATCCGCATAATGTCGGCGCGATTTTGCGTTCATGTGATCAGTTCGGTGCAAGCCTTATGGTTGTTCCAGATCATCGAAGTGCGGACATAAACAATAACGAAATAATTGCACGTGCGAGCGCGGGAGCTTCTTCTTGGGTTGATGTTGCAAAAGTTCCAAATCTTGTCCGTGCAGTTCAGATTTTAAAGTCAGCCGGATTTTGGATTTACGGAGCAGATGCAGGTGGAACAACTCTTTCAAAAATAAAATTTCCAAAAAAAACTTGTATCATAATGGGAAGCGAAGGTAGCGGAATTGCCCGGCTTTTGCAGGAACAGTGTGACGAAATTGTTTCCATTCCAACTTGCGGAAAAATTGACAGCCTGAATGTTTCTGTTGCGGCCGGAGTTCTTCTTTATGAAGCCTACAGACAAAAACTGGAAAATTAATTTGCACTGCTTATTTATTTTTCTAAAGCATTACAAGTCCTTTGCCTCTTAGCGCGCGAAGGATTTTTTTTACTTTCGGATTTTTCTGAATAAGATTTTCCATGAATGAACTGTCAAAACTTTTAGGTGAAAGGCAATAAAGCGCATGAAAAAATTCTTCTTTTTCCTGTGATGAAATATTTACAGGGATTTTAAAATCTTCATGCATATAGTTCCACAAAAACTTGTTTTCACAGAAAATGGCATTTCCTGCAAGCCAAAAAAGTTTTTTTACATTTAACGGAAAATTCCATTCTTTGTTGCGGCGTTCTTCATATTTTTCAATTGATTTTGAAATTAAGTCTTTTGGAACATTTGGACGAGGAACTTTAAATTCAAACCATTTTTCAACAGGAACATTTAAATTTTCTCTGTGCATCCAGCTTTGAAGTGCAGCATAAAGTCCGTTTCCGAATTTTGCGGATTTTTCTTCATCTTTAAAGTGCAGTCCATTTTTTGCAAATACTCCAGAATTTTTGGGAGCGAATGGATTTAAGTTTTTGTGAAGTCCTTCTTTCCATTCCGAATAAATTCTTGAATGTCTTGTTAAGACAAATTTGTGCCAGAAGCATGAGTCAAGAAGTCCTGCCGCATAAAGCTGCCGTAAAGTTTCCATGGAATTTATTGTGTCTTGCTCAGTTTCTCCAAAGTAGCCGTAAATCATGTATGCGTGAATTAAAATGCCTGCTTCCTTGAATGCACAGCACGCACTTACAATTGAATCCAAATCTGTTCCCTTGCTTATACTGTCTAAGCCTGTTCCTGTTGCAATTTCAATTCCGCCGGAAACTCCAATAAGTCCGCCGGATGATAAGAATTCTGCTATGTCACGGGAATAAATTTTTTCAAATCTTACGTTTCCCCAAAATGAAAAAGATGCGGAATGCTTTAAATTTAACTTGGAAAATTTTAACATTGCGGCTGGAGGCATTGCTTCGTCAACAAAATGAATTCCGTGTATTCCATTTTTTTCTGATTGTGATTTTAATCCGTGAAAAAGATTTTCAATTTGAACAAGCCTGTAGGATGCAACATAGTCAAGGCTTACATCGCAGAACGCGCATTTGTGCCAGTAGCATCCGTGTGCAAGATAAGCTTTCATCCAGGCTCCGTCCGACCACAAACGCTGCATTGGATTTTCATCATCGGCAACACGCGGATAAATAGAAAAATCCGTTTCTGAATAATCAGGAACAATTAACGATGTCTGCTCGTTTTCAAATTTTTCGTATTTCAAAGATGACAGCAATGGCTCTATGACTTTTTCTTTTGTAAACAGACGCATTTTGTAAATATGCTTTTCTTCTGAAATTTTTCCGTCTGGAAATACATCAAAGAAATTTTTGTATGAACCGTAGCCTCTGTCGTAGCTTATTGCATCTGCGTATTTAAAAAATGAACTATCGTTGAATTCTCTAAGCTCTGTGTTTATAAACCCGCCGCCAAAACAAATAAAAATTTTTTCGCCATATTTTTTCCGCAGATATTTTGCCGTGAAAAGAGCTGAAGTAAAAGTTCCCGCGAACGGCACAGAAATGCATACAAGCGTTTTTTTATTTTCAGTAATAGATGTTTTTGAAAACGCGGCTTCCAGAACTTCCGTGTAAAAAGTTGTCAAAATCGGTGAGTTAAGTTTTTCTTCAATTTGACTAAGAGAAGTTTCGTTTACAGCAATGCTTTCTGCGTAGCGCACGAGTGAAAAGCTTTTATCGAACGCAACTGAAATGTAGTCAGCCAAATCTTCAAGGGCAAGGCTTGCAATATTTCTTGTGTCGTTTATAGTTGGCTCTCTGTCAAGATTTTCTATGTAGTTTTCCATGCGGTTTCCGCGCGGAGTGTATGGACTTAAAATAAATCTGTGGCAAAGTTCGTGTGCGCTTGGATTTTGTTTTCCGCATAAAGTTGACATTATAAACTCAATCCATTCAATCCATAAATCGCTTTGAAAAATATATCGTCTTAAATTTTTTGCAGTTGCGAACTCTCCGTTTTTTTCTGCGGTGGAAGCAATCTTCATTGCATTTTCTTTTGAAAGTTCAAAAAGTTTTTTCAGTCCGTTTTTTGAAAAAATTGAATGTACGAGCTGCACACTTAAATCGTGCCATACGGCATTGTGTCCGTTTTTATTGAAAAAAGATTTTAAATATGCTCCAGATGGGTATGGGGAATTAAGCTGAACTAAAGGCGGCTGGATTACAATTACATTCATAACGTTATAATTTTAATTATAAGGAAAGCTGCTGTCAAATATTTTTTATGGAAGATTGTTATATCGATGCGGAAAATCGTTAAAGAAAAAAATATTTTTGTGTATTATAATTCTCTAAAAATTGCAATTAAGTGAGGTTTGTATGGCATCGCTTCTTCTTGCTGTGATTTATGTGGCTTTTATAAGTCTTGGGCTTCCTGACCCATTGCTTGGTTCTGCATGGCCTTCTATGTACAAGGATTTTGGCGTTGACATTTCTTTTGCTGGAATTATTGCGATGATTATTGCCTCAGGAACTGTTTTTTCAAGCCTTATGAGCGACTGGTTTACAAAAAAAGCCGGTGTTGGAAAAGTCATGGTGATAAGTGTGGCTACAACAGCTCTTGCGCTTTTTGGATTTTCAATAAGCACTTCATTTTGGATGCTTTGTATTTGGTCTATTCCTTATGGACTTGGAGCCGGAAGTGTGGATGCGGCACTTAATAATTATGTCGCCCTTAATTACAAAAGCCGACACATGAGCTGGCTTCATTGTATGTGGGGAGTAGGAACTGCGATTGGTCCTTCTATAATGGGATTTGCGTTGGCTGGTCAGCACGGATGGAATTATGGCTACAGATATATTGCGATTTTTCAGACTGCGCTTACGGTGATTCTTGTTGCTTCAGTTCCGCTTTGGAAAAAAAATAAAGCCCAATCTGATTTGCATGAATCTGAAAAAAATGAAAGGCCACTTTCCTTGCGTCAGATTTTTTTAATTCCAGGCGCAAAGGAAGTTATGATTGCATTTTTTTGCTACAGCACGCTTGAACAGACAACTGGACTTTGGGCAGGAAGCTATCTTGCGCTTTATGAAAATGTTTCTCCTGAAAAAGCCGCTTTTTTTGCAGGAATGTTCTACATTGGAATTACAGCAGGACGCGCCATCAGCGGATTTTTAACAATGAAAATGAATGACACTCAAATGATTCGGCTTGGACAAATTTTTGCGCTTGCAGGAGTTGTCGCAGTAATTTTGCCTTTTGGACAAATTTCCACAATTGGAGGACTTGTAACAATCGGACTTGGATGCGCGCCGATTTATCCATGCATAATACATTCCACTCCAGCGCATTTTGGAGCAGACAAGTCTCAGGCAATAATTGGAATTCAGATGGCAAGTGCTTATACCGGCACAACTTTAATGCCGCCGTTGTTTGGAATGATTGCATCAAAAACTACAATTGCTTTGTATCCTTTTTGTCTTTTACTTGCCCTTGCGCTTCTTTTTATTATGCATGAAAAACTTGTAAAGAAAACTTCGGAAGTTTAATTTAAAAGCCGTACTTTGCATACAAGCGGAAGATGGTCGCTGTATCCTCTTCCGTTCCAAAGTGAATATTTGTACGGAATTGAATTTTCGTTGCACCAAAATCCTTCTGTCGCAGGAAAAAAATCTTCAACTTCTATTTTCCCTGAATAAAAAATATTGTCTATGCGCGACCATTCTTCTCTGAAATAATAGCTTCCAGGCTCTATTAAGTTTTCATTTTCATCAAACCAAGTTGATTTTACCAAAAGTCCTTCATCGCCAAGAAGCTTTCCGTGCCAGGCTCTAAGCAGTACATTTCCGTTTTTCTTTACGCAAAAATCATTTATGTCCCGGTTGAAATCTCCAACTGCGAAAACAGCTTTGCCTTCATTTAATGCATGGCTCATAAAAAATGAAAGAACGCATTCTTCACGGTTTCGCCACTTTTCAGTTTTTTCTTCTCCTCCGCTTTTGCTTTTCCAGTGGTTTACAAAAATGCTCAAAGTTTTTTCTTTTAATTTTATTTCAATTTTTGACAAAGGTCTTGTTCGAGGCATTTTTTCATTTTCAGTTCTTATGTCGAGCGAATGCAAATTCATTTTTTGCAATGGAATTCTTGAAAGAACTCCGCACCCAATTGCGCCGCCTTCGTTTTTTGAAAAGCAAGCATATCTGTAGATTTTCCGCGGATTCCATTCGCCTGCAAGAAAATTGCTTATGTCAAAAAGAACATTTGAATTTTCAAGTTCTTCCATTATAAAAATATCAGCGTCAAGTTTTTTTATAACGGAACAAAGCCGCTTGAGCCGCTCCTTGTACATTTCCTCTCCCCAGGTTTTGCTTTTGGCGAATTCAGAATATTCTGTTCCGTCATTGTTCGCATCAAAAAAAGTCTGGACATTCCAGTTTGCAATTTTTACCTCAGACTTGCCGGAATCACAGCAGGCAAAAAACGGCAGAAATAAAATCCACAAAACAGCATAAAATTTAAATTGCTTGTTGAAATTAATTTTCCTCATAATTTCCTCCAAAAATATATATTCGAATATTTACAAAAAATGTATTAAATTGATAAAATATTTTAAAAATGAAAGACATTCCTTTGCCAACGAAACGCAGGCTTGTTCTTTTGGAGCGGCTGCTTTCAGGATATAAAGAAAAAAACATAACTTCGCAAAAAATTCAGGAGCTTACCGGCTGGACTTCTGCAGTTGTCCGTCGTGATATTTCGGCTTTAAAATTGAACTGCGGCGCAACGAACGGCTACAAGGTTGAAGAGCTAAAGTCTCATCTTGAAAAAATGTTCGGTGAAAAAAAAGAAAGCTTGCGGTGCTGCATTGTTGGTCTTGGAAGAATGGGGCAGGCACTGCTGGACACTTCGGAGCTTTATGATTCGCCATTTAAAATCGTAGCCGGATTTGACTCAAGCGTGAATAAAACTGAAGTTCTAAGTTCATCGTTTCCGCTTCATCCCACGACTTTGATGAAAAAAATTATCCATGAAGAAGAAATTTCCTATGCGATTCTTACCGTTGATTCAGATGAAGCCCAGCCGCTTACTGATTTGCTTATTGACTGCGGAATAAAGGGAATTGTGAATTACACGCCTTGTGTTTTAAAAGTTCCGATCGAAGTTCCAATAGAAAATGTAAGCCTTTTGACTGCTCTTGAAACTCTGGCTATAAACTGAAAACTTCATTTTAAAAGTTAAATTTCTGCACAGGGCAAACGCATGTAAAAATTTTTTGTTTAAATCTCTAAACTACTATTTAAAAAATGCACAAAATGGTAAAATTCCCCTTGGGTGGAATTATGCTTTTAAGAGAAAGTCTGGAAGAAATAGACGATTTTAGAGTAAAAAGGTGCAGGAAGTTTGAACTGGCTGATATTTTCCTGCTGGTTTTGTTCGGGCTGCTAAGCGGCATCAAGGACATTGAGCACATAGCTGAATGGGCGGAGGAAGCGGAAGAGTCCATCAAGGGGCTGGTGAAGTTTGAGTTCGGTCCGCCAAGTGCCGACACAATTCTCCGGGTTTTCAGAAATGTGAACGCAGATAAAATCGAGAAAGTTTTTATAAAGTGGGCTCATGGAATTTACGAGAAAGTAAAAATTGAACCGGACAGAACAATTGTTGCCATCGACGGAAAGACGATGTGCGGCTCAAACAAGGTCACGGGAGCAAAGGGAATTCACATTGTAAGTGCATGGGCAGATGAACTGTCCCTCATTCTTGGGCAGGTAAAGACAGATGAAAAGTCAAATGAAATCACTGCAATTCCTGAGCTTCTGGAACTGATTGATATAAGGGGAATGATAATCACAATCGATGCAATGGGCTGCCAGAAAAAAATCTGCGAGAAAATTAAGGAAAAAAAAGCAGACTATGTTCTTTCTTTGAAAGGAAATCAAAGCACGACACACGAAGCCGTAAAAGACTTTTTCTCTATGGATGAAAAGGAGCTTGCAAAATACGGAGTTATAAAAAGCGAAAAGGAATGTAATCCTGACCATGGACGAATTGAAAACAGGCAGTATTACCTGTGCACGAACCTGTCGTGGCTGGAGAATAAAGATGAGTGGCCGGGACTTAAGGCTGTTGCCATGGCACGGGAAGAACGGACTGTAAATAGGAAAAACTTCCACAGACATCAGGTTTTTTCTAACTTCACTTGATAACATTGAACTTGTGAAAAAATCAATTCGACTACACTGGGGAATTGAAAACCGCCTTCACTGGTGTCTTGATATGACTTTCAATGAGGACTACAAAAGGACACCGAAAGGATCATAGTCCGGAAAACAATGACAGTTATGCGCCGGCTTGCATTAAATATCTTACGCCAAGCAGAAAAACCGGAGAATAAAAAACAGGACAGTTTAAGCAAGCGCACGATCTGGTTTCGGGAAAACCGCCAGTTCCGCCAAACGGTTTTAAGGCTCCTTTAAAATTTCACACTTTCTGTAATTTTATCAGAAAGTGTTTTTACATGCGTTTGCCCTGAATTTCTGCATTAATCCTATTGACATTATGATGTGAATTTTGCTAGTATATTTCCACATTCATGGAGCGATGTCTGAGTGGTCGAAAGTACCTGTCTTGAAAACAGGCGTGCCGAAAGGTACCGGGGGTTCGAATCCCTCTCGCTCCGTCCTAAACAGAGTTTTAGGGAATTGGAGGCGTTGTAGAGCGGTTAATACAACGGTTTGCTAAACCGTCGGTTCCCTAAAGGGCCGGGCAGGTTCGACTCCTGTCGCCTCCGCTACTAAACAGGTTTTACTTGATTTAGCAGCAGAGAAAAGGTCTGTTTATGAGATTGTAGCTCAGCTGGATTAGAGCACCACCCTGCGGAGGTGGGGGTCGCACGTTCGAATCGTGTCAGTCTCAATTATATTTAGATTTCAGTTTATAAGGATTCAGCAAGAATGAATCCTTTTTTTGTTGACATTTAGGAAAGATGTCCGAGTGGTTTAAGGTACACCCTTGGAAGGGGTGCGTAGCAGAAATGTTACCGGGGGTTCGAATCCCCCTCTTTCCGATTTTGAGCCTAGATGCTCTGCACATTGCAGCTGGAAAACCCCGCCAGAGCGGGAACGCAGCAACGGTATTCAGCTTGCAGTGGTGCCGGAGATTATCTAGGCTCTTTTTTTACATTGAAAAGTCTTTTCCAAGGTAGATTTCTCGGGCTTCCTGCGATTTTAAGATTTCTTCCTTTCCGCCCGAAACCAGAATTGTTCCTGTGGAAATTATTATGGCGCGGTCGGTTATTTCCAAAGTGTCGCGCACATTGTGGTCTGTTATAAGAACGCCGATTCCTCTTTTTGCAAGCAGCCTTATGATTCCTTTTATATCCGCAACTGCAATCGGGTCTATTCCGGCAAAAGGCTCGTCTAAAAGCAGAAACTTCGGTTCTATTGCAAGCGAGCGCGCTATTTCAGTTCTGCGTCGTTCTCCGCCAGACAAAGTGTATGCCTGCTGTTTTCTTATGCGCCCGATATTGAATTCTTCAATAAGCTGGTCAAGTTCCCGCTTTTTTTCGATTCGAGTTAAATCCTTGCGTGTTTCAAGAATTGCCCAGATATTTTCTTCAACTGTAAGTTTTCTAAAAACTGAAGGTTCCTGCGGAAGGTACGAAATTCCTGCTCTTGCCCTCTTGTACATCGGAAGTTGCGTTATGCATTCTTCATCAAGAAAAACATCGCCTGCCGTTGGCTTGTAAAATCCGACAATCATATAAAAAGTTGTGGTTTTTCCAGCTCCGTTTGGTCCCAAAAGTCCAAGAACTTCCCCGGTCTGCATTGAAAAATCAACGCCCTTTACAACGCTTTTTTTTCCGAATGATTTGTATAATGAAGAAACTCTTAGCGTGTTTTTATCTTTATTCTGGGATTCCATTTTGCTCCTCCGGGATTTCTTCTTTTTCTTCCTCGTTTTCGCTGCTTTCTGTTTTTGGCTCGGCGGAATTTTTTTGCTCCGGCTTGCTTGATTCCGCAGTGGAAACAGAGCCTTTTACTCTTCCTGTGAGCGTTATTTCCTGAGTTTCCATATCAAGAAGAATTACCTGCGCGCGGAAAGTGTCTCCGTTCTGCACAATCTTCGGATTTCCGCTCATCTCCAAAGTCTGCTCGTTTTTGCTGTAGATTGCATAGGCGGAAGTGCAGACATTTTTCTTTTGCGTCAAATTCACTTGAATCTGCATGATGGCGGTTTCTTTTTTTTGGTCGTATTCAATAAGCTCAGCTTTTGCGTTTACTCCGTTTTCTATGTCCGAAAGCTCAACATTTTGCTCCAGAACCGCGATTTTTGTCTGCCTGTCGTATTTCATTCTTTCGCAGGTAAAATCCATTTTGCTTTCTGTGTTTTTACCTATAACATTTCCGCTTGCTGTTATCCGCCTGAAATTTTTTCCGGAAAGTTCTATTGTTTCCGCAGAAATTTCCATGCTTTCAGTTTTTACTTTTGCGTTGCCTTTTAGAATTGTTGTGCTGTTTTTGCTTCCGGCTTTTCCTGTCATTGAATCCGCACTGAACGTTATCTGCTCCGTGTTTGCCGTAATAGAAAAAATCAGCAATATTATATAGAACAAAATAAATTTTTTACTCTTCACTGAAATCTTCTCCGTTTGATTCATTGTCGTCAGTTGTAATTGTTCCTGTTACAGGATTTGTAAACTCAAAGCTTTTTGACGCGCCGCTCGCAGAAAATCCGCTTCCCTGAATTTCAATGTCGCTTCTGGTGAGCTTTACATTTCCGTCTTTTGTGGAAACCATCTGCTTTGTTTCTGAATTCCATTTTAGGCTTTCCGCGTTTATCTTGAAATTCTGCTCTATGCTGTCTATGAAAATTTCGTTGAACAGCGTGTAGATTTTTGTGTCGCTGTTGATTCCAAGCAAAGCGCAATATCCTTCAGTTAAAAGGTCGCCGCCTGAATTCCAAGTTTTAAATCTTGCATTTTTTGCATAAGTTGAACTGTCCTTGTACTGCTCAAGAGTCTGCGCCTGAATTTGTGTTGAAAGTTTGTTATCTTCGTATTTTTTATAGTCGGCGTCTTTAAATTCAAGTTCCGGGGAAGAATCTGTTCCGCTGGGATTTTCATCGTATTTTAAGGAACAGGAGGAAAATGCAAGGAGCAAAAGTAAAAGAACGGCTTTGGACATTTTGTGTTTACAGAACTTCGATTATTTCAGGCTTGCCGGGGATTGGAACTTTCCGTGTAACTGCAAAAACTAATGTGGAAGACAAAAGAAGAAATAAAAGCACAAACACAGCTTTTCCGTCGTTTGAAATCGATTTGCCAAAAAAACTCATTATAGGCGAGGCTGAAAAATATCCTGCGATTGCGCATAAAAACGGAATAAAAAGCGAAACGATTCCCTGAGCTGCCTGCACTTTTTTGTTCGCTCCGATGATTACAATAGAGCCGCTTGAAATTTTCATGTTCTGCGGATTTGCAATTTCAAATGCATGGTTTCGTTTGGCACATCCGGCTGAGCAGCTTGTGCATTCTTCTTTTTCAAATCTTGCGGCAAGAATTTTGTTTTCAGTTATCGACATTATAAGAGCTTTTTCGGTCATGTTTTCCTTCTTGACGGATTTTATTCAGCTTTTTTTATTGATTCAAGCATCCTATTGCATTCCTGGACGCCGGCTTGGTTGTTCAGTTCTTGGTAAGTGTCGCGCAGGTTGAACAGGGCATCGTAATAATGCGGACTAAGCGAAACCGCATGCTCAAAAAATTCTGCGGCTTCCAAATAATCTCCCTGCTGAAATCTTATGACTCCGCTTGTGTTCCAGTAATGAGGATTCACTGGATTTAGCTCAAGGCCTTTTGCGCAGTACAAAATTGCCTCATCGAATGTCTTTGCAGAAACACAAAATGAAGCAAGGCTGTCCAATGTGTCTTCGTCGTAGGGATTTATTCTATAAGCGTGTTCCATTGCGGCTTTTGCAAGTGAAATGTTTCCTGCGTCATGGTAAGTAAGTCCCAGATTGAACCATAAAAGATAATTTGAATTTTCTACAGTTATTGCGCGCTTTAAGCAGGCAATAGCATCCTCGTATTCACCTTTTGAGGCAAGATGAACTGCCTGATTATTTAGTTTTTCGCTGTTTTCAAGCATCTTTGTTTTCTGCTCCCATAAGTTCTTTTGGAATCATCGAAATAAAAAGCTCTTTTATAAGAATCGCATCCTCGTTGTCTTTTCCGAAAAGCTTAATAAAAGAGTTTCCGCCGTTAAAAATAAGCTCGATTCCTTTTTTCTTTGCTATTTCAATAGAAGAATTTTGCTCCATAAGGGTGATTGCTTTTTCCACAGCCGGACTTTCAATTCCTTCTTTTGAAGCCTGAATAAAGCACTGGCTAAGCTCCTGAGTTTTTTGCGGATTTTTCTTGTTCTGCTCAAAAAATGTAAGGACTGGAAGCGATTTTTTGCCCTCAACGATGTCGTCGCCACGCTTTTTTCCGGGATTTCCTGTTGTAAGATTTATAACATCGTCAATAATCTGGAATCCGGCTCCAATTTCAGAAGCTATAATTCCGGCTTTTTTTACAGTTTCTTCGTCTGCGTTGGAAGCAAGAGTTCCTGTCTTTGCGGCAAGAGAAGCCAATGTTCCGGTTTTGCCTTTTACCATTTTAAGATATTCCTGTACGGAAGGAACTTTTGTATTGTCCCTGTGCCAAGCTATGTCCATTGCCTGCCCTAAATGAAGCCGTCTAAGCTCCATAAGATAGTTGCTGTAAAGCCTATTTTTAAGCTCTATAGAGCAATTTAATTTCTCTATGCAGAGCGGAGCTTCAAAATATAGCCATGAGCCTGCGTTTATTGCAGTGTCGATTCCATAAGTTATGTATGCGGCTGGTTTTCCGCGGCGGACAGGAGAACTGTCTTCAATATCGTCATGGATAAGGCTTGCAGTATGCACAAATTCAACAAGAGGAGCGAGCAAATATGCTGCTTCCTGCGATTTTTCTTTATCTTTGGCACAAGCACGCGCGCATAAAACCAAAAGTAACGGCCGCCATCTTTTTCCGCCCAAATCCACCAAAGAGCGAGTTGTTTCTATAAGCGGAAAAATGTGCTTGGAGTCTATGTTTTCGTTTCCAAATGAAAATTTTTTCCATTCGCTGTTTGCTTCAAGCGGAAGAAAGTTTTTTATAGAAGACTCAATCTGTTCCAAATGCGCCAAAAAATGCTTATTCATAGAATACAATAATAACTGAGGTTGCTTCAAAAGTCTATGGCTATTTGGAAATAGGACAGGGCAAACGCATGTAAAAATTTTTTGTTTTAAATCTCTAAACTACTATTTAAAAAATGCACAAAATGGTAAAATTCCCCTTGGGTGGAATTATGCTTTTAAGAGAAAGTCTGGAAGAAATAGACGATTTTAGAGTAAAAAGGTGCAGGAAGTTTGAACTGGCTGATATTTTCCTGCTGGTTTTGTTCGGGCTGCTAAGCGGCATCAAGGACATTGAGCACATAGCTGAATGGGCGGAGGAAGCGGAAGAGTCCATCAAGGGGCTGGTGAAGTTTGAGTTCGGTCCGCCAAGTGCCGACACAATTCTCCGGGTTTTCAGAAATGTGAACGCAGATAAAATCGAGAAAGTTTTTATAAAGTGGGCTCATGGAATTTACGAGAAAGTAAAAATTGAACCGGACAGAACAATTGTTGCCATCGACGGAAAGACGATGTGCGGCTCAAACAAGGTCACGGGAGCAAAGGGAATTCACATTGTAAGTGCATGGGCAGATGAACTGTCCCTCATTCTTGGGCAGGTAAAGACAGATGAAAAGTCAAATGAAATCACTGCAATTCCTGAGCTTCTGGAACTGATTGATATAAGGGGAATGATAATCACAATCGATGCAATGGGCTGCCAGAAAAAAATCTGCGAGAAAATTAAGGAAAAAAAAGCAGACTATGTTCTTTCTTTGAAAGGAAATCAAAGCACGACACACGAAGCCGTAAAAGACTTTTTCTCTATGGATGAAAAGGAGCTTGCAAAATACGGAGTTATAAAAAGCGAAAAGGAATGTAATCCTGACCATGGACGAATTGAAAACAGGCAGTATTACCTGTGCACGAACCTGTCGTGGCTGGAGAATAAAGATGAGTGGCCGGGACTTAAGGCTGTTGCCATGGCACGGGAAGAACGGACTGTAAATGGAAAAACTTCCACAGACATCAGGTTTTTTCTAACTTCACTTGATAACATTGAACTTGTGAAAAAATCAATTCGACTACACTGGGGAATTGAAAACCGCCTTCACTGGTGTCTTGATATGACTTTCAATGAGGACTACAAAAGGCACCGAAAGGATCATAGTCCGGAAAACATGACAGTTATGCGCCGGCTTGCATTAAATATCTTACGCCAAGCAGAAAAACCGGAGAATAAAAAACAGGACAGTTTAAGCAAGCGCACGATCTGGTTTCGGGAAAACCGCCAGTTCCGCCAAACGGTTTTAAGGCTCCTTTAAAATTTCACACTTTCTGTAATTTTATCAGAAAGTGTTTTTACATGCGTTTGCCCTGGGAAATAGGAAAAGGAATTAAGATACTCCGGGCAAGCCGGAGCATGACATAATTTTAGACCTGGAATGAAATCAGTTTTAGTAAGTATAAGAAAAGTCTTCTATGCGGGAAAGCTCGTTTACCGTTGTTCCGAATTTTTCTGCGACATCGTAGTAGCTTATTCTTACAGGATTTCCCAATGCGTCATTCTTGTAAATGCGGCGTTCTTTGATTTTTCCGTTTTCGTAAACCTGAATTTCTGTAAGGAAGTCGTTTGCGTCATAGCGGAAAGCAACTTTGTTTGTGCAGTTTCCTTCCTCGTCAAAAGTTTCTATTGCGGAGATTTTTTTTGATTCTGTAAATGAATAGCTTCTTGAAAGGCTGAATGTTCCGTCTCCGTTGTATTCGGTTTCCTGAACAGGAATTCCGTCGTCATCCAAAGTCTGGATTATGCGCATATAGAGTTTTCCGTCTTTGTCGTAGTTGCTTTGTGTAACTTTTTTGCCTTCATATTTATAAATTGTCTTTGAGCTAAGGTTGCCTGAGTCACTTTCTGTAACTGTGTACGACTTGATTTTTGAGTCAACGCCGTATTCGTATTCAGTCTTAAGTTCGGCTGAAGAGGCAATGTCTGAATAGGTAAAGCCTTCAAGTTTTTTTGCATCGTAAACGTATGTAGTTTTTGTTATAAGCTCGTCTTTTGCGTTCAAAAGTGAAAATTCTGTTTCAAGTCCTTTACTGAATTTGTGAATTTCTTTTTCTGAAACAGAGCGGAAATATTCACCGAACTTAGAAGTTACAGAATAATTTGTCTTTGTGTAGGAAGAAACATTTCCGGCTGGAGTGAATCCAGTTGAAAAATTGTCGGCAAAAGCAGAAAATGCTGAAAGTACAGCAATAGCGAAAAAAGCGGTTTTTTTCATAAGTCCCCCAAGTGTTAAAAGTGTAAATTTATCTTCTTGATTATCGACTAAAAAACGAAAAATTTTTATAGTAAATGCATGGATTTTTTTGAGCTTAAGGCTTTTGTTTCCGTGGCGAAGAATCTGCATTTTGCTCGTGCCGCAAATGAAATCAATTTAAGTCCTTCCGCATTAAGCCGGCTTATTTCAAGGCTGGAAGAAGAGACAGGCGCGGAGCTTTTTGACAGAAGAAGCAAGGATATATTTCTTACAGAAAAAGGTAGGAAATTTCTTGGATTTGCTTCAAAGTGTGTGGAAGAAAAAGAGAATCTTGTAAATGAATTTTCGCAGATAAAGGACAGTGTTTGTGGAACTCTTCATGTTTATGCTAGCGTTACAGCGTGCTACACGATAATGCCTCCGTTCATAAAGAAGCTTTCTGCAAAGTATCCGGCGGTTCATCTTTCCGTGGAAACAGGAGATCCTGCCGGGGCTGTGAGCGCGGTAAGGGAAGGTAGGGCTGAACTTGCGGTTGCGGCGATTCCAGATGAACGGTCTGCTTTTTTTGACTGCATTTCCGTGTGCCGAAGTCCTCTTGTGTTTGCCGCCGCTTTGAACGGTCCTTATGTTGACGTGCAGGGAAGTCCGCAGGACATAGTTTCCACAGTGCCTTTGATTTTGCCCAAAGCCGGACTTGCTCGCAAAAGATTCGATTCCTGGATAAAAAGCCGAAATGTTCATCCGGAGGTTGCCGCGGAAACAGAAGGAAACGAAGCTGTAATGGCTCTTGCCGCTCTTGGACTTGGAATAGGACTTGTTCCGAAGATTGTCCTTGAAAACGGACCGTACAAAGAAGGCTTTGTGTCGCATAACGCAGGAAACGCGCTGGGATTTTATGACATAGGTTTTATTCAAAAGGCAAAAATTACAGGAAGTGAAAGCGCAAGAAAAATCCGCATTGCAGTAAATGAAATATTGCATTCGCAGGCATAGTTTATAAATTTGGAGAATACTTATGGAAAAAGATTTGATTCGCATTGATAAATGCCAGGTAAGAAAAGGCGGCTCTGTTTTAATTCCGCGGATTGACTGGACAATGAAAGAGGGCGAAGCCTGGCTTGTTACAGGTCCTAACGGCGGCGGAAAGGCTGACTTTATAAAAGCGTTGTATGGCTCTTTGGAATTCTATCCGGAACAGGGAGGCTCGTTCTATTCTGAATTTGCAAAAAGCACGGCTGTAGTTTCACTTGAAGAAGCCGCAAAGTTAATAGAAGAAGAACGAGAGAGGGACGAAAGCGAATACTTGGACAAAATAGACATAGGAAGAACCGGCCGTGAATATATTTACGAAGTGATTGGCGGTGCAAAAAATAAATCAGAGCCTCTTGCAAAGGACGCATATAAGCTTGAAACATTTCCGCAGGTAAAACTTTGCGGCGTGGAAAAAATTCTTGACCGCGGACTTCGCTTTATGTCTACCGGGGAAATAAGGCGCACGCTTTTGTGCCGTTCACTTTTGTCTGGAGCCAAACTGCTTGTCTTGAGCGATCCTTTTGCGGGGCTTGATGCCGAATCACGTTCAATTCTAATGGAATTTTTCAACATGATTTTAAAGCGGCAGACTGAAAATTCCGGAACAGATTTTCCGCGCATAATTTTGTGTATGGAGCGGTTTACTGAAATTCCTGAAAAAATAAACCGCGTGCTTGAGTTTTCAGATAAAAAAATTTCCTTCTGCGCAAGCCGTTCTGAATACGAAAATCTCCTTGAAGCTAGAAACGCAGAAAAAAAATCAGTCCGTGAAAAAGAAAGGCAGGAATTTCTTTGCGAGCTAAAAAGAATCCGCAGTGAAAGCAACGCCGCCTTGGAAACAGAGGAATTTTCCGAAGTGCCGGAAAGTCTCATAAAATTCGAGGATGTGAATGTTGGCTGGGACGACCACAAGGTTCTTGTAAACTTAAACTGGGAGGTTAAAAAAGGTGAGCATTTTCTTGTAAGAGGACCAAACGGCTCTGGAAAAACCACAATCATGGAACTTATAACGGGCGACAATATGCAAGTGTTCCGCGAAAAAGTCTACTTATTTGGAAGCCGGCGCGGTTCAGGCGAATCAATTTGGGACATAAAAAAACATCTTGGAATTGTAAGCTACAGGCTTCATGTGGAATACAGAATGGTTGGTGGAACTGATTTGCAGAGTGTGATTGTAAGCGGATTCAAAGACAGCATTGGACTTTACGAGCCTGCCACGGATTTTGAACTTGCAATGGCAAATGCTTGGCTTAAACTTGCAGGATTTTCCGGTCGCGAAAAGGAATCGTTTGGCTCTTTAAGCTACGGAGAGCAGCGCGCAATTCTGATTCTTAGAGCCGCAGTAAAGTCGCCTCGTGTTCTTATTTTGGATGAGCCTTGCCACGGACTTGACGAAAACTACCGCGGAAAAATCCTAGACCTTCTTGAAACCGTTGCGGAAACAGGAACAACAACGCTCCTGCATGTAACCCACGAGCCTTCAGAAGTCCTTGCTTGCGAAAAAAACATACTAGAGCTTTGCCCCGGCCAATCCCCAATGTATAAGATTTTGCATAAATAGCCCAAACTTCGAGTTTTATGATTTTATGTCATTATCGGGCTTGACCCTGCGATGTTTCTGAAAGAAACTCGGTTGATAATCTATTGAAAATTTTTAACAGATTCCTGACCGAGTTTACTGCAATGTTTTGCTTGTCAAAATAGTCTTTGCAAGGGGGGGTGTTACAAGCACATAACAGTAGGGCTGCCCTGTGCTTATAATCATCGTAGTAAAATGTTTTCTATTCTTCATCTGAAGAATAGGATGAAGAAAAGCCATCTATAGAAGAAATATTTCCGCTTATATAAAGTCTTTTGAAGTCTAGGTTGTTTAGTTCTGTAACATTGGTTATTGCAAAGTCGTAAAGATTTACTGTAACAACTCTGTCATGCTGGAACATATTTCCGTTCTTTTTGTTTTTGTAGTCTGGAAGTATTATGTTTGCACCGCAGTCCGCAATTGCAAGTTCTTTTGGTTTTATCGCAACGAAACGTTCTGCGCCATAAAATTTCTTTGAACTTTCTGAAAGTTTTGGAATATATGCCTTTATTGAGTTTATTTGATAGATTGCATTTGTATTATTGTAGAGATTATTGCTGTCGTTATTCAGTTTTGAGCTGATTGTTCTTGCGGAATTTGTCCAGCCCAAGATGTCTTCTACTTCAAACCCTGAATCTGTGCCTAAAATCTTTAAAATTGCTCCACGGCTTTTTACAGTATCGCCATCATTTATTGTATGACCAGTGAGTTTTTCTATATCTGAAATCAGCACATAAACATAACCGTCATACAAAATAGCTATGTCGTTGATTGTGCCTGCAACGCCCATTTGCTCTGTGGACTGCGCCGTTCCTTTTGCTGTGATTGAAAAGCCTGAATCATTGCTGCCCGTGATTGTTCCACGCTGAAGGTACGATGTGCCGCTGTTCGTGTATGCAATGTAAATATCGCTGCCCTGAATTGCAAAAGCCGTGTAACTTGCCCTGGAAACAGAAAAATTTGTGGAATATAATGAAGTCGCTGATGAAATTGTGGAAATAAAGTTTGTTGAAGGTTCTGTTATTTGTAAAAGTTTTAGTTCGCCACTGGAAGAATCATATCCGCCTATCCATAGACAATCTGTGCTATCATCAAAATACAAAGGGTCTTTTACGGATGTGCTAGTAAATTTAATGTCATAAGGTCCTGAGCCTTTCCCTTTATAGTAAATAAAATTTGTTCTATTAAATTGACTATCAGCGTTTTCTATATAGTAGATATAATATGCATAAAAAGATTCTGCAAATCCTAGAATAGTCGAATTGCCAGGTTTGTTTGAGCTAACGGAATCAATATTATTTATAGTTAAATCACTTGTTATAGAGTTAAACTCATCATAATAATATTTAGAATTATAAACATTCCATAAATAATATTTTTGATAATTAATTACATCTCTATTGCTAGCTAGTATCATTAAAATTGTTTTTTCTGCGGTTTCGCCGGCTACGACCTTTACTTCTATGCTTCCGCTTCCTATGCGTATTCCGTCTGAATCAAACGCTTCGGCTTTTACTGTGTATGTGGCAGGCTCAAGCTCATCAAATGTAATTACCCCCCCCCAGTTCCGTGGTCTGCGAGTCGATAACTTCTTTGTCAAGGATTATGCTTACTTTGTAAGAACTGGCGTTGCTCTTGTTAAAAGTGTAAAGCCCGCGCTCCTCTCCCGGAACTGTTATTCGTATTGCGCCTTCTTTTCCGTTTGAGCTGTTCATGTTCATGCAAGATACAAGAGCAAGGATTAGTACCGGCAAAAATGCAAATGAAAATTTCTTAATGTTCATAAAATCCTCCTAGGCTTAATTTTGGGTTTTACATTTCACTGCTGAACGGTTCGGCGTGAACACATTTCATGTTTTTTTCAAGTTGCTCTGTGGAACTTGCACCAACCAGCACGCTTGTTACACCTTTCTGGCTAAGAATCCAGGACAAAGCCATTTCTGCAAGAGTTTCATTGCGTTTGCCTGCCTGCTCATTCCATGCCTTTAGTTTTTTCAGAAGTTCTGGAGTCAAGTCCTTGCTTTTTAGAAAATGTTCCTTTGCCATTCTGCTGTCAGAAGGAATTCCGTTAAGGTAGCGGTCTGTAAGCAAGCCTTGCGCCAGTGGAGAAAATGAAATGAATCCAATTCCATGCTCGGCGCAGTAGTCAAGAATGCCTTCCTCTTTCGGAGAGCGGTCAAGAAGATTCAGTCTGCCCTGATAAATAAGAAGCGGAACATCCCGTTCGCGAAGATATTTGTCGGCGAATTTCAATGCTTCAAGCGGCCAGCGGCTTAAACCCAGATAAAGGGCTTTTCCTTGCTTTACAATATCCGCCATTGCCTGCAAAGTTTCTTCCAAAGGTGTGTCCGGATCGTAGCGGTGGCTGTAGAATAAGTCTACATATTCAAGATTCATGCGCTTTAAGCTTTGGTCAAGGCTTGCTGTAAGATACTTGCGCGAACCCCAGTTTCCGTAAGGCCCCTCCCACATATCATAGCCGGCTTTTGTTGAAATAAAAAGTTCATCGCGGTAAGGTCGAAAGTCGTCTTTTATGAGACTGCCCATTGTTTCTTCTGCGCTGCCATAAGGAGGACCGTAGTTGTTTGCAAGGTCAAAATGATTTATTCCGTGGTCAAACGCAAAGTGTGTGATTTTCCGGCTGCGTTCATAAGAGTCGTTTCCGCCGAAGTTGTGCCAAAATCCTAGGCTTACTTTGGGCAAGAGAATTCCGCTTTTTCCGCATCTATTGTATAAAGCTTGGGAGTCATCATAGCGGCGGGTGTCTGCTGTATAGATTCCTTTTAAGTCCATGCGCATCTCCTTTTATACATTATAATGAGTTGTTCTGGAATTTCCACTTTTTTGCGTGTTTTTGCAGATTTTATAAAAAAAAAGCTGCCCTTTGAAGTTTTCTTCACTTGGACAGCTTGTATAAAGTAAAAGATTTTAAGCTAGCTTAGCAGATTACAACAGAATTATCTGTGTGTGAGAATGGAGCAGGAATGTACTTGTCCGCCGCCCAGTCATTTTCCCAGTGCTTTCCGTCAAGAAGATAGCGGAACTGATATTCTTTTCCGGCTTCAAGAGGAATTTTTACAGAGAAAGAACCGTCTTTGCCTTTTTTCAACGGAGTTTCTGTGCTGCTCCAGCTGTTAAAGTCTCCTGCGATTGAAACTTTTTCTGCGCCGTGTGCTGCTTCCTGAGAAACAGAAAAAGTTACGTTACAAGTTTTCTTGTCTTTGGAATAAGACTTTTTCAGTGACATTTCATGTCTCCTTATTATAAAAACAATTTGATAAAAACAACAATTGCCGGATAGAAAATAACGCATATATATGCATTGTTTCCGCTCCTTTGCTATATTCATATATTATATAATATTTCAAATGTAATCAAGAGCATGAATAAAAACGTTCAAGGGAAAAATACTCCCTTAGAAGATTGTCTTTCTGAAAATGAAGTTGAGTGGTAACAATGTATCTCATAAAATATGACAGACAAGCGGCAACGGTATTTAATAGCCTTTTAGGCATCATAAAAGATTTCCACTCAAATTGCCATTTAAATACTGTACTAAATGCCTCCTTATTAGTGCGCTCATCAACACCCATTTAGTGCAGTAATTGCCTCATTGTTAGAGCACTAATCGGCACCTTATTACTGTAATTTTAGAAGCTAAAGGTGAAAAAAAAATTTCCCTTGCTTGTTTTTGTGCTTTTGATTATATTGTTTTGAACAAATTATCCGCTGATTTATCCAAATTGCAGGCGGAACAGTTTTCTTGTGGAACTGAAACTTGCTAAACAGGAGGCTCTAAAAATGAGCGCTGTCTTATCGAAAAATCATTATTTATTTACTTCGGAATCCGTGGGGGAAGGTCACCCGGACAAAGTTTGCGACCAGATTTCAGATGGAATTCTTGATGAATGTCTGCGTCAGGATCCAGAAAGCCATGTTGCCTGCGAAACTTTTGCATCCCAGGCTCTTATTCTTGTAGGCGGTGAACTTTCTACAAATGCTCACATTGATGTTCAGAAAGTTGCATACAATGTTGTTCAGAGAATCGGCTACACAAATCCAGACTACGGCTTGGACTGCAATTCCATGGCTGTTCTTAATATGATTCATTCCCAGTCGTCGGATATAAATCAGGGAGTTTTAGGAAAAGGCCTTGATGAATTCAAAGGTCAGCAGGGCGCGGGAGATCAGGGAATGATGTTCGGCTTTGCCTGCAAGGAAACGCCTGAGCTTATGCCCGCTCCTATTATGTTTGCCCACAAGCTTATGAGAAAATCCGCAGAGCTAAGAAAAAGCGGCGAAGTCAAATGGATGCGCCCGGATTCAAAAAGCCAGGTTACAATTGAATATGAAGGCCACCGTCCTGTAAGAATTGACACTGTTGTTATAAGCCAGCAGCACGATGCGGGAATCAGCTATGACGAAATAAAATCCACTGTAATGGAAAAAATAATAAAGCCAGTTCTTGAGCCTGCAGGGCTTTTGGATTCCAGCACAAAGTATTTTATAAATCCTACAGGCCAGTTTATAATCGGTGGCCCTGTTGGAGACACTGGTCTTACAGGCAGAAAAATAATTGTTGATACTTACGGCGGAATGGGACGGCACGGCGGCGGAGCTTTCAGCGGAAAAGATCCTAGCAAGGTTGACCGTTCTGGAGCATACATGGCGCGCTACATTGCCAAGAACATTGTTGCCGCGGATTTGGCGGAACGATGCGAAGTTCAGCTTGCTTATGCGATTGGAGTTCCGTTCCCTGTTTCTGTTCTAGTTGAAACTTTTGGGACTGGAATTGTTCCTGACTGCCAGATTGCGGATGCTGTAAAAAAAGTTTTCGACTGCACTCCAGCTGGAATAACAAAGACATTCAACCTCAAGCGTCCTATTTATTCCAAGACAGCTTCTTACGGCCACTTTGGAAATTCAGAGTTTCCGTGGGAACAGACAGACAAAGCCGCGCTTCTAAAGAAAGAGTTCTAGCTTGAAACTTTTAACTCCGCAGCAGATTTCGCAAGTCTTTCTGCGGTTTCAAAAATTGAATCCTTCTCCAGAAACTGAGCTTGTTGCTCCGAACGCTTTTTGTCTTTTGGTGAGCGTGGTTCTTTCCGCGCAGACTACGGATAAAGCCGTGAACAAAGCAACCGAGTCGCTTTATAAAGTCGCCTATACGCCTGAACTTATGCTTGCTCTTGGTGAAGAAAAAATAAGGGGCTTTATAAAGTCAATCGGGCTTTACAAGAACAAGGCAAAGCACGTTGTGGGCTTGAGCAAAATGCTTGTGGAAAAATTCAATTCGCAAGTTCCAGACAACAGGGAAGACCTTGAGTCATTGCCGGGCGTGGGAAGAAAAACCGCGAATGTTATTCTGAATGTTGTCTACCACAAGCCCACAATGCCGGTAGATACGCATCTGCTTAGAATCTGCCCCAAGATTGGACTTGCCCAAGGCTCAACTCCTCTTGAAGTTGAACGTTCCTTGCTTGAACGCATTCCCTCTGAATTTATGATGCACGCCCACCACTGGCTTATCTTGCACGGACGCTATATTTGCACAGCGAGAAGCCCCAAGTGCGCGGAATGCCCGATAAACGACCTGTGCCTTCACAACGAAAACTTTACCAAGTAAGTCCGATTCCTGCCGTGTACGAGCCGAACTTTTCCGTTTCCTCGTCTTTTACAGAAGCGTTTACGTTGTTGCTCCAATTGTAGCTGTACTCAAGATTCAGCATGAATTTTCCAAGCTTAAAATCTATTCCGGCTCCGGTTTTAAATACAACGTGGTCGTCTGTGCGTGCGTAAACTGAAGTTTGACCGTAAGGCCGGATGTGAGTTCCAAGGTTCAAGTTTAATCCGAAGATTCCGCCGAAAGAATAAACGGGAACATTTTCGTTAAGCGAAGGCAAGTCTATTCCGGCTGAAATTCCTGCGAAGATAAATTTTCCAAGTCCAAGCGTAAGAGTTCCGTACATATTGTCAAGCTTGTACGAAGCAAAGTCTGTGTTTGAAAAATCAATGTTGTCCGTGGAAGTTTCCGCGCTTACGTAAAAGGAGCGTCTTCCTTTTTGCTCGGTGAATATTATGTCTTTTTTCTTTGCTTTTTCTGTAGAAGCGTTTTTGTTTTCGTCCTTTAGAAGCTTTTTTATGCGCGCGCTGTTTCTTTCAATCTGTTTTTCTGTTCTGAATTCTTTTTCTTCTGCGAATGTAAAAAAATCCTTGCTCTGCGTTTCGTCTATTGTGATTATTGCCCGCGGACGTTTTGAATTTTTGTAGATTTTTAGCGCGGCCGGCTCGAATCTGTATTCGCTTGCTCCATGCCAGTGCGTAAGTTTAAATGTAAGCTCCGCATAAAAGAATTTTTCCCCGGAACGGATTCTGGTTTCGTAGTCGTTTATGTAATATTCATAGTCGCGCCGCTGGTATTCAGTCATTTGCGGTTCTGGAACGTATTTTTTTTCCATTGCGTCGGAATACATGATGTCTACGCTGCGCTCATAGCTTATTTTTCCGCCGAAGAAAAATGCCTGAATTTCCGTGGGCCATTTTGTTTCTACAAGGCTGTATTCTCCTATGGAAAACTGCATTTCTCCGTTAAGCGAGTTTACGGTGTATTCATCTCCTTCAAGAACCTGGTAAAGAAGGTTTAACGCGTCCATTTCCTCGTCAGAAAAAAATCCGCTTGGACTTGAGCTTAGAATTCCGCTTTTAAATTCTTCGATTGCAGAAAGCCTGTCCTGCGCGTCCTTTAATGTGGCGGCAAAAATTCCTGCGGAAAATATTAAAACTGCGGCGAATCCCAAAAGCCTTTTCATTTGTCCAAAACCTTGCGCCATTATAGTGCATTGCGCGTTTTTTTTCATAGAGGAGAATTTTTTGTGAAATGATAAATTTTGCATAAATATACAGGAATAAATAATATTCTCCAAGAATATTGTATATTCCTGAAAAATTTGTATAAAAATTGAATAATAAAAGATATTCCAGAGTTTTTATGCATATTCTTCAGGAAAATTCTATATTCTTGAGTTTTTTGACGAATTCCACATAGAAAATGAAATATTCCTGAACTTTTTAAAGAATTCCAGAGAAAAATAAAATATTCTTGAAGCAATTTTCCTTGATTAGATTTTACATTTATTTTTACGAAATGCATTCTGTTCAAAAGACAGGAAATTCGCTAGAATAATGCCATGTGCGGAATTGTAGGATATATCGGCAATAAAAATGCTACACCGGTTTTGGTGAATGCTCTTAAAAAACTTGAGTACCGCGGATATGACAGTGCGGGAATCGCAGTGTTTAACGGTCAGGATATTTTGGTGCGCAAGGTAAAAGGCGCGCTCAAGGCTCTTGAAGAAAAAATCGCAAAGGAAACAATCGAAGGCTCTCTTGGAATAGGGCATACAAGATGGGCGACCCACGGCGAACCTAGCGACATAAACGCTCATCCGCATCTTAACGAAAGCGGAACAATCGCTGTTGTTCACAACGGAATCATCGAAAACTTCGCAAAGCTAAAGGCGTGGCTTCAGAGTGAAGGCGTTGTGTTCAAGAGCGACACAGACACAGAAGTCATTGCTCATCTTATAAACTATTACTATGAATATTCTCTTGATATTTTTGAAGCTGTAAAGGCGACTGTAAACCGCTTGGAAGGCAGCTACGCTCTTGGAGTTCTGTGCAAGGACTTCCCGGACAGAATCATTGCCGCAAGAAAAGAATGTCCGCTCATTGTAGGGCTTGGCAAGGATGAAAACTTTATTGCAAGCGATGTTCCTGCTGTCCTTGAGTACACCCGCGATGTTTACTTCCTTGATCAGAAAGAAATCGCAGTGCTTTACAAAGACCATGTTGATCTTTTTGACGAGGACGGAAACCGCATAATAAAGCAGCCGTTCCATGTTGACTGGGATATTTCTTCCGCGGAAAAAGGCGGCTACGAGCATTTTATGCTTAAGGAAATCCACGAGCAGCCAAAAGTTCTTACAGACACAATGAGGCCTCGTCTTGTTTTTGAAGGCGGAGCTCCTGTTGACATAAAGTTTGACGAGCTTTGCTTTGACGAAAAATGGAAGGAAGCCAAGCGCATTGTGATTGTCGCCTGCGGAACTGCCTACCATGCCGGAGTTGTGGCGAAGTATGTTTTTGAGCAGCTTGCGCGTGTTCCTGTTGTAGTCGATGTTGCAAGCGAATTCCGCTACAGAAATCCTATTCTATGCAAGGATGATATTTTTATTGTAATAAGCCAGTCCGGGGAAACTGCCGACACTTTGGCTGCATTGCGTCTTGCCAAGCAGAACGGCGTTCATGTTACGGCGATTACAAACTGCGTAGGTTCAACTGTAAGCCGCGAAGCTGATGATGTCGTCTATACTTGGGCAGGTCCTGAAATTGCGGTTGCTTCAACCAAGGCTTATACAACTCAGCTTATGTGCCTTTGCATGCTTGCCTTGAAAGCCGCATTTATAAAAGAAACTATTTCTGCTTCTGACTATAAAAAATATCTTTGCGAGCTGAATTCTATTCCAGAAAAAGTTCAGCAGATTCTTGAAGACAAGGCTTCTATTCAGAGATTTGTTTCCAAGAACTACAACAAGCAGAAAGTGTTCTTTATTGGCCGCCAGTATGACAGCGCGACAAGCCTTGAGTGCGCACTTAAACTTAAGGAAGTAAGCTATATGCACAGCGAGGCTTTTGCTGCGGGCGAGCTTAAGCACGGTCCGATTGCGCTTATAGACACGGACACTCTTGTTGTTGCGACTGCCACAGTTCCTGAGCTTTATGAAAAACTTGCAAGCAACATTATTGAAGTCAAGAGCCGCGGAGCTTCTACTTTTGTTATTACTCAGGATGATTCCGGGGCGTTCAGTTCTTCCGCAGATGAAATTGTAAAGATTCCTTCTACGGAAAGTTTTTTTGAACCGATGCTTTCAATAATTCCGGCGCAGCTTTTTGCTTACTATTGTGCAGTTCACAGGGGGAATAACCCGGACAAGCCACGCAACCTTGCAAAGTCTGTTACTGTTGAATAAAAACTGTCATTATCGGGCTTGAGATAAGCTGTATATAAGATTCCCATGTCGACGTTCGTTTTGCGGCACACTGCATGGGAATCACAGTTAAAAATATGCATTAAAAACTTTTCATATAAACCGCCCTCTGTTAGCAACCTTTAAAGTCCTGAACAATATTTACTGCTGATTTTATTGTGCAGCTTGGAAGAATTTTTGCCGCAAGTGTGACGGCTCTATCTACTACAGCCTGAGAATCTGCCACGCCTTGCAATGTTATAGATGTTCCTTCGTCATCGATTATTGCACGCAGAAAATTTATATTCAGTTTGTATTCAAAGAGAAGCTTGTTTGTTAAGTCCTGAGCTTTGAGCATATTTTCAATGCGCTTTTTTCCTAAGGCTTCTTTTTCCGGGGCTGAAAAATATTTTACAAAGTTTACGATTTGCTTTACGACTTCCTCCGGTTCAAGAATTCCTGTGTTTATTGTGAGCATGTAGTGGCTTGCATCCTCGTTGTCTACGTTAAAGAAACTTTTGTGGAATCCTTTTCTGTTCGCCGCGCTTTCATTTATTCTTGCCATTGCCTGCTTCTCTGTCCAATTGAATTCCTTTTCAAGCCGTTTAGCTCTTACAGATTCTTTTGCTACGAAGCGCAGTGAAATCAAATTTGGAACATCTTCAAGAATTACAAATGAACCGCGCCCTATTAAAATGCAGTTTCCTTTGCTTGCCGCTTCCAGAATCGCATACTGCAAATAGTTCAGGTATTCATCACGTCCTTTTGCGAGGCTTGCGAAAAATCCTGGTTTTATTTCGTCATATTTTTGAAGCTTTTCTTTTGGAAATCCCAGCTCTACAATGCGGTCTTCTATCTGTTTGCGAGTTATAAATGTGTAGCCAAGTTTTTTTGCCACCGCCGCAGCTATTTCGTCTCCCAGTGCAGCCACCTGTCTTGAAATTGCGATGATTGCCATAATACGCCTCCTGTTTTAAATATTATTTTTGATAATTAAATTATAAATCCGTTTTTTGAAATTTGCAATTTTTATAATGTTATCTTTCTTGCTAAACTTTCAGAATAATTTTAGTATAAAAAGCATGGACGACAAAAAACTTATATGGCACGAAAAATTCCGCAGGGAGGTTTTTAAAACTCCTGTTTTTGCTGTTACTGAACGGATCAGCGTAAGTCCCGATGGAACTGAAGGTGTTTACATTGTGAACGAAGCTCCTGACTGGGTGATTGTAATTCCAGATGACGGTGAAAATTTTCTTATGGTAAGGCAATGGCGGCACGGAGAAAAATCTTTAAGCATTGAATTTCCAGGCGGTGTAATAGACAAGGGAGAGGTTCCGCTTGAGGCTGCGAAACGTGAGCTTTTGGAAGAAATCGGCGCAACCGCAAAAAAAATGACTTGTCTCGGCTCTATGAATCCTAATCCGGCTCTCTTTGCAAATCACGTCCATGTTTTTCTTGCTGAAGACTTGGAGTTTTCCGGTAAACAGAATCTGGATTCTGATGAATATGTAAACTACATGGAAATTTCAAAGTCCGAAGTGATAAAAAAAATGGGCAGCCACGAATATTGCCATGCGTTGATGGCTTCAGCAGCTGCCCTGTATTTAGCTAGGAATTTTTAGCGTTTCTGAAAAGGCTCGTAGTCTTTGTCCGGGCTGTAAACTCCGTCGCGGTATTCGCCAGAAATTGAAGGAATTTCCATTTTCATTCCCGGACGAATCAAGTTTGGATTCTTTGGATCTGGAAGGGAATTCTTGTTTGCTTCGTAAAGGTTTTCCCACAAATAAGGATTGTTGTAAACGTAAGGTCTTCCAGAGATGTTCCAGAAGCAGTCTTTATCTGACTCCCAAGGTTTTACAACATAGTATTTTGGAAGCGGTGTAACTTCTTTTATTTCTGCCAAAGCGTCAAGAACCTGCTTTGAATAGCTTGAAGCTGCATTCCATTCTTCTTTTGCAAATGCGTCTTCAGCCTGTGCAAGAGACTTTGATGCTGAATCATAAGCAATCGGGAAGTTTTCTTTTCCGTTGATGCTTTCAACATAGGCGAGCCTGTTTCTTGCAAGGTTGAGGTCTTTTTCTGCGCTTTCCTTTGAGAGCATGTGGCTTATGTAAGTGTCAGAAAGCTCTGCGTTTTCTTTTGCTTTTGCAGCGTATTCTTCAGCAAGAACATATTCTCCTGCGTCTAATGCTCTTTCTGCTTTCTGTGTGTATTCTTTTGCAAGTTTCTGGTATGTGTTGTTTGTGTAGCTGGCTGCAAAAACTGAAAGTCCCAGAACAGATGCGACTGTGCAAGCAAGTATTTTTTTCATTATTCAGCCTCCTGTGCAGCTTCTTCGATAGTTTCTTCGATTTCAACTTCTGAGTTTTCTGCTTTTGTAAAGTCGTCTGCTTCAAGAAGCTGTGTGTCTGCTTCCTCGATTCCTTCTACCGGCTCGTCTCCAAGAGGTTTTTCCTTGTCTGCCCACTGAGCATTTGTCTCACTTTCTGCAACACGTTTCTTTGCTTCTTCAATTGCTGCCTGGGCCTGTGCTCTTGCTTCGGAAACCTGTGCATAAAGAGATGAGAATCCTTCTTTAGCCTTTGTGTAGTTTGCAATCGCGCCTTCTGGATTTCCTGTAACGTAATTCTGATCGCCAGATTTGAAGTTTGCAACAAATTTATCGTAGTCAGCTTTTCTTGAAACAGAGCACTTTATGCTGTCCGCATTTCTCTTTGCTTTAAATGCTTCTGTGCGTTCAGCCTGTGCAAGCGATTTATAAGCTGCCTTAAGAACAAAAGTCATTTTTGCATCTGCGGAAACTGCTTTTTTATTCCAATCGCTTCCGTAGTCTTTTGAAGATGCAAGCTCACTGATAATGGAAGAGCCGTCGTTGTATACATTCTGCGCATAAGAAGCAAATCCGTTTTCATCAATTTTTGCTTTCTTTGCAACTGCGTCTGCATAAGCCTTTAAAGCCTGATAGCGTGCAAGGAGATCTTTTAGCCTTGCAGAAACATCTTCGCCTTGCTCCATTGCTGCTTTTACAGAATTGTATTCTTCTTCTGCGGCGTTAAATGCGTCTGGAGCTGCGTTCTGCGCGCCGGCATTTATTGCGTCCTGCCTTGAAGACTCAATTTTGCTGAGTGTTGCTTCATTTGACTCTTCGGTGTCTTCGGAAATTTGCTGTTGGTCTTGAGATTCTTCTGCTGTGTTTTCAGAAACATTCTCTTCTTGAATCTCTGGCTCTTCTTTTGGCGATGAGCCGCACGAGATCAGTGCAAGCGACATGGCTGCGAATGCTGCCAATACAAGTTTACTTTTAATCATTTTTCCTCCATAAAGTAAAAAAAAGAAAAGCTTTGTCTGCCTTTTGAATTTCAGTTTTCATAAAAGCGATTTTGCTTACTATCAATATATAATACTAATTGCATTTCGGCAATAAACAGATTGCGTAAAAGGTGTAATACGTTTTGTTTTAGAATGGAATTTTATTGATGACAAAAAAGACAAACGGCATTAATATAAAAGCTAAAAAACGCCTGTAACTTTTTGTTTTGTGAGCGGTTGTTTCTATAAAAGTGAGGCGCATATTTTGTCGGAGGATTTTATGGCAATGTCTGAAGGTTTTACTCCGCCGGATATAAAGAAAAATATCGGTGTTCTTTCCACATCAAAGTCTGGCTGGAACCTTGAGTTGAATTTTGTATCTTGGGGAGATCGTCCTGCAAAGTACGACATACGTTCCTGGGATTCCGAGCATCAAAAAATGGGAAAAGGCGTAACATTCACAAAAGATGAGCTTTGCGCTTTAAAGAATCTTCTGAACGGAATGGAAGAACTTAATTAAATAGAGGAAAATATGAAAAAGAAAATTTTGTTTATAATGGTCGGAACAATGGCTGCGTTGTCGTTTGCGGCAAGAACTCCAAAGGTAAAGCAGGAAATTGAAATTGTAAAGCTTGGAAAATTCGATCCTGTTGAGCTTGGCTCTGGAACTTTCAGGCTAAGAAAAATTTTTGTTAATGAGCTTGAGGCAAAAGATTTTTCCGTTATGCTTTTCCCAAAGAACGGAACGGCAGGAATTGTCTATAAAAATATGCCGAACAAGGAGCGTCTTCTTTTGGACAAAGATGCGCGCAAAGCTGTTATCACTTCTTACAATGCTTATTTAAAGGATTTTGAAGAAAAAAAACTTGACCGTAATCAGAAAAAATACAAGGCGACTTATGAATATGCCCGTGCAAAAATTGAATGGGGACCTTTCCAGTATTCTTCTTATGCTGACCCTAAAATTTCCATGGGCTATGTTTTTGTCGGAAAGTCTCCTTATTTCTGCATAAAAATTCCTTCTACAAAGTCAAATCAAAGAAAGGGCGACACTCAAATTGAATACGGCGGAAATCTTTTGTACTTTACAAGGGCGCAGGCAAAGGACTTGGTCGATGCGATAGCTGAAGAGGAAATTCAGAGTGCAGTGCAGTCCCAGATGGTTGTTCTTCCTGCTGATGATGATTATGACAGCGGCGAATATGAAGAAACTGACTTGCCAGCGGAAGAAAACACTGATTACGAGGAAAACTAGGAAGTTAAAAGTTTTATACTCCATAAATAAATGGAAGCAGGCTGAAAACGTCTGCTTTTTTTATTCGGAACAGAAAAAAAATTAATAAATTTTATCTTTTTTTTGAAATTTGCTATTGACAATATTTCTTCACAGTTATATATTCTATCTCACCCTTTGAAAACAAAGGAACAAAATAAAAAATATTAGGCAGCATGGCTGCTAGTTTATATCGCCGTTATTTGACAGTTTAAGGGAAGGAAAGAAGAAACGACAGAAAGAGCGTACAGGAGGAGAGCAGTTTTGTCGGTGTGTTATAGGCGGTCAGATTCGAGAAGATGAGAGGGCCTTTTGAGGCTCTGCGTGTTTATGGAGATCTCCGGTCCCCTCGGGGGCCGAGGAAATAGGCATGGAGAGTTCGATCCTGGCTCAGAACGAACGCTGGCGGCGCGTCTTAAGCATGCAAGTCGGGCGGGATCCACGCGCTTGCGCGTGGTGAGAGCGGCGGACTGGCGAGTAACACGTGGGCGACGCGCCCTCCGGACGGGAATAGCCTGCAGAAATGCAGGGTAATGCCGGATGCGAACACACGGGCTGGAGCCGTGCGTGGAAAGCCCCCACGGGGGCGCCGGAGGAGCGGCCCGCGGCCCATCAGCTGGTAGGCGGTGCAAGGGACCACCTAGGCTACGACGGGTACCCGGCCTCAGAGGGCGGACGGGCGCATTGGGACTGAGATACGGCCCAGACTCCTACGGGAGGCAGCAGCTAAGAATATTCCGCAATGGGGGGAACCCTGACGGAGCGACGCCGCGTGGGCGAGGAAGGCCGGAAGGTTGTAAAGCCCTTTTGCGCGCGAGGAATAAGGGGAGGAGGGAATGCCTTCCCGGTGACTGTAGCGCGCGAATAAGCGCCGGCTAATTACGTGCCAGCAGCCGCGGTAACACGTAAGGCGCGAGCGTTGTTCGGAATCATTGGGCGTAAAGGGCGTGTAGGCGGCCCTGCAAGCCTGGCGTGAAATCCCGGGGCCCAACCCCGGAACCGCGCTGGGAACTGCTGGGCTTGAGCCGCTGTGGCGCAGCCGGAATTCCAGGTGTAGGGGTGAAATCTGTAGATATCTGGAAGAACACCGATGGCGAAGGCAGGCTGCGAGCGGACGGCTGACGCTGAGGCGCGAAGGCGCGGGGAGCGAACAGGATTAGATACCCTGGTAGTCCGCGCAGTAAACGATGCACACTGGGTGTCCGGGCATGAGCCCGGGTGCCGAAGCGAACGCGTTAAGTGTGCCGCCTGGGGAGTATGCCCGCAAGGGTGAAACTCAAAGGAATTGACGGGGGCCCGCACAAGCGGTGGAGCATGTGGTTTAATTCGATGGTACGCGAGGAACCTTACCTGGGCTTGACATACACAGGGACCGCCTGGAGACAGGCGGGCGCAGCAATGCGCCTGTGAACAGGTGCTGCATGGCTGTCGTCAGCTCGTGCCGTGAGGTGTTGGGTTAAGTCCCGCAACGAGCGCAACCCCTGCCGCCAGTTGCCAGCATGTAGAGGTGGGCACTCTGGCGGAACTGCCGGCGACAAGCCGGAGGAAGGCGGGGACGACGTCAAGTCATCATGGCCCTTATGTCCAGGGCTACACACGTGCTACAATGGCAGGCACAGAGTGAAGCGAGGCCGCGAGGCGGAGCGAAACGCAGAAAACCTGCCGTAGTCCGGATCGGAGTCTGAAACCCGACTCCGTGAAGCTGGAATCGCTAGTAATCGCGCATCAGCACGGCGCGGTGAATACGTTCCCGGGCCTTGTACACACCGCCCGTCACACCATCCGAGTCGGGGATGCCCGAAGCGGGCAGGCCAACCGAAAGGGGGCCGCTCTCGAAGGTATGCCCGGCGAGGGGGGTGAAGTCGTAACAAGGTAGTCGTACCGGAAGGTGCGGCTGGATCACCTCCTTTCTAAGAGAAGGGGAGCGGCAAGTGTGCGCCGCAATGCGCGCTCTTTTCATGGAGTTCTTCTTTCCTTGCCTCAAGCTGCCATTATGGCGGCGGACGGGACAGTAGCTCAGTTGGTTAGAGCACCGCTCTGATAAGGCGGGGGTCAATAGTTCAACTCTATTCTGTCCCAGTAACGAAGAAAGCTGTTTGAAACTGATAGGGAAGGAATACGAGACGAGAAGGTAAGAAAGAGGAAGAGGCAATATGGCCAAGCGAGAAGAGGTCCATGGCGGATGCCTTGGGGCCGCAAGGCGATGAAGGCCGCGGCAAGCTGCGAAAAGCCCGGGGGAGGAGCACACATCCTGTGATCCCGGGGTAGCCGAATGGGGCAACCCGCGCGCCGGGAGGCGCGCACCGCGCGGGCGAATGAAATAGCCCGGCGGAGCCACACCGCGTGAAGTGAACCATCTAAGTAACGCGGGAGAAGAAATCAACAGAGATTCCCTGAGTAGCGGCGAGCGGAAGGGGAGGAGCCCAAACCGCCTAGAGCGGGGTTGTAGGGCCGCATGGGGATGACCCGCGGAGGGGAACGAATCGGGACGCGCAGCGGAAGGAGCCGGAGAGCTCCGCCGGAGAGGGTGACAGCCCCGTACGCGCAACGCGCCCCGCCTCCGTGATGCGGTGCCTGAGTAGGGCGGGGCACGAGGAACCCTGCCTGAATCCGGGTCGACCACGATCCAAGGCTGAATACTCTGCGGCCACCGATAGCGAAGAAGTACCGTGAGGGAAAGGCGAAAAGAACCCCGGCGAGGGGAGTGAAAGAGAACCTGAAACCATGGACCGCCAAGATGCCGCGGGCACAGGAGCTTGCGGCGTGTCTTTTGTAGAATAAGCCTGCGAGTCGCGGTGCGCGGCGAGGCCAAGGGATTGCAGTCCCGGAGCCGGAGGGAAACCGAGTCCGAACAGGGCGGAGAAAGTCGCGCGTCGCGGACCCGAAGCCAATGTGATCTTA
The DNA here is from genome assembly GCF_000195275.1 of Treponema succinifaciens DSM 2489. Taxonomy (NCBI): domain Bacteria; kingdom Pseudomonadati; phylum Spirochaetota; class Spirochaetia; order Treponematales; family Treponemataceae; genus Treponema; species Treponema succinifaciens. Next base: position 2,533,595 of record NC_015385.1, on the reverse strand, counting down.
CCATGGGCAGGGTGAAGCAGGGGTGAGACCCTGTGGAGGCCCGCACGGTAATCTGTTAAAAAAGGTAGCGATGACCTGTGGTAAGGAGTGAAAGGCTAAACAAACATGGAGATAGCTGGCTCTCCCCGAAATGCCTTTAGGGACAGCCTCGCGCAGGGACGCCGGAGGTAGAGCTCTGGACGGGAGAGGGGGAGTCAAATCCTACCGGTTCCGACCAAACTGCGAATGCCGGCGCCTGTCGCGCGGGAGTGAGACTGCGAGCGACAAGGTCCGTAGTCGAGAGGGAAACAGCCCGGACCGCCGGCCAAGGCCCCAAAGCCATGCTGAGTGTGAAATGAGGTGCGGATGCGCAGACAGCCAGGAGGTTGGCTCAGAAGCAGCCATTCCTTGAAAGAGTGCGTAACAGCTCACTGGTCGAGCATCCGCGCGCAGACAATGTAGCGGGGCTAAGCATGGCGCCGAAGCCGCGGATTCGCGCCTTATGGCGCGACTGGTAGGGGAGCATTCCGCTGACCCATGAAGGCGCGCCCGCGAGGGGCGCTGGAGGAGGCGGAAGAGAGAATGCAGGCATAAGTAACGAAAAGACGGGTGCGATCCCCGTCCGCCGGAAGCCCGAGGTTTCCAGGGTAAAGGCAATCTGCCCTGGGTAAGCCGGCCCCTAAGGCGAGGGCGAAAGCCGTAGCCGATGGGAAATCGGTCCATAGTCCGATGCTTCCCCATGTTTCGAGGGCAGGACGCATGAGGCGAGGCCAGGCCGGAGAACGGTAGTTCCGGCCGGAGCGGCGAGGCGTCGAGGGCGGCAGGCAAATCCACCGCCCGAGCCGAGCCGTGAGCGAGCGGAGAGAAAGTCGAAGCGAAGCTGGCGCAGCCATGGTGCCGGGAAATACTGTCTAAGGCCAGGCATGGGGGAACCGTACCGCAAACCGACACAGGTGGGCAGGATGAGAAATCCGAGGCGCACGAGCGACCTCGCGTTAAGGAACTCGGCAAAATGCGCACGTAACTTCGGGAGAAGTGCGGCTCATGTTAGAGATGATAATGAGCGGCAGAAAGCAGGCCCAGGCGACTGTTTATCAAAAACACAGCCATCTGCGAACCAGCGATGGGACGTATAGGTGGTGACACCTGCCCGGTGCCGGAAGGTTAAGGGGAGCGGTCAGCCGCAAGGCGAAGCTGCGAACCGAAGCCCCGGTAAACGGCGGCCGTAACTATAACGGTCCTAAGGTAGCGAAATTCCTTGTCGGGTAAGTTCCGACCCGCATGAATGGTGTAACGATTCTGGGCGCTGTCTCAACGCGAGACTCGGTGAAATTTATGTTCCGGTAAAGAAGCCGGATACCCGCAATTAGACGGAAAGACCCCGTGAACCTTCACCGCAGCTTAGCGCTGGGACCCTATTCGGCATGTGTAGGATAGCTGGGAGCCTGCGAGGCGTGGCCGTCAGGCTGCGCGGAGGCGCCGGTGAAATACCAGCCCTGCCGGATGGGGTTTCTAACCCGGCCCCTTGAGCGGGGGCGGGGACAGGGCTAGGCGGGCGGTTTGACTGGGGCGGTCGCCTCCCAAACAGTAACGGAGGCGCGCGAAGGTCCCCTCACTCCGGTTGGGAATCGGAGCGCGAGTGTAAAGGCACAAGGGGGCTTGACTGCGAGGCAGACATGCCGGGCAGGTGCGAAAGCAGGTCTTAGTGATCTGGCGGTTCCGAGTGGAAGGGCCGTCACTTAACGGACAAAAGGTACTCCGGGGATAACAGGCTGATTTTCCCCAAGAGTTCACATCGACGGGAAAGTTTGGCACCTCGATGTCGGCTCATCGCATCCTGGGGCTGGAGCAGGTCCCAAGGGTTTGGCTGTTCGCCAATCAAAGCGGTACGTGAGCTGGGTTCAGAACGTCGCGAGACAGTTCGGTCCCTATCTGTTGCGGGCGTTGGACGCCTGAGTGGGGCTGCCTTTAGTACGAGAGGACCGAGGCGGACAGACCTCTGGCGTGCCGGTTATCCTGCCAAGGGTAGGCGCCGGGTAGCTAAGTCTGGAAGGGATAACCGCTGAAAGCATCTAAGCGGGAAGCCCGCCACGAGACTAGGCGTCCCTGGGGACGTGATCCCCCTGAAGGCCCCCGGGAGAATACCGGGTCGATAGGCCGCAGGTGCAGGCGCGGCGACGCGCACAGCCGAGCGGTACTAATAGGCCGTGAGGCTTGGCCATATTACCGTTTCCTCTGGACACCGCGTCCGTTTTCCTTTGTCTATACGCCGGCCGCCATGGCGGGGAGGACATGCCCGTTCCCATCCCGAACACGGAAGCCAAGCTCCCCTGCGCCGATGATACTGCCCATGGCGGGAAAGTAGGTAGCGGCCGGCTTTTATCTTATACATGTTTTCATGCCCCTCCGGAAGGGGCTTCTTTTTTTTCCGAGCGGGATGCCGCAGGAGCCACGGAGCCCCCCCCGCGGTTTCCAGCACCTTTGTTGACATCCTGCCGTTTTGAATTTAAAATATAAAATCATTTTTTTATTTTTCTTAGAGGTTATTGCATGGAAAAGAAGACTATCCGTGAAGCTTATGCTGACTTTTTTAAAGCCCTTTCATTGAATTCTGTTGCCGCTGCTAAAATTGACAGTTCAAATGTTTATCAGCTTGCAAACCCAAAAAATAGAAAACTGATGGATAAACTGGTTGAAGACAATCTTTTGCCAGAAAGCCATTTGGAAAATGTTGAAAATTTTTTGGATTTTTATAATCAGGTGAAATCAGGAAAAAGCGGGCTGATTTTAATGGAGCATTATTCAAACACAGATTTGCCTGCGTTGCTTTATATGCTTGAGCACAGTGGAAATTCTGATTTGGCCGACCTTTCAAAACGGACAGTTGCAATTGCAGGCATGAAGCTGAATGAAGACAATCCAATTGTCCGTGCATTTGCCGAAAGTTTCACGAGAGTTGTAATTTATCCTACTAGAAGCCTCACAAAAAATGAAGAAAAGGCTCAGTCTGAAGAAGAAGCAAAGGAAGAAATGCTCAAGGCAAGAAAAATTAATTTGGCGGCAATGCGAGCAATGGATGACTGCAAAAAACGCGGTGAAGTCATTTTAGTTTTTCCGTCGGGAACAAGATACCGTTCGGGACATCCAGAAACAAAACGCGGATTAAGGGAAATCGACAGCTATCTTCGTTTGTTTGACATTGCGATTTGTGTAAGCATAAACGGTTCGATTCTTGAAATTCAGGATGGAAAAGAAGATATGCTGAGCGATTTGGTTGGTCCGGACAAACTTGTCTTCACTTCAAGTTCTGTTATTGAATGCAAAAAATTCCGCAGTGAGTATCTTGCGACTTTGCCGGAAAACGAACCTGATCCTAAGCAGAAAATGATAGATAAAATCATGGACATTCTTGAAGTTCAGCATGAAAATGTGGAAAAGACACGGCTTGCTTAATAAATCTTTTGTAAATCAAAAAACTTTATTAAGTAGCGGTTATTTTTTTCCGAAATTTAAAAGAAGATATTTATTAGCATTATAAGATAATTCTGCGGAAAAAAGCCTTTTGATTTGAATTGCTCCTTTTGTTCCGCTGTGCTAAAATTATGGAAAAAAATATGACCGAGAACGAAAATTTTAATCAGAAAATTATTTCAGCTGCAGAAGAGCGGGAGAAATGGTTTGATAATGTTGAGCTTCCTAAGCTTTTGGAAGACTACAGGCTTCATTTTTCCTGCTTAAGAAATATTTTTGACAATCTTGTAAAAAGATCTTTGGTTGTTCCAGATCCGTATAAAAACGATAGCCGGGTTACTGAAATTTCCTTGCCTGAAACTTCATCTTTTGCAGACAATGAGCGTTCAATTGTTCTTGGAATAAGGCTCAGCCAGTACGAAACTATGCTGGATTATGTTTGCAACTTTATGAAATTTTCTGTTTCACAGCTTGACAACGGAAAAATTAAAAAGATGATTGAATTGAACAATACGTTTTCCTGGGCAAACTTGAGTGTTAATTCGACTAGGCCGAATACACGTGCGCTTGCAATTGTAATGAATGAGCTAAAAACTGGAGTTCAGCCGATTGTTCAAAGTCTTCTAAAAGACAGTGTTTCAAAAACACAAACTGCGATGGCTGAAATTGACAGTGGCTTGAAGAATCTTGCGGATTTTCAGCGTGAACGTTATAAGATTGAAATTAGAAAAAGGGTTTTTGCAAATCCATCATTTTCCAAGGAAAAGGCGTTTGCTTCTTCTGGTTCATTAGTTGGTGAAATAAAGCGGCTTTTTCCATCTTGCATTCCAGGAAAACCTTTTAATAATGAGCTTGTTTCAGAACTGGTTGCAGAAGAAACTTCGCCGGAAAAAGAAAAACTCCAAAATTCCTTGTATGAAAGACTGAAAGTAAAAGAAGCTCAGGAAGAAAAAAAGCCCACAATTGACACTCATGCCATTATAATGGACGCTTTGCGGATTTTGGCTTCAACTGGCGAGCAGTTCAATGCGATTGCTGAAAAAGTCAACTTGAATCATGAAATTTTTCAGAGTGAAAAGAAAACTTTAAAAGACACAATTCTTAGATTTTTGCGGAACATTTTCGGATTGGAAGAGCCGCCTGTTTCTTACGATATTTTTATTACTGACAAGCGCACTGAAACAAAGAAAAAGGAAACAATAAAATACAATGAATTTTATGCAAATCTTCTGAAAAAATCGCGAGTTTACGCTTCGTTTATCAGCCCGAATTCTCCTGGATATAAAAAAGCCGACAGCCAGAATGATTCCGCGATTCTTGAATATTTGAACAAGCAGATGGTTGAGAACAATCATATTTTTGCGCAGCTTTACGGACTTGATGAATTTTTCAAGAACACTTCAAAAACTGTTGACCGCTCAAAAATCAAAGGCTTGTCAATGGAGCTAATGACAATCAAAAATATTGTTGTTAAATTCAATCAAAAGCGGGCAGAATATCTTTCCTATGTTGAAGAGCAGGAACAGATGAAAAAACTTGGAATTTCATAAGTTTTATTGAGGTTTAATTTGAAAAAAGTTTTTGCAGCGTTAATATTCTTTTGCCTTACCGTATTTTCTTTTGCACAGGATTTGCCGAAACAGCGCAGAGTAAATATTTGCGCGTCACTTCATTCTTATGACATGAATCCGCATACGGCCGCTTTTACTGCCGAAGCCCAGCTTTTTACCGGTTTGTACGAAGGTCTGTTTTCTTATGATCCTGTGAATCTTGCGCCTTTGCCTGCGATTTGTTCATCATATAAAATTTCGCGTGATAAAAAACGCTGGACATTTTCTTTACGGAATGATGCGAAATTCAGCGACGGAACTTTAATTACTGCAAAAGATGTAAAGAATTCCTGGATTTCACTTTTAGAAACTGCGAACGCTCCGTTTGCTTCGCTTTTGGACTGCATCGAAGGTGCGTCTGATTTCAGGAATGGAAAAATTTCTGCACAGGATGTAAGAATCGATGCGAGAGATGATTTTACAGTTGTTGTTCATTTGACTGAGCCTGCCGGTCATCTTCCGAAAATTTTGTGTCATCATGCTTTTAGTGTTGTAAGTGAAAATAAAAATGCCTATAGCGGAGCTTTTGCGCTTGAATCTTACGATGGAAATGAAATTCTGATTAAGAAAAATGAATTTTACTGGGATTCCGAAAATGTGAAAATTCCTGAAATAAAAATTTCTTTAAGCGATGATTATTCTGAAAATTCCCACAAATTCAATAACGGCGAAATTGACTGGATTATGGGAAATGCCGAAGCTGCAAAAATAATCGACAAGTCAAAACTTTTAATTGGCACAGAATTTGGAACGGTTTATTTTTTCTTTAAAAAACAAGACAATGTCTGGGCAAAAAAAGAATTCCGCGATGCTCTGCTTGAAGCGATTCCTTATGACAAACTGCGCGAAAAATTCAATATAAAGGCTGAAACTTTTATTTATCCTTTGCCGGGCTATCCTGAAGTTGCAGGAATTTCTGATTATGATGAAAATGACGCTTTAAAAATGATGAATGAGGCGCGGCAGAAAAATGGAATTCCGCAGGAAGAAAAACTGCCTTTGATTTTTGCTGCGACTGGCGATGGTTATCTTTCAGAGTGTGCGAATATTTTGAAAAATGCCTGGGAGCCGCTTGGTGTGGATTTTAAAATTCAGACAACGACTTTTGATAGATACAATGCTTCGATTCCGTCCTGGAAAGCCGACTTGTTTTATTATTCTTGGATTGGCGACTTTGCAGACCCTCTGGCGTTTCTTGAGCTTTTCCGCGGAAATTCTTCGCTGAATGTTTCTGGATTTAAAAATGAAACTTACGATTCTCTTTTGCAGGAAGCTTCGCGGATTGACAATATTTCCGAGCGTTACAAACTTATGGCGCAAGCTGAACAAATTCTTTTGGATGAAAGCGTTCTGATTCCTGTTTCGCATCCTGTAAGCGCGCATCTTGTTAATACTGATGAAATTGGCGGCTGGAAAATAAACGGTCTTGATATTCATCCGCTGAAATATCTTTATATAAAGCTAGCTCCGTTTTCAAAAGTTCCGAACTTAGTCTGCTATTAATTTATTATTTCCTTTAAATTTACGCTGATAAAGCCGGCTCTTGCAGTTTTAAAAAAAGAACTTTCTTCCCAGGCGATGTAAAGTGTGTCTCCAGAAACTGCTATTTCGCCATAAGAAAATCCTTTTGGTAAAAGCGGAAGCCTGAATGCTTTTATAGAATTTTCTGATGATTTTTTTATGTAAGTTGTTCCGTCTGAAAAAACTGCCGTTATGTATTTTTTCCCAGTTGAAAATCCTGCATGTGCGCTCAAAAAATTGTCAGATGTTCCAATGTGGCTGTAGTTTTCTGGACTTGTTCCAGATGGATTTTTCCATGAAATATAAAATGAAAACTCTTTGGGAATAGAGGCAAGCAGCGATTTTAGTTCTTCTGGAGATTCTTCAAAAAGCTTGGGCAAAATCATTTTTTTGTAGCCGTTTTCCGTCAATGAATTGAACACAAAAAATTCTTGACCGAGCGCAGGACTGGCTTCTGTCAACGGAACTAAAGGCTGCCAGCAGAAGTATGAAAATTCAACTCCGTTTTTTAATGTTTTTTTTGCAGAGCAAGCCCAAGTTTTTCCGTCCCAAAAATATCCTGTAATTTGATCTTCATCTTTAAGATTTAAATTTGAATAGGAAACTATTGGATAAAAAAGTTTTGAGTCTGGCGCGAATTCAACTAAAAAAGGTCGCGTGCTGTGAATTGTGGTTTGGTTTAAATCCGAATTAAAAAAACTGCTTCTGTACAAGTAAAAAACAGGCTTTCCGTTGCTGAATACCAAAGAGTCTGCTGTGTCCGGAAGAAAAATTGAATTGTCGCAATAAAGTTCTATTTTGTCGTCGTTAAAGCAAAGAAGTCCTTTTTTGTTGACCAGGGCGAATGCAGAAAATTCAGAATTTTTATTTTCTAAATTTACTAGACTTGCCGCGCTTGTTATTCGCACTGATTCTGTCCAGGGCTTTTCATAAACTTCTGGAGCGTTTTGCGGCAAATCGATTTTTTGAAATCCTTCAGTTGAAAAATAGTACCAGTTATGGATTTTTACAGTCGGCAGTTCAGTTGCGGTAGTTTTATTTTTTTCAGTACAAGAAAACAGAAATATTAAATTTGTCACTATGAAAATCTTGAAAAATATATTTTTCATTTTAAATCCTTATTTTAAAATCCATTTTATGATACAACGAATTCTTTTTCATTCCAATAGTTTTAAATCACTCTTTTTGAAATTGCCTGAAGAAATTTTTTTCATAATTCTTTCTTTGTCAAGTTTCCAGACATTTTCTTCAAAGGCACGGCATTCTTCCATAAATTTTTGCCAGTTGAATTTTGAAAGATATTCGTTTTTGCATGAATCGGAATCCACTGCGGCGGCTGAAATTGAAAATAAAACCTCTGCGGCAAATCCGTCTGAATAAGTCAAATCGTTTCCGTAGGGATAAATTGCACCGTAGATTTTTTTATCTGAATGCGAATAGGCGAGCAAGGCTGTGGCTTCGTTTTTGTTTACTTCAGAATAAAAATTTTCTCCGAGAACGAATATTTCTGAATCCGGCTGATGGCTCGTTTTTACGCTCCATTCGCTAGAATACGGAAGACTGAATTTTTCATTTTCTGTGTAGCTGAAAAATTCGCATGAAAAAAATAAAATGATCGGGCAGATAAATAAAAAGTTTTTCATGCTTATTATATATCCGCGGAATAAAAAAAATTGCAGAAAAAAGTTCAGTTTTTATGTTATTTTTATATTTTCCTGTCTGAGTTCTTTTACAATGCCGGTTAAAATGTCATTTTTAACTTTGATTAAATCTTCATTTTTTAGCCAGACTATAAGTTTTAATTTTGCAGAGCCAATGAGCGAGTCGTAAAAAACTTGCGGTTCTGGAGAGTGGAGAACTGCCGGGCATCTTAATGCGATTTCTTTTATTTTTTGCATTGCTTTTTGCAAGTCGGCTTCGTAGCTTATGTGAATTTCAAAAGTTTGTCTTGTAGTTTTGTAGCTGCTGTAATTTGTCAGCACGGAATTTATTATGCTGCTGTTTGGAATTCTGACTAGCTGATTGTCCAGCGTTTTTATTTTTACGCTTAAAAGTCCTACGGATTCCACAGTTCCGCTTGTTCCGCTTACAGAAATTGTGTCTCCGATTTTCATGGATTTTTCGCCGAGCACAAAAAGTCCGCTTATAAAATTACTGACGCTTGTTTGCGCTGCAAATCCGATTGCAAGTCCTGCAACTCCTGCCGCGCCCCAGATTGCTTTTAAGTTGATTCCGAAAAGGCCCAAAATGTACATTCCGATTAAAACGTAAAAAATGTAGCTTATGGCTTTGTTTACAAGAACTGCGGTATTTTTTTCAAGTTTTGTCGTTGCTTTTTTTCTTATGAATTTTTTTATTAGCCTATAGACAATATAGAAAATTATGACGGAAACAACACTTATTGCAATTTTCAATATGTTTTCAAATGTGAAATATTTTGTAAATTCGTTTATGTGAAAAATGCTTTTTGTTTTTTCAATTGCCTGCGAAAAATTTTCTTCCATAAATTTTCCTTCTATAAAAATGATTTTATTTCATCAAGTATGCGGCTTGCAAGTTCTTCTTTTTGCATCAGCGGAAGTTCTTTTTGAAAATCTTTTGAAATTATTGTGGCTTGGTTTGTGTCCGCCTGAAATCCTGCGCCCGGCGTTTTTAAATTGTTTGCAATGATTAAATCCAAATTTTTTGCTGAAAGTTTCTTTTTGGAATTTTCAATTAGGCTTTGTGTTTCCATAGAAAATCCGCAGAGAATCTGGCCGGGCTTTTTATTTTTTCCAAGGAAAGCAAGAATGTCGTCTGTGCGTTCAAGTTCTATTGAAATCTCTTTGCCTGTTTTTTTTATTTTTTCTGCGCTGATATTTTTCGGGCGGAAATCTGCAACTGCCGCGGATTTTATTACTATGTCTGAATCTGGAAAATTTTCCTTTACGGCTTCAAGCATTTCTTTTGCGTTGGTGATTTTTATTGTCTTTGCATTTTGCGGCGGATTAAGCGATACTGGTCCTGAAATTAAAGTTACTTGCGCGCCTCTTGCTGCCGCTATTTTTGCAATTGCATAGCCCATTTTTCCAGATGAATGATTTGTGATAAATCGAACAGGATCTATTGCTTCCTGAGTTGGTCCGGCTGTAACGAGAATTTTTTTGCCTAGAAAATCTTTTTCAAATGAAATTTCGTTTTCGATAAATTCAAATATTGCTTGAGGCTCAGGCATTTTTCCTTTTCCGTTTTCACCGCAGGCAAGATGTCCTGTTTCCGGCTCAAGAATTTTAAATCCGAATTTTTTGCATTTTTCAAGATTATCTTGCGTTATTGGATTTTCGTACATTGCTGTGTTCATTGCAGGGCAGATTACTTTCGGGCATTTTGCTGCAAGAAAAACAGAAGTAAGCATATCATCCGCCATTCCGTTTGCAACTTTTGCGATTGTGTTTGCAGTTGCCGGCGCGATTAAAAAAATATCCGCTTTTTGTGCAAGTGAAACGTGGCTTACTTTGAATTCAAAGTTTCTGTCAAAAGTATCTATGAAGCATTTGTGTCCACTTAAAGTTTCAAATGTAATCGGATTGATTATGTTTGTGGCATTTTTTGTCATTAGCACGCGGACTTCAGCTCCTGTCTTTACAAGCATGCTTACAAGTGTTGCTGCCTTGTATGCCGCAATGCTTCCTGTAACTCCGACTAAAATTGTTTTGTCTTTCAGCATATTTTATTTTCCTTTTGCGTGGATTCAGCTTCTGAAATTTTATTTGACTTTAGTTCCATGTTTCTGTATTTTAGCGGCGTCATTCCTTTGTATCTGTGGAACATTTTTATAAAATAACTGAAATCTTTGAATCCGCATTTTTGAGCGATATTTAAAAGCTTGTCATTTGATTCGCGTAAAAGCGCGCAGCTTCTGCTGATTCTGAACCAGTTTAAATATTCAACTGGAGATCGTCCCGTCATTTCCTTAAAAACGCGGCAAAAATACTTTGGCGAAAATCCAGCGGTTACAGAAAGCTGCTCAAGTGAAATGTCGTTTCCGTAGTTCTTTTTTATAAAATCCAAAACAAGGTCAAGCTTTTTGTTTCTAGCTCTTTTTTGCGCCGGAAGAATTTTCTTTTCAGAATAAAAATGATTCTTTTTTAAAAGCCCAAAGAAAACAATCAACGCACCGGAAGCGATTATGTCAAAGCCTTCTCTTTGTTCGCGGATTGTGTCGAACAAAAATTCAATTGTGGTAAAAATATCTTTTTGTTCCGCCGGAATATAATTTTTCAGCGAAATATTTTCCAATATAATGTCGTTTATAAAACTGTCCGGGCTGAATCCATGCTGGCGTAAAAGCTCTATGTCAAAAACTGCGGATTCGTATTTGCTTGCACCTTTGTCTGGTGCATCTCCGTGGACAATTTTTCCGGGAATAATGCAGGAATCTCCCTTGTTCAAGACAATTTCGTGGTCGCTGAGAAAAAGATTGTAAGTTCCAGAAAGAATGTGGATAAGCTCAAATTCTGTGTGCCAGTGAAGCCATAAGTCGTAGTACGGATTTTCTGTATTGCAAAAATTATACTCCAATGGAAAAAGCGAAGTTCCGCGCTGCTGACGTTCGTTTACAGGAATTTTTTCTTTCAAATTAGAAGATACTTTTGTCATATTTTTATTCTCGTTCCGATTATATCATGTGGTTTTATCAAAAACAACCTTTTGTTGTAGATGCGCTGCTTTTTGTTGAAATAAAATTTTTTAAAATTTATAATGGCTCCATGCTGACATATTTTATTGCCGCCGCTGCTTTTGCGCTTATAATTTTTTTGCTGAACCTTTATATAAAATTTAAATCCTTGGAAAATAAAAATTCAGAAATTAAAGCTAGAAAAATCCGCAGTGAAAATGCAAAGAAAAAAGGACTTTTGGTTTCGTGTCCGATTTGCGGTTCTTCTCTTTTGCCGGGTGAAGATTTGGTCAGCAGAGTTTATAGACCTATGAATGTTCCAGATCAGCTTTGCACAATAAATGGCTGTCCGCATTGCTATCCAAGAGTTGAGCCTGGATTAAAAAGAATTTGCCCTGTTTGCCATAAAGAAATTCCTCTTTCAGACGGTCATCTTGTTGCCCGGCTTTTTAATAAAACTGAAGGAAAAAAGCACGTTATTGTAACCGGATGCAATTCATGCTGCAAAGGAAAAAAATAGCACATTTTATCTAAAAAAATCTAAAGTAAAAAAATCAAACTCCGACAATCAAAATATAGGGTGGTAAACCCAAAGCAGGGGAAGCAGGCACAAAATGTTTGCTTAGAACTCCAGTATCTTGATCATAGGAGATAAATTATGGTTATCAATCACAACATGAGTGCAATGTTTGCACAGCGTTCACAGGGTTTGACTGATTTGAACAACCAGAAGAACATGGAAAAACTCTCTTCTGGAATGAAAATCAACCGCGCCGGTGATGATGCTTCTGGACTTGCTGTTTCAGAAAAAATGAGATCCCAGATTCGCGGATTGAATCAGGCTTCTACAAACGCAAAGAACGGCATTTCTTTCATCCAGACAACAGAAGGATACCTTCAGGAAACTGAAGATATTATTCAGCGCATCCGCGAGCTTGCAGTTCAGTCAAGCAACGGAATCTACACTGACGAAGACCGTATGCAGATTCAGGTTGAAGTTTCTTCACTCATCGCTGAAGTTGACCGCATTGCTTCTTGCGCACAGTTCAACGGCATGAATATGCTTACTGGTCGCTTTGCACGCCCAACAGGTGAAAACAGCGTTACAGCTTCTATGTGGCTCCACATTGGTGCAAACATGGATCAGCGCACACAGGTATATATTGGAACAATGAGCGCAACAGCTCTTGGACTCCGCGCAGTTGGAACAGAAGAGATTATGACTCTTGAAAGCCCAGACGAAGCAAACCGCGCAATCGGAACTTTGGATGAAGCAATCAAGAAGATTAACAAACAGCGTGCAGACCTTGGTGCATACCAGAACCGCCTTGAAAAGACAGTTGTTGGTCTTGATATTGGCGCAGAAAATCTTCAGGCTTCTGAGAGCCGCATCCGCGACACAGACATGGCAAAGGAAATGGTTGACTTTACAAAGAATCAGGTTCTTTCTCAGGCTGGAACAGCGATGCTTGCACAGGCAAACCAGAGCTCACAGAACGTTCTTTCTCTTCTCCAGTAGAATTGAAAGCAGCGTAAAATCTGCGTAACGAAAGCTTCCCTAGAAGTGAAAACTTTTAAGGAAGCTTTTTTTATTCCCCTTTCTGTTTTCGATATTGGTGAGGAGAGACGCCGTTCGTTTTCTTGAAGGCGCGGATGAAATTCTCACATTCGTTGTAGCCGCATTTCTGGGAGATTTCCTGGACTGAGAGTTCCGTTGTATTCAGCAATTTGAGGGCTTTTTCGTTTACAAAAAAATGAATGTCGGACTGCGGCGTTACACCAAATGTTTTCTTATATAACACCGAAAAATGCGAGCGCGTAAGGAAGAAATCATCCGCCATAAGGTCAACGGTCCATTTTTCAGGATTTTCCGAAACTTTTTTCCTCAGCTGGTTAAGCCTGAATCGGATTTCACTTTCGCGCTTTGTCTTTATGCTCGGATAAAGGCGGTTGTTCTGGAGGTTGGAAAGAACCTTGCACAGGCGGTCCAGAAGCTCGTGGTCGTGGTTTTCGTAGCGTTCCGTCAGAAAATATGTGATGTCCGTCATTTCGCGCCTGATTATGTCCGCGTTGGTCACGTAAAAAATCTCGTCAAACGGAATCTGAAAGTCGTTGAAAAAAGTCATGTCCGCCGGAAGAAATTTTATGTAGTCGTTTTCAAATTCGTTGTTCTTGCACCAGTAAATCTGCGGAGTTCCGGGTCTGTAAAGAATGCACGCGTTCGCCTGAGTTTCAATCTGTTTTCCGTCCAGTGTTATGACCATGGGATTGTAGAAATGAAGAAGAACACATTCCTTGGTTCCTGAAACGAATTTCATTTTAAAAGAGGATTCTTCGGTTTTTTTGTAAAATGCTCCGGCAAAATCTATTTTCATTGATATTGATTATAAACTAAAATTGAAGGAAATGTCAGTCGCGGAATTCGTCTGAGTTTCAAGTCTCTATGTCCGAAAGACGCTGAAAACGGCTGCTCCAAATTTTCAGGGGCAGCCGTAATTTTTTTATTGTCACGGATATGTCTAATAAGTTTAATTCCTGAAGGTCATTAAGCCTGCTGAAATGACCAGTCTGAATGGTGGTTTCGACAAGCTCAACAACCGCATTTTCAGCCTATAGGACAGCCCTGATGACAAACCGGATTCACTTTGAATTCTTCCTTGAGAGAACCACGCTCTGAATCAGGAGGAAGAGACAGATCATGAAAGCAACCGTGATGTTCGTCCACCAGGCGTCGTCAAGTCCGAGCGAGGAGACGATGTTCTTGATTGTCGCAAGTGAAAGCACGCCGAAGAATGTTCCTGCGATGTTTCCGACTCCGCCCGTGAGCATTGTTCCGCCGATAATCGAAGATGCGATTGCGTTCATTTCGTAGCCGCTTGCATGGCTTGGGGAAGCCGAACCTACGTGCATGAAGTACACGAATCCGCCGACCGCCGCAAGAACCGAGCAGATGAAGTGCGCAAGGAATTTTGTCATCTTGACGTTGATCCCGAGCATGTTCGCGCTCTGCTGGTTTCCGCCGACAGCGTAGAAGTTGCGTCCGAGCTTTGTCCATCTGAGCACAAGGAAAAGAATCACGACCACAAGAAGCGCAATAAGAACACCCGGCTCCACATAGGCCGGAATATATTTTCCGACTTTGTTCACCGAGCCCATGCCCGGAACGTATATTCTTGTTTCTATGAGCTTTACGAATCCCTCATGCTTTACGTTGAACTGAGTCGCGTTTACGATTGTCGTCATTCCTTTTGCGAAGAACATTCCCGCAAGCGAGACGATGAACGGCTGGATGTCGAGGAATGCCACAAGGAATCCCTGCACAAGTCCGAAGCTTACTCCGATAACCAGCGCGTAGATTACCGCTCCCGCAATTGTTCCGCCGTTTTTGTCCAGGTGAACCGCGCAGCACATACAGACGAGAGCCGTTACAGTTCCAACGGAAATGTCGATTCCGCCGGTAATCATTACAAGGCTCAGCGCGCATGAAAGGACTATGAGCGAGGCGTTCTCGTTCAGCAGGTTTAGGAAAGTCTGTGGCTTCCTGAATCCTGCGCCTAGAAAAATTACCGCAAGAAGATACATCGCGGCAAAAACCGAAATCGTAATCACAAGAAGAAGATTCGTGTCTGAAAGCGGTTTTCTTTTTGCAAGCGCAGTCTCGTTCTGCCTTTTTTTATTTAGAAAGTTCATTTAACAGCCTCCATTCGCCGCAGCGTGTTTTCTTGCTCCGGAAATCTGCTTTGCCAGCTGCGACATTTTCTCGCGGAATACCGGAGCGCTGATTACAACGAGGATGATTACAACAACGGCCTTGTAAGCCGGAAGCGCGGTCGAGGCTACGTTGAACTTGAACAGTGTTGTCGTAAGGAACTGGATTACGTAAGCTCCAAGAATCGAAGCCCACATATTGAACTTGCCGCCGCTCAAAGCATTTCCGCCCAGCGCGACCGCAAGAATCGCATCCATCTCTATGTCCTTTGCGATAACGGAATAATTAATAGAAGAAATTCGGCAGACTTTGATGAATCCGGCGACCGCAACGCAAAGTCCCATAATCACATAGGTGATGAATTTGATGAACTGAGGGTCAAGTCCGTTAAGCCTTGACGAGTTGCTGTTGATTCCCACCGCCTGCGTGTAAAGACCGAGGTTCGTGAATTTGAGCACAAGCATCGTGATTATTATGCAGATTATCGCGATGAAAACCGGAGTCGGAACAGGAATGCCCGGAATGAAGTTTCCGAAGTAGCCGAAAACAGGCTCCACAACAATTGGAAGTGCGTTGTCGTTGATCCAGGCGGCGATTGAGCGTCCGGCCGTAAAAAGAATCAGAGTCGCGACCATCGGCTGAATCTTGAAGTACGAGACAAGAACACCGTTGAATCCGCCGAACGCCATGCTCACAATGCAGCCCACAAGGAACGCAACAAAAATCGGAGCCTGAAGAGTTTCGGGGCGCGCGTCTGTTCCGCACAGAACACGCAGAATCACCGAGCCGGCAATCGCAATTCCCGCGCCCACGGAAATATCCTGTCCGCCCGAAGCAGCAGTTACAAGCGTCATTCCAATCGCAAGAATCACAAGCTCGGAAGCGTTGTCCAGAATCGTAATAAGGTAGCCTGAAAGAACCGGGAAGCCCTCGCTGTTCTGCCCGAGCGTAATCTTGAAGAATGACGGATCCGCTGCAAGGTTGAATATTACAAGAATCAGCAGCGCCGCAATCGGAATGAAAATCTGCTTTTTTATAAGTCCAAGAAGAAAGTCCGTGATTTTTTTGGAAGTCATTGTTTTTCTCCTCCTGCGATAGTTTCCATAATCTTTGTCTGGTTCAGGTCATTGCCGGAAAGCTCTCCGACCTGCTTGAGGTCCCGCATGACGATAAGACGCGAGCAGGTTCTTATCATCTCGTCGATTTCTGATGAGATGAACGTAACACTCTTGCCTTCCTTTGCAAGCTTCAGGACAAGCTCCTGAATTTCCGTTTTTGTTCCGATGTCGATTCCGCGTGTAGGCTCGTCAAGAATCAGATACTGCGGATTTGAGAGCAGGGCGCGCGCAAGGAGCACTTTCTGCTGGTTTCCGCCCGAAAGGGATTTTATCGGAGTTTCCGCGGAGGCTGTCTTTATCTCAAGAAGCCTGATGTATTCGTCCGCAAGTTTTTCCTGTTCCGCCCGGCTGAAAGGCTTGAAGAATCCTCTCATCACCTGAAGCGCGAGAATCAGGTTCTCACGCACGGAAAGGTCTCCGATTATGCCGTCGCGTTTTCTGTCTTCCGGCAGATAGCTGATTCCGTTTTTCATCGCATGAATCGGCTTTGTGATGTTCACGCTTTTTCCGTTCACCTTCACTTTTCCGCCGAGAACCTTGTCCGCACCGAATATCGCGCGCACGCTCTCGCTTCTTCCGGATCCGAGAAGCCCTGTGAATCCGTTCACTTCGCCCTTGTAAATCCTGAAGTTGAACGGTTTTACGCCGCCAGTGCTTGAAAGGTTTTCCGCCTCGTAGACCGGAACTTCATCCGCGGAGAAT
Source organism: Treponema succinifaciens DSM 2489 (assembly GCF_000195275.1). Taxonomy (NCBI): domain Bacteria; kingdom Pseudomonadati; phylum Spirochaetota; class Spirochaetia; order Treponematales; family Treponemataceae; genus Treponema; species Treponema succinifaciens. The sequence goes on along the minus strand of NC_015385.1, from coordinate 2,516,828 downwards.
ACCGGAGTCTCCGAAGATTTGGACGACTTGTCAAGATTCTCGACTGATTTTCCGAGCATTTTTGAGACAAGCTCAAGGCGCGGAAGGTCTCGGATTTCGTATTCGCCCACAAGCTGTCCGTCGCGCAGAACGGTGATTCTGTCGCAGATTTCGTAAACCTGCTCAAGAAAGTGGGTAACGAAAATTATTCCGACTCCCTTTGCGCGCAGATTCCTCATAAGCCGGAACAGCTTCTGGACTTCCTGATCATCAAGGGATGAAGTCGGCTCGTCAAGAATCAGAATCTTGCAGTCCATGTCAACGGCGCGCGCGATTGCGACCATCTGCTGTACGGCGATTGAACAGCTTGAAAGCTGCTGCTCCGCCCCACACGGAATTTCAAGATCCCTAAGGATTTTTTCCGCGCCTTCATTCATCTTTTTCCAGCTGATGAAGGAGCCTTTTGTTCTTCCTATATACATATTCTCCGCTACGGTGAGATTGTGGCAGAGAGTTATTTCCTGATAAACTGTTGAGATGCCTGCGTTCTGGGCATCCTGCGGGGAACGGATGTTGACCGCTCCGATTCCTTTTACAAAAACCTGGCCTTCGTCCTTGTGGTGTACGCCAGTCAGAACCTTAATCAGCGTTGATTTTCCGGCTCCGTTTTCTCCCATAAGAGCGTGAATTTCGCCTTCACGCAAAGTAAAATCAATATTCTGCAATGCATATACACCCGGAAATTTCTTGTGTATTCCGCGCATTTCAAGAACTGATTTTTCCTCCATGCTATGCCTCCAAAAAAAACACGGGATTCAGATTTCAAGACAATCCGAACCCCGTGTCCAAGGTGTTGGATTCTCTGTCAGTTTTTAAAGTTGTTGTTTACAGAAGAATCCGCCTGACAATATGCTTAGATACCGTATTTTGCGACATCGGCCTTTGTGATTGTTGCGGCGTCAAATCCTTTTTCTTCCATGATGACTGTCTTCTGTTTCGCGCCGTTCTTGATGATATCGTTGATGTAAGAAGCCTGGAACGGATTGCACTGGCCGTCGTAGTTCCATCTCTTTGCAAGAAGCTCCTCAAGCGCCCATTTGTTGCAGTCGAATCCCATGATGATTACATCTTTTCCGACTCCGTGAGAGATTCCCGCCTTGTCGAGGGCAGCAACCGCGCCTTTTGCCATGTCGTCGTTTTCCGCATAGATTACGTTGAATTTCTTGCCGGAATCGATTACAGCCTGAACAATCTGCTGGGCATTTTCCGCGTTCCATTCAGCTGTCTGCTGGGCAACGATGTTCCAGTTGCTTTCTGCCTTTGCCTTCTCGTCAAGCGCGCCGGAGCGTCCGATCTGAGCGGCTGAACCCATAACGCCCTGAATGTGGATGATGTTGTATTCCTTGAGATTCTGTCCTGCGAGCCAGTTTACGGCTGTCTTTCCTTCCTGCGCCATGTCGGAAACAATTGATGCCTCGTAAAGGCTTTCGTCAGCGTCGATTGTGCGGTCAAAGAGAATTACCTTGATTCCGGCATCCTGAGCGTCCTTGAGAACTGATGTCCATCCTGAAGTTCCGGCCGCGGAAATCAGAAGGTAGTCAACTTCGTCCTGAACCATCTTGCGTGCGGCGGCAATCTGCTCGTCGTTTTTAAGGCTGTAGAAGAAAGTCGGTTTGTAGCCGTTCTTCTTTGTGAATGTCTTTTTCATGTCGTTGACGTTCGCAGTGCGGTAGCCCGACTCGTTCGGGTCGTTGTTGATGATTCCGACTTTTACCAGTTTTGCGGCGAATGTGGGAAGAACCATCATTGCCATTACGGCAGCCAAAACTAAATTCTTTTTCATGGTTTCACCTCTATGTGTTTGGATTAAGGATGACCTCTGCATCCCTTGTGATTATGATTATCAGCCTGAATCCGAAAGAAAGGAATAGTTTTTTTGTTCCCGATTTTCGGACTTTCCTATCATTTTGTTCGGAATTTCATATTTGATGATAGTTTTGGGCATTTTTTAGGGAAAACCGCCACTTGTTTTTTTCGCAATGTCAGTTACTATAAAATCAGAGGTAAAACATGACGAAAGAAAATATTGCCAGAGAAATTGAAAACGGTCAGGCTGTTCTTGGAATCGAATTCGGTTCGACGCGCATAAAGGCGGTTCTTATTGATTCTGAAAAAAATCCCGTGGCTCAGGGCGGCTTTACTTGGGAAAATTCACTTGCGGACGGAATCTGGACTTACAGTCTGGATGAAATTCACGGCGGAATCGTTTCGGCATATTCTGAGCTTAAAAAAGATGTTCTTGAAAAATACGGCGTCAAGCTTTCCAATCTGAAGGCTCTTGGAATCAGCGCGATGATGCACGGCTATCTTGCGTTCGACAGGGAAAACAATCTTCTTGTTCCGTTCAGAACCTGGAGGAACACGATTACAGGCGGGGCTTCAAAAAAACTCACGGAGCTTTTCAATTATCCTTGCCCGGAGCGGTGGAGCATTTCTCATTATTATCAGGCGATTCTGAACAACGAGGCCCATGTTCCGCAGGTGGATTTTTTTACGACTCTCGCAGGCTACGCGCATTTCATGCTCACAGGAAAAAAAGTTCTGGGCGTGGGAGACGCGAGCGGAATGTTCCCGATTGATGCGGAGACAGGCGACTACGACAAGTCAATGGCCGGAAAATTCGATTCTCTTGTTGAAGGAAAGGGAAGTGCAAAAAAACTTCTGGAGCTTCTGCCAAAGGCGATTCCAGCCGGAACAGATGCAGGAAAGCTCACAAAGGAAGGCGCGCTGTGGCTTGACCCGACCGGCGAGCTTGCGGAAGGAATTCTGTGCGCTCCTCCTGAAGGCGATGCGGGAACCGGAATGGTGGCGACAAACGCGGTTGCTCCGAGAACAGGAAACATTTCCGCGGGAACTTCCGTATTCGCGATGGTCGTCCTTGAGAAGGCGCTTTCAAAGGCTTATCCTGGAATAATCGACATTGTTACAACTCCGGACGGAAAACCCACCGCGATGGTTCACGTGAACACCTGCACCGCCGAATACAACAAGTGGGTCGAGCTTATCGGCGAGGCGGCGAGACTTCTTGGCGCGGAATTCAGCACGGGAAAACTTTACGACACGATTCTCGGCTGCGCGAAGGACGGAGCAAAGGACTGCGGCGGCGTTTACACTGTCAACTACATATCGGGCGAAAGCGTTACGGATTTCTGCGAGGGACGGCCGATGGTTGTGCGCTCCCAGGACTCAAAACTGAACCTTGCGAATTTTATGAGAAGCCAGATTTATTCCGCGGTCGCAACTCTCAGGCTCGGAATGGACGTTCTTTTTGCTGAGAATGTGAAGATTGACTCGATGACAGGCCACGGCGGATATTTCAAGACGGAAGGCGTGGGGCTTGAGACGATGGCTGCGGCAATGCACACTCCGGTCAGCGCGATGGAAACAGCAGGCGAGGGCGGTCCCTGGGGAATGGCGCTTCTTGCCTCATACACCGCGGACTCAAAGGGAAAAAATCTGGGCGACTGGCTTGAAACCGAAGTCTTCGCAGGCGCGCAGAAGAAAACCGTAAAACCTGACACAGCGGATGTAGCAGGCTTTGACAGATGGCTTGAAGGCTACAAGTCCGCGCTCAAAGCCGAACGCACCGCAGTTGAGAATGTGAAATAATCAGTTTCAGGGGCAATAAGTTTAACTTCTGGAGTACAATAAGTTTTAGTTCTGAAGGTCATTGAGCCTGTAGAAATGACCGGATACACTGTGCATGGTGGTTTCGGCAGGCTCAACCACCGCATTTCCGTGCCTGACACGGCAATGACATAAAAACAAATGGAGGAAAAATTCATGGGAAAATACACAGAACTGCAGAGAGAGGCTTACGAGGCGAATATGCAGATACCGGCGCAGCATCTTGCGCTTTACACTTGGGGAAACGTCAGCGCGTTCGACAAGGCGGCCGGCGTGTTCGCAATCAAGCCTTCGGGAGTTCCTTACCCGGAACTTACGCCCGAAAGCATGGTGATTGTTGACCTTGAAGGAAATGTTGTTGAGGGAAAACTAAGACCTTCAAGCGACACTCCGACGCACGCTGTTATTTACAGTGAATTCGCTGTTTCGGACGGAGCGAAAATCGGCGGAATAATCCACACTCATTCAACTTACGCGGTGAGCTGGGCTCAGGCTGTAAAGGCAGTTCCACTGTTCGGAACAACCCACGCAGACCACATCCAGACGGAAGTTCCCTGCACACCGTATCTTAGCCGCGAGGCAGTCCAGAACGACTACGAGAAGGAAACCGGAAATCTCATTGTAAGCCACTTCCGTTCTCTAAAACTGAATCCGTATGAAGTGAACATGGTTCTTGTGGGCGGACACGGACCTTTCGCCTGGGGAGCAACCGCGGACAAAGCCGTCTACAACGCCGCAGTCCTTGAGGAAGTGAGCCACATGGCCATGAACACGCTGCAGATTAACCCGTCGCAGCAGCCGCTTCCGGACTACATCATCAACAAGCACTACATGAGAAAACACGGCCCGAACGCCTACTACGGCCAGAAGTAGAAATAAGAATGTTTATATAAAACAGAAAATCCGCCTGCGCAAACACAGACGGATTTTTTTTGTTTCCAAGCTAAATGCTAAATTGCAAATCAGTTAAACGGATTTTCCGATGGATACAAAGTTCCTTTTGGCTGATTGTATGCAACATCAGGAATTCCAAGATACTTGAAAAGTGTAAAAAGTGCTTTTCCGTAGTGGCCGAAAGCAACTGCGCCGTGGTGCGGATAATTTTTCTGGATAAGAACATGGCGGTAGAATCTTCCCATTTCTGGAATTGCAAATACACCTATTCCTCCGAACGAACGGGTTGCAACTGGAAGAATTTCGCCGTGCGCAATGTAAGCCTGAAGCTTTGTATCTGGAGTTGACTGCAATCTGAAGAATGTGATTGGGCCTGGCATTATGTCGCCTTCCAAAGTTCCGCGTGTAAAGTCTGGCGTTGAATCCTTTGGCTCAAGAAGTCTGTGCTGAATCAACTGATACTTGACTCCAGGATTGCAAGCCTTGTTCATGCAGCAGAAAGGTGTGTTTCCGCAGTGGAACGCCATGAAAGTATCGTTAAGAACATAAGGATAAGAGAATTTACCCTTGATGCTTTCATCGTACATATCCTGCGGAACAGAATTGTTGATGTCAAGAAGTGTAACAGGAGCACCGGAAATGCAAGTTCCAATATATTCAGAAAGCGCGCCGAAAATATCAACTTCGCAGGCAACAGGAATTCCGCGGGAAGCAAGCCGGCTGTTCACATAGCAAGGCTCAAATCCGAATTCCTTAGGAAATGCCGGCCAGCATTTGTCTGCGAGAACTGCATATTTTTTGCAGCCTTTGTTTGCTTCAATCCAGTCAAGAAGTGTAAGTTCAAACTGCGCCATGCGTGGAAGAAGATCCGGGAAGTTGTTTCCGCCTGAACCAAGCTCTTTTTCCATGTCAGCGACAACTTCTGGAATTCTTTTGTCGTCTTTGTGGGCGCGGTATGCAACAAGAAGGTCAAGTTCCGAATTTTCCTGAATTTCAACTCCAATGTCATAAAGTCCCTTGATTGGCGCATTGCAAGCAAAAAAGTCCTGCGGGCGAGGTCCGAATGTGATAAGCTTGAGATTTTTAAGACCGATAATTGCGCGTGCAACAGGAATAAATTCTTCAATCATCTTTACAATGTCGTCTGCTGTTCCAACTGGATATTCTGGGATTATGGCAGGAATTTTGCGCAAGTTCAAATTGTATGAGCAGTTCAGCATTCCGCAGTAAGCGTCTCCGCGTCCGTTTATAAGATCATTCTGAGTTTCTTCAGCGGCGGCGACAAACATGCAAGGACCGTCAAATTTCTGCGCAATTTGAGTTTCTGGAGTTTCTGGTCCAAAGTTTCCGAGGAAAACAACAAGCGCATTGCAGCCGGCCTGTTTTACTTCTTCAACCGCCTTCAGCATATCGCATTCATTTTCTACAGTTGTCTTTGCTTCATAAAGGCTTCCTTTTGAGCTGAATGCCTTTACGATTGCCGCTCTTCTTTTTTCAGAAAGTGAAATTACAAAGCAGTCTCGGCTTACTGCGATTATTCCGAGCTTGACTTCCGGTATGTTTGAAAACTTTTCCATTAAAAAGCCTCCTTGAATTGATTTGTGTGTTTTTTAGATTTGCATTTTCTGCGGAATCTTAAAAATCAGTTTAAGTTCACAAATGGCAGATGTCAAGTTTTTTTTCTTGCAAGTGGAAGGTCTGTACATTTGGAAAATGAAAAGGTGGGCAACAGTTGCGCATAAAAAGTGTTATCTTTGGGCTTAAACGCTATGTCATTATCCGGCTTGATCGGATAATCTTTTGAAAATTTCATCTGCAAAACAAATCATAAAAATTCCTCAAAGTACTTGACAAATCCGGGGGGGGGTACAATAGGCGTTGCTGAATTTTTTTCAGCGGAATCTATTTATTTTAAGGAGTGAACTTATGAGAAAGTTTGCTAAAATTTCAGCTGTATTGGCAGCTATGGTCCTTGCGCTTGCATTTGCAGGTTGCAGTGATGGCGGAAGCTCTAGTGATGATGTGACGGTTGGAGGCTCATCTTCTGGAAGCGAAACTGGAGGTTCATCGGGTGGCAGTGGCTCTTCTAGTTCTGGAAATTCGTCTGGTTCAGGCTCGTCATCATCAGAAGATTCTTCTACAAAAAATATTCTTGCAGGAAAAACTTATTATTCAATTGACTTTGAAGAAAAGGAATATACCTCAGAATCAATTAACAAAGCGAAAATCCGGGTTAGTATGTTTGCTTTTGATTCTAATGGACAAAAAGTAAAATATACTGAACTTGCTTATGACTTTGAAAATGGAGCTGTTGACAAAAACAACGACAATATTATTGAGTCTGATGAATGTGATTATTCAGTTTCTGGTTCAACTTTGACAGTAAAAGCACCTGAAGGTGTCGGTAAGGATTTAATTGCTACAATTAAGTCAGACGGAAGCATAGATGGAATGAAAAAACTTAAAGGAAATCTTTATGCCTTTGCAAAAGCTGAAGCAGATAGTGAAGAACTGTCAGCAGTAGCTTATATAATAATTGTTGATGGCACAGCTTGCAATCTTGAACAGCATACATGTTCAAGCAAGAATGGTTTAGACGACCCTTATGTTTTAGGAGGCACAGTTTCAGGAAGTACTTTGGAATTTACAGATGAAAAAAAAGACGGCCAAACCGTAACAGTGTCTTGCAAATTGTCTGACAAAGAAATTAAGGTTAACGACAGTCCAGATGGTCCTATAACTTTAAAAAGAATGTAGTTTTAATTAAATAGCTTGAATGCTGATTTTATAAAAAATCAAATTTCAGGCTGAATAAAAAAATCCGTGCCAATTACACTGACACGGATTTTTTTTGTTTTTGACTGTTTTTGCTGCATTCTTGCACTTGATGCAAGAAGCAATATTATTTTTCTTTCATTGTGAAAACGCCGTCCCATTTTTCGCCGGAACCGTATTTTAAGAAGTAGCTGCAGCGTTTCATAAACACATCAGACGACATATCCTGCGGAAAGCATTCCTTTGCGTTTTTAAAGAACTGGTACGCTTTCTTGAAATCCTCCGGATCTTTTGGAGTGTCAGGAAAATCATTTCCCTTTAGATACCATTTGATTCCTTCGTTGAAAATTTCCGCTGCTTCAATTTGCTTTGCCGGAAGTTCATCTTTAAGTCCTAGAATGCAGTGAATCTGAACAGGATTTTCAATGTTCACAACACGCACAAAGTCGAACTTCCGCGCGGCTAAAAGACCTTTGTTTGCTCCGTTGTCGGCGGCGTTCCAAGTGCTGTCCGAACACATTATCCAGGAATTGTAAACTTTGTTTGTTCCTTCAAGACGGGACGCAAGGTTTACGTTGTTTCCCATGATTGTATAATTGAGCTTCTTTTTTGTGCCCATGTTTCCAACAACCATGTTTCCTGTGTTTATTCCTACGCGGGAATTCAAATAGAACGGCTCTCCTGTATGCGGATTTATCGGAAGCTTATCTTTGTTTTCTTCGTTGTATTTTGCTTCTGCCTGAAGCATTCTTATTCCCGCAAGGCACGCATGGAACGCATTTTCATCGTCGTCAACCGGCGCGCCAAAAAACGAAACAATTTCATCTCCTACATATTTATCGATTGTTCCGTGGCAGTCCATTATTGCGTCGCTCAAAGCTCCAAGGTATCCGTTCAAAATTGAAACAAGCCGTTCAGCACCTTTGCTTTCGCCTTCCGCATTGTTTACAGCTTCTGTGAATCCAGAAAATGTCTTTACGTCTGAAAAAAGCGCGGTTATATTTTTGCTGTTTCCGCCGAGCTGTGCTGTTTCCGGATTCTTGATAATTTCGTCTACAACAGCAGGAGCAACGTAAGCACTGAATGTTGATTGGAGGAATTTTTTATCTGAGTTTATAGCATGGAAATTTACAATTATTCCAGCAAAATAGTTGAGGAACGAAAATGCAAAAATAATTACAAACGGAACATAAATGTTGAACTGCGTCATCAAAATATAAAAAAGAACAACAGGAACAATTACGTATAAAAATCTTGTGAAGTTTTTCTTTCCTGTACTGAATTTTGCTGTTATGCACATTGTAAGAAAAATGAAAACAACGCAGAATGCAAGTCCCCAAAGTGAATCTATTTCGCGTATGAATTTTTTCTGAAGAATTGTGTTTATAACGTTTGCGTGAAGTCCAAGGTTTGCGTATTGCTTTGAAAATGGCGTTACTCCCAAATCAGTGCTGGAGGTCGCCGAGTTTCCGATTATGCAGAACGAGCCTTCCATACTGCCTTTTAATATTTCAAAGTCGCGAAGGTAAAATTCAATGCTTTTTGAAAGTTCCGAAAGCTCAGGAATCTGATCAAATCCCTGAACTGTTGCAAATGAATCAGAAAATTCCTTGAGATTTTTAAAGAATTCTGTTCTGGCTGAAAAATATTTTTCGTAGTCTTCTTCAGAAAGTCCGCCTCTTATTGCATTTCCTTCCTCGTCAAATCCGCGGCATTTTAATAGAAGACGTTTTTTTGAATTTGAAATTTTTTCATATTCGTCTTCAAAATACATTGCATTTAAAATGTATTCCGCATCTTCTTCGGAAAGCGACGATAAGTCGGCATTTTTTATATCCGCAAGATTTTCTATTATAAGTTTTTCCGCAAGATCAAGATTGTAAAGCAAGTATGCCGGAACGTGTCTAAAGCTGTCAACGTAACTTTCATGAAGCCAGTTTATCAGCATCCGTCCATGTTTATCCAGCGGAATTGAAATATTGTACCGTGAATCCGAATTCGGATTCTTTAAGCCTTGCAGAATTATTGAATTTGAAGTTCTTTCCATTGACTGAACATCCAAAATCTTCATAAGCGGCGCAAAAGAAAGCTGCCCGACATATTTTCCGTCCTGAAAATTCAAAAGCTCAATTCTGCGCCTGATTCCGTCTTTGTCTACAATAACATTTGTAAATCCAAGTCCTTGCGCTCGTGAAAGAATTTTATGAAGCGCCGGTGTAAATCCAAGTTCCTGGCTTGCTTCTTCTTTTACTGAATAAATATTTCCTTTTTGAATAAGATTTTTTTCGTCTGTTACATTGTTAAAAAGAAATCTTGTTCTGGCATAATTTTCCTCTGATTCATCGCCTTTTTGCGCAATGTGCCTCATGTTTACGGTTAGAGAAGTATTTCCAAAGAACTGAACGCATCTTGCAAAAAAATCATCGTAGTCAAGCTCAAAACCGGAAGTGATTTCCTTTTGCATTTCGTAAAGAATTCCATCGATTTCATTTGAAATAAGATTTTCCGCGTGTTCATGAGCATTTTTCGCGTTTACAGTTCCACCTTCAATTCCGTTCGCAAATTCCGAAATTGAACTTGAAATTGCCTGCTCGCCGTCTATAAAAGTCTTGTTTACTGTGTCGCTTAAATTTTCGTTTACACCTTTTGAAGAAGGTGAAATGTATTCAATATCGAATACAGCCTGTTTTGCGCCGAATTCTTTCATGCGGATTAAGGCGTTTCCCAGAATGTCGCGAGTCCAAGGCCAAGAGCCAACGCGTCCCAATGACTCATCATCAACATCGACAATTACAATGTTTGGATGCGCCTCGATTTCTTTTGTTATTTTTAGCATTGAATCATAAAGCCTGTAGTCGAGCTTTTGAAAAAGGCTTGTCTGAATTGCCATTACGCTCAAAAGCGCAAAAACTGCCATAATAATCAGTTCTATCTTAGTTTTAAAAAATTCTTTGAATTTATTTTTCATTACCATGACAAAAACTATATCATATAGTATAATTTCTTGTAAATGAACATTTGCGAACATTATTTTTAGAGGAGTGGTATGAAACTTTTTACTTCGATTTTTCTGTTTGCTCTCATTTCTGTTTCGGCTGTTTTTTCTCAGTCTGCGGAAATTGTGGAGAAAACTGTATCTACTGAAAAGCTCACTTACGGAACTGCCGCGTATTTTACAGCAGTCGCAATGGGCTATATTTCAGATGATGATTCAGAAGAAGATGCTGTCGATGCTTGGAAAAAAATAGGAGAACAGTATTCTAAACCAGCCATAAAAGCAGAGATTTCCGCAGATGATTTTATCAACTTTGAAAATCTTGCCTGGCTGTGCTATTTTACTTGGAATGTTCCAGATAGTCTTATGATGAAGTTTTTTCCAAGTCCGCGCTACGCCTTTAAACAACTTCGCAATGGCGGCGTAATTTCGACTTCTTTTGATCCAAAACGCATTCCGACTGGCAGGGAATTTCTTAATGTCGTTACAGACTGCATTGATTTTTATGAGGTGAGAAACTAGCATGAATATGAAAAAATATTTTGCCGTTATTTTATTTTCAGTTTTCTCGGTGTTTGCTTTTTCTGCTGAACTTTCTTTCTTTTTGGGCGATAACACAGACTTGAAATTTGATGGTGAGGAATACAAAGAGCCTAGATTAAAGCAAAGCGAGGCTTTTTCTGCGCTTGCAAAAATTCCTTTCAATAAAAAAGGCACAACATTTCTTTTTTTAGAAGCCAGCCTTAGCCATAGCTATGAAAAAATCTTTGGCGACCATGAGAATAGTGAAAATGAATTTATTGCAGATTTAAATGTTTTGAAATTTTCTTCTATTATGGAGTGTTCTGCTGGAAAATTCTTCTTGGATGCAGGCCGCCTTTTCTTGCCGGATCTTTCGCAATCTGTTTTTGCCCAATCGCTTGACGGAGCTTCTGCGCAGTTTTCCGCTTCCTGGCTTGATGTTTCTGCTTTCGGCGGATACACAGGGCTTTTGAATTTAAAGAATATTTCTATTATGAACAGCAGTGGCTATGAATGGACTCCAGATGATGAAAATGACTTCTATGATTTTTGCGCTCCCTATATAGCAGGCGGAGTAAAAATCAGCTTTCCGTATTTATTGTTTAACCAGACAATTTCTTTGGAAGGACTTGGATTTTGGGACACAGAAGGCCCTGCCGATTCTCCAAAAGATGAAGACAACCGCTTTTATGGAACTTTGCGCTTAGACGGACCGCTTGCTCCTATGCTTTTTTACGGCTTGAGCGGAACTGCAAGCTCTACAGATTTTTCTGATTTTGGATTTTTGGGAAGAGCCAACATTTCTTTGTTCCCGGATTTTAAGTCTTCTTCTGTTACTATTTCTGCTTCTTATGCTTCTGGAGACAGAGGTCCTTTTGTTCCGTTTATTGGATTTACACAGATTACTGCCTGCCTTTCGGCTGATGAACCGATTTATTCAGGAATTTCAAAAGCTGGATTGTTTGCATCTATAGTTCCAATTGACAAACTTTATTGTGCTGTTGGCGGAGATGCTGTTTTCCTTGACAGGGATGATAATGCTTTTGATTATTATGGTTTCCAAGTTTATGGAAATGCAAAATATTACTTGTTCTCTGATCTTGCTTTGACGCTTTTTGCAAGCCATTTTTCAGGAGATTCAAGTGATTCCAGCAGAACAGAAATTGCGCTTAATGCGGTTATTTCGTTTTAGCCGTAAAATTTTAGGAGGTGTTGTATGAAATTGAGTTTTAAGTTTTTGCCGTTGCTTGCTTTTGCAGTTTTTGCGGGCTTTTCAGCTTCTGCTTTGGAAGCTAAATTTGTAAGCATTGAAGGCAAAGTTGAAATTCTGGAAGGCGGAATGTGGATTCCTGTTGAAGAGGGCGATATTATTCAGGAAAGAGGGGCCGTTATTTCAACTGGATTTAAATCAAATGCTGTAGTTTCTGTAAAAGAAACAAATTTTACATTGGGACCGTTGACAAGAATTACAATTGAAAACATGGTCGCAATGGAAAACAAGGATTCAACTCAGATTTATATTGATTCCGGCTCGCTTAAAGCAAATGTTTCTTCTTCTGATGGAAGAAAAGTTGGATTCAAAGTTCGTTCCGCAGTTGCAACAGCTTCAGTAAGAGGAACAGAATTCAAAGTTACTTCTTCCGGACGTCTTTCTGTTACGCAGGGACTTGTAAGTTTTGGCGGTCCTGAAGCTTTTTCTGCGGAAGTCGCTAAATCCGAGGATAATTCTACCGACGTTGCTCCATCTGAAGAAAGCAATGCAGGAACAGTTGCTTCTGCAAATGAAACTTCTGACGGAAACGTTGCTGCCGAAGAACATCCAGAATCAACTCCGTTTACTTCCAGCGCGGAAGTTGGAGAAAAAAATGGAGTTCCAGTTTTTGCAGGTCAGGACAGCAAGTCTGATGTTACAGCAAGCAGGCCTTCAAATCCTCATGCGGAAAAAGTTGCGGCAGTTTCTGGAAAAGGATTAGAGAATGAATCCATGGGAATGAACTTAATAAATACAACAAGTGTTGAGCCGGGTGCGGGTTCTAAATCTGGCTCTAATAAAGGCAGAGGCTCGGTTGCTATTACAATTGTTTGGGAAGACTGATTTATTAACGGAAAACTTGTGATTTTGTAAAGTAACCCAAAATGCGCCCCGTTGTTATTTTTGCAGCGGGGTTTGTTTGTTTTATAGAATGGAATTTTAAAAAATGAAATTAAAAAAGAAAATTGTTCTTATGGGAAAACTTCTTTTTTTTGCTTTTGCGATTATTTTTTCAGGTTGCAAAGAAAAAGATGTTCCCAGCATAAAAATTGCTTCAGACGACTCTATTGAAATTCAGCCGCGCGAAAGTTTCTCTGAATTAAAAGAAAATTTTTGGACAAGTGAAAATGGACTCGTCTGCGTTCTTATTGGATATGGTTTCAATGATGATGATTTTGTAAAAAAAGCGATAAATTCCTTGGAGAAGAAATTTGGACTTACAGAAAACGGAGGTCTTGTTCTTCCGATTGTTTTTCCAGATGATTTGCATGGCAGAATTTCTAGTTTGCGTGATATAATCGAAAAAAACAATGTACATGGAATCGTTCTTCTTGGCGCGCCAGAAAATACGCATTCTCCGCTTGCAAGGATAAAAGAAGAATGGGATGGCAATCCACCGTTCAATGTTTTTTCGATTTTTCCACAGGATGATGTTTTGGGACAGGAATTCACTTGCAACTTTGTAATTGACCATGAATATACGGCTGGAATTCAGTTTGGCGATGAAGAAAATAAAAATGAAGCCGATGACACTTTGGCGCTTTTGATTTCGGCTGTTGAGTATGCCGCGGAGCTTCCGTTTGTTCTTCCGCAGGACAGTGATCTTTATTATCATGTTCAGGCTGTGGCAGGAAAAAGAAAAGTTGCCCGCTATGTTGACAGCGAAACTGGAATTCAGTCAAGAAACCATTTTGTAATTTTAAATTCGGTGGAATAAATTGAACACACTTTTACAAGACGAATCTTTGCTTATCGGCAGCCGTGAAGAAATACAAAAACTCGCAACAAAAGATTCTGCCCGGATTCTTGTGGTGTCTGATTCTCATGGCGCGTATTCTAATCTTTTGCTGATTTTGCGTCAGTTTGGAGTTGCAAGCGATGCCCTTGTTTTTTGCGGCGACGGAATTTGTGATATTTCCAAGCTGATTTCAAATGCCGTTGATGAAGCTGAAATCAAAGCTATTATTCCGCCTGTAATTGGAATTGTCGAAGGAAACAATGATGCAGACCTTTATCCTGTTAGAAATGTTCTTTCCGATGAGCCTTATTATGTTCAGTGGAAAGTTCCGATTTTTAATGTGCTTGAAGCCTGCGGGCAAAGAATTTTTTTTACGCATGGACACAGAAATTCCCTTTATCTTGGAACTGGTGAAATTATTTCCGCGGCAAAAAAAAGCAACTGCAAAATTGCGCTTTACGGCCACACTCATATTGCGGCTGAAAAACTTGGTGAAGTTTTTACTATAAATCCAGGGAGCTGTTTTAGACCTCGCGGCGGACAAAAACCTTCATTTGCGATGTTAAATTTAACAAAAAACATCGGATTTGAATGTATTTTTTATGAGCTTTCGAGTTTGGGAAGCAAACCTTTTTTTCCAGCTAGGACTTTTTGAAAATGCCGTTGCTTGAGCTAAAAAATGTTTACTATGAATATCCTCACACAAATAAAATTGCGCTCGACAATATAAATTTTTCTGTAAGCCAAGGCGAATATATTGCAATTCTTGGACTTAACGGTTCTGGAAAAAGCACGCTTGCCCGGCTTATTGCAGGATTTTTTGAGCCCTTAAAAGGTGAAGTCATAAAGCAAAACGGAATTCTTCCAGGCATTGTTTTTCAGCAACCAAAAGAGCAAATTGTAGCCGGAATTGTTGAGCGCGATACAGCTTTTGGTCCGCAGAATCTCAGCATGACGGAATCAGAAATTGAACTGCGTACAATCGAATGTCTTTCTGTTGTTTCTCTTGTGGACAAAGCTTTGAGCAAAACTTTTGAGCTTTCCTTAGGGCAGACACAGCGGCTTGCTTTCAGCGGAATCCTTGCGCTTTTTCCAGATTTGCTGATTCTTGACGAAGCCACGGCAATGCTTGATCCGGATTCAAAAAATCAGCTTGTAGAATTTGTAAATGCTTGGAATAAAAAAGGGCACACGGTTATTTCTGTTACGCATGATTTGGACGAAGCGTTGGCTGCAAAAAGAATCATCGTTATGGATCAGGGGCAGGTAATTTTCGACGGCTCGCCAAAAGAATTTAAAGAAACTAAAAATATTTTTGAATCGATTTTCGGAATTGACGGAGAGTACACTTCATTTAAAAGTTTAAATTCAGAAAAAAATAAATCTGCAGAAACATCTTTAAAAGTTCAGGAGCTTTCGTTTTCTTATGGCGATTTTTCAGTTTTTAAAAATATTTCTTTTGAGTTGAAAAAGGGAACTCTTGTTGCTTTGACTGGACCGAGCGGCTGCGGAAAATCAACATTGTTTGAATGTCTTGCAGGTCTCAAAAAAAATCAAGGTGGAAAAATTTATGCTTTGAGCCGTCCTGTTCTTGGCTTGCAGGAAAGCGAGGCTGCATTGTTTGAACCTTATTCCGCGGATGATGTTGCGTTCGGTCCTAAAAATAAAAATATAAAAGGCAAGGAACTTTTTGAGCGTGTAAAAAAATCCATGGAACTTGCCGGACTTGATTACAAAAAATACGGAAATCTTCCGATTGTTTCGCTTAGTGGCGGTGAAAAACGAAAACTTTCTGTTGCGGGACTTATTGCTCTTGACAGCGACATTCTGATTTTTGATGAGCCGACTGCTGGCTTAGATCCTGTTTCAAGAAAAAATCTCCTTGCGTCTTTTAGAAAGCTAGCTGAAAGCGGAAAAACCGTTTTGTTTAGTACGCATAGATTTCAGGAAGCGGAAGCTGCTGATTTCAGACTGCGCTGGGAAGATTTGATTTCTAAGCGTGAAGAAAATTCTGATTCAGTCTTGGGTAATTTAAGGGAAATGAATTTAATTGAAAACGCTTTGATGCTTGAAAAAATTTCCAAAGCGTCTTCAGTTTTTTCTTCGCCCGAAAAAATTCCTCCTTCGTTTATAAATTCGCTTTCCGCAGGCAAGAAAACATTTTTATTTCTTATTTTGTTTTTTGTTTCCATTTTACTTCCGTTCCCGGCTTGCATTGCGATGATTTTTGTAAACATTTTGTATTCTATTCTTGCAAAATCGCCGCTAAAAAATGCCTTTAAAATAATTGCAAGGCTTGTTCCTTGGATTGTAATTTTTTCTTTGCTTGGAATTATCCTTTTTCCAGTTTATGAAGGAGACAGGATCCTTTTCAGCTGGAAAATGATTTTCGTCACGCCTCGGAAACTTTTGCTTTTTGCAGCTTCCTTTGTTCATTCAGTCTGCGCCATTTTTGCGATTGGAACTTATATTTTTACTGCGGATGAACGACAGGTTATGGATGGAATCGCCGCTATTTTAAAGCCTCTTACTTTCTTTAAATTTCCTGTCAGAAGCGTTGTTTTAATAGTTGGAATTATTTTTAGATTTATACCGTTGCTTTTAGATGAATTTTCGGGCATTATAAAAACACAGATTATCCGCGGAACATTTGGAAACGCAAAAGGAATAAAAAAAATAAAATCGATAATTCCTGTTTTTGTGCCGCTTGTTCTTCAGACAATCCGAAAAGCAAGTTGCCTTGCTGATGCCCTTACTGCAAGATATTTTAAATAGATAGTTTGGAGAAAATATGTTTAGCATGAAAACTTTGGTTGCGCTTATTGCAGTTTTGATGTATGCGCTTGTGATTTTATTTCAGAATAAAAAAGTTTTGTTTACAACTGGAGCGGCAGTTCTTGTTGTTATTATTGCGACTTTTTTTCCGGGGCAGATTTTCCCGCTTCCGCAGGATGTGGTTGCGCTTGAAGGCTGGTTTCCGCAGAGAATATACGCGCTTTATCATTCTTTATTTGAAATCATAAACTGGAACGTTATTATGATTTACCTTGGCAGCATGATTATTGCCTCTCTTTTTATTTATTCAAAAGTTCCAGTAAAAATCGCTGACAAAATTGTGAACAGAAGCCGGAACACTTGCATTGCGATGGTTGCGATTCTTGCGATGACGGGAATAATTTCAATTTTTGTTGAAAATGTTGCTACGGTTCTTGTTATGGCTCCGATTGGACTTGCGCTTTGCTCAAAGCTGAAAACGAATCCTACATTTTTTATGATGGGACTTGCCGTTATGAGCAATCTTGAAGGAACTGCGACTTTGGTTGGAGATCCGCCTTCAATGATTTTTGCAAGCTATGCTGGATACAGTTTCAACGACTTCTTCTTTTATTCGGATAAACCTTCTATTTTCTTTATAATTCAGGCTGGAATGGTTGCCGGATGCGTTTTCTTTTATTTTTTCTTTGCGAAAAATAGAAAAAACAAAGTTCTGGTTGAAAGCGAAAAAGTCATTTCCTGGGTTCCTTTTGTTTGCCTTTTGCTTATGATTTTTGGGCTTGCCGGAGTTTCGTTTGTAAATACCAGGTTTGAGTATTTGAGCGGAACTTTAGTATTGTCGATTGGAATTTTGAGTTTGCTTTGGTTCAAGTTGTTTCAGAAAAAAACAAATGCCGAAACTGCAAAAGTTGTAAAGGAGCTTGACTGGGAAACAATTTTTTTCCTGCTTGGAATTTTTGTTGTAATCGGCGCAATAAAAGAAACCGGGCTTTTGAATGACCTTGCCGATTTGCTTGTGAATGTCACTGGTGGTTCCAAAGTTGCGGGATTTTTTGTAATCCTTTTTATTTCTGTTATTGTAAGCGGATTTGTTGACAATGTTCCTTATATAATCGCGATGCTTCCTGTTGCTGGCGGAATGGCGGCTCAAATTGGAATAAATTCGGAGCTTTTTATGTTTGCGCTTTTGGTCGGAAGCTGCCTTGGCGGAAACCTTACTCCTTTTGGTGCTAGCGCGAATATTGTTGCAATGGGAATTTTAAAGAAAGAAAATTATCCTATGAAATTTTCCGGCTGGCTTAAAATCGGTGTTCCGTTCACGCTTATTACAACAGCCGCTGCATCTGCTTTGCTATGGTTTATCTGGGCGTAATTTTTACGCAGAAACAGAAACAACTGCGCCTGCTTCTGGCATAAGACCTGCAAGTCCATAAGCTGCCTGTCCTTGTGCGCTGCTGGCGGCAATTGCAGTTTTTATTTGCTGCTGGTAGCTTTTTATAAGCTCGTCTTTTTGTTCTTCGGAAAGTCCAGTGGCTTCTTCTTCTGAAAGGGCTGGCTTTTGCTTCATGGAAACAAGCTGGGAAATCAGTGTGTTTAAAATGCGCAGTCGGTTTATTGGAACTCCGCGCTGGCCATGCTCTGTTGCGGTTCCATGCACGTAGTCAAATTGAGAATATATGACTGCGCTAGGCTTTACTGGAACACAGAGCGAGCCTGAAGAAGTAGAGAAAAGAGTTCTGTAAGATGCCGCGTTTAGGCTGATTCCATTTGAATACATAAGTCTACCCTCAGTTTAGTGCAAGCAATTTTCTTTGCACTATCTTATGTATCGGAATTTAAAATAAAAAGTTTAGCTGGCTTTTGCTTTAAGATATTAGTAGAACTGCTTTGTCCATTCCGCGATTCTTTCTTCAAGCGACTGAACTGCGCCTGAATTTTCAGTTTTTGTGTTGTCTTTTAAATACGGAATTATTACATTTGATTTTAAGCTGTTCCATCTATATGGAAGAATATTCGGCAATGTTATAAATTGTTCCGGCGGCATATTTCCTAAAAGATGCCTGTAGAATGCTGGATAAAATTTTTCGTTTACTTCGCGCAAGGTAGAAAATCCGCCTGCAATTCCAAAGTTTTCAGTGTCCAGCTTCATTTTTTCCGTACGTTCAATTAAAAGCTGCTGAGTTTCGGTTTTCATAAACCATGAAATAAATTCTTCGGCTTGCGCTGAATGCTCGGATTTTTTGTAAAGCCCGATTGTCAGAATATTGTCTTCAACAGGAATTTTATTGTCCTGTTCAATCCATCTAAAAGAAAGGTCTGTAATCTGCGCATCTGTGAGCGTAAAAAGCTTATCGCTGGTTGTATACGAAAAAAGGCATCGTGTTGTGGCAACCTGCTTGTAGCCCGGCATATAAAGATAGCGGAACTGAAAGTTTTGCTCTGCGGAAGTGCTGGAATTACGCGCGATTGTCCATTGTCGCATTTCGGAAATTGAAGTTTCCATCGCTTTTTCGTTCCATATAAAACTTGTTCCTTTTTCATGGTAGGCGGCTCCGTAAAGTTTTGTTACAAGATACATAAAATCTGTGTCCCAAGAAGGCGCGTATCCCATCGCTGTGTATGTGCCGTTTTTATTTTTTTTGTTGAATGCTGTTGAAAAAGTTCTTATCTGCTCAAGATTTAAAAAATGCTCTGATTCTACAAAGCCTTCATTTTTTTTGCTGAAAATCATTGCGGGCAAATTAAAGCTTATGGGAATAAGATATTGCTTATCGTTTATTTGTCCGTATTCAAGAAGCTGTTTGTAAAACAAAGTGCGGTTAAGGCTTTTTTCTTGAAAAAGATAATCTAACGGCTGAAAATATTTTCGTGTTGCGGAATTCTTGAGCCAGGAGCCTACAACCAAGTCTGGAGTAAGCTCGTCTTTTGCAGGTGGAAGTGAGCGCGCGGCTTCATCTTTGTAGACTGCAAATGCGCTTATGTCTTCGTGTGTGGCGTTAAAAAGCTCAACGTAAGAAACAATTTCCGCATTGTCTGTCCAGATAATCAATGGCTTGCTTCCCGAATTTTTACAGGAGGCAAGCAAAAGAGAAATCAGCGCGGCTATAACTGCAAGAAATTTTTTATTTTCCAAGTTCATCCGCAATGTCGTAAATCGCCTGATAAACAATGTTGATTTTTTCTTCATCAAGGCTTGAGAATGCAACTCTTAAAGTTTTTACGTCTATGGAAATTGTTCCGATTCCGCGGTCGTTCAAAAGTTTCTGTCTTAATTTTTCTGCATCAATGCTCATTGTGTCAAATGACATAAAGTAGCCTGAATTGAATGGCAGCGGCTTTATAAATTTGCTTTCGTGTGTGGAAACAAAGTCACGCACAAGTTTATAACGGCGCTCAAGAATTTTGCGGAATTCAGCTTTTTCTTCTTCAAGTTTTCCATCTGATGCGGCTTTTAAAATCAGCGACTGAGACGGAGTTGCCGCGCATGAAACTGACGAGCGGATTGCAGCCATGAGCTTTTTTACAAGAGCTTCGTATTGCGCGTCAGAAAGTCCTTTGCAGCCAAAAGTTATAAATCCAGTTCTGAATCCCCAGGCAAAATCTTCTTTTGTAGGTCCGTCAATTTTTGCGGCAAGAACATTTTCGTGCAGGTCGCAAAGATATGCAAAGAGCGACTGTTTTTCAATGTTGTCTTCGTAGTTCAGTCCGAAATATGCGTCATCGCACCAAACCATTACTTTTGCGCCTTTTTCTGCAATTTCCTTTACAATTGAAACAAGCTGCTTTGCTTCGCCTGAAGTAGGGCTGTATCCTGAAGGGTTCTGTGGAAAATTCAAAAGAATGCGGACAGAGCCGGATTCAGCCTGTTTTTGCATCGTTTCTTTCAATCCTTCAATGTTGAATTTTCCGTCCTTGAACATTTTAAATTGAACGAATTTTGCGTTACGTCTCGCTTCAGCTATAAGAACATAATTGTCCCAAGACGGATCTGCTGCGACAAGCGGTTTTGTTTCGTCAAGGAAAAGGTCAGCAAGATAAGAAATTCCCGCTGTAAGTCCCGGAACAACAACCGGCAATGAAAATTTTTTGTCTTTTAAAAGCGGATTCTTGCGGATAATTGATTCTTTCCACATTGCACGCAAATCCGGATTTCCTGCTGTCGGCGCATATCCTACAAGTTCTGAAGAAGTTAAGTCCGGCACATATTTTTTTATAGAAGGAAGCATAATCGGTTTGCCTTCAACAACAGTTGTTCCGATTGTTCCGTTCGCAGTTTTTCCAAGTTTTTTGGCTTCTGCGCTTTGTGCGATTATTCCCTTTGGAAAGTAAAGTCTTGTTCCAACATCAGAAAGCAGCTCGCCTGGCGTTGTGCCTTTGAGCGCGTCATTTAATTCTTGTGCTAATGGATTTATCATGATTGCAAATTATAGCTTTTTTGCCTGTTTGTTTCAATAATTTTGAGAACAAGATAATTGTCCACCGTTGAAAATAAATTTTCTGAAAAAATTTTGGTTTTAACTTGAAAAATTCACTGGATTTTATTATATTTAAATTAATTAGCATTAGCTAACTATTTTTTTATCCCAGGAGGAAATTATGGGCGGTTGTAAAATTCAGAAAATTGTCGGACGTGAAATTCTTGATTCTCGCGGAAATCCTACGGTAGAAGTTGACGTTATTTTGGAAAGCGGCGCGTTTGGCAGAGCATCAGTTCCTTCTGGAGCCTCTACTGGTGAAAACGAAGCACTTGAGCTGCGCGATGGAGACAAAAAACGCTACTTGGGAAAAGGAGTTCTCAAGGCAGTTGAAAATGTTAACAAAGTAATTGCTCCTGTTCTTATTGGAATGTGCGGACTCGAGCAGCGTGCGATTGACAAAAAAATGATTGAGCTTGACGGAACAAAAACAAAGTCTAAGCTTGGCGCAAATGCAATTCTTGGAGTTTCACTTGCAGTGGCAAAAGCTGCCGCAGCTTATCTTGGTATTCCTCTTTACCGCTACATTGGCGGAACAAACACTTACACATTGCCAGTTCCAATGATGAACATTATAAATGCCGGTCAGCATTCAGACGCTCCTATTGCATTCCAAGAATTTATGATTCGCCCGGTTGGAGCTTCTTCATTTAAGGAAGGAATCCGCATGGGAACAGAAGTTTTCCATAGCTTGAAGGCTGTTTTAAAGGCGCGCGGACTTTCAACTGCTGTAGGCGATGAAGGCGGTTTTGCTCCTAAGCTTGACGGAACAGAAGATGCTCTTGATACAATCGTAAAGGCGATAAAAGAAGCAGGATACGAGCCTGGAAAAGATGTGAAAATCGCAATGGACTGCGCTTCCTCTGAATTCTATGAGAATGGAATTTACGATTATACTTGGAAAGAAGGCGCGGACGGAAAAAAACTTACTTCCGCACAGCAGGCAGATTATCTTGCAGACCTTATTTCAAAATACCCGATTGATTCAATTGAAGACGGAATGGCGGAAAGCGACTGGGAAGGCTGGAAACTTCTTACTGACAAAATCGGCTCAAAATGCCAGCTAGTTGGCGATGACCTTTTTGTTACAAATGTTGAATATCTTAAGAAAGGAATCGAGCTTGGATGCGCAAATTCAATTCTTATAAAAGTAAACCAGATTGGCTCTCTTACAGAAACACTTGATGCGATTGAAATGGCTCACCGCCACGGATATACAAGCGTAACTTCTCACCGTTCCGGCGAAACAGAAGATTCAACAATTGCCGACATTGCGGTTGCAACAAATTCAGGACAGATTAAAACAGGTTCTGCATCTCGTTCAGACCGCATGGCAAAGTACAATCAGCTTTTGCGCATAGAAGAAGAGCTTGGAGACTTGGCTGTTTACGGCTATAAGAGAGTGAAATAGCTGTTTTTAATTTTTATACAATAGGGTTCAACCTCGGGACCTTTGTAGAATATGCTCCGGGAAAAGGAATGTAAGCCTCCTTGCCCGGAGTTTTTTTTCGGGGAATATTTTACGTTCTTGCCGTTCTGTATTTTTCTTACAACAAAAAAATCCTAATGTTCTTCTTTCGTTTTTTATAGATTTATTCAAAAAATCACATAAATTAACAAAATAATCAAGAAAATTGGGAATTCAGAAAACGTTTCATATTGTATACTTTAATCAATCTAGAACGTAACGGAACATTTTTGGAGTTCTGTTAACTAAAAAAATAAGATATGCATTTTTAAGGAGGTTTATCTTATGAAAAAAATTATCGCTGTTCTTTTGGCTTGCGCGCTCGTGCTTCCATGTTTCGCAGCAAAAAAGAAAGGAACAAAAGTAGGTGTTTCTATGCCTACAAAAGACTTGCAGAGATGGAACCAGGACGGAGCAAACATGAAGGCTCAGCTGGAAAAAGCAGGATATGTTGTTGACTTGCAGTATGCTAACAACGACATTGCAACTCAGGTTTCCCAGATTGAAAACATGATTACTGGAAAATGCAACGTTCTTGTTGTTGCTTCTATTGATGGTTCAGCTCTTAAAAACGCGCTTGACGGTGCAAAGAAAAAGAGAATTCCGGTTATTGCTTATGACCGCTTGATTATGAACACAAATTCAGTTTCTTACTATGCAACATTCGACAACTACAAAGTAGGAACAATTCAGGGTGAATATCTTGTTGACAAGCTGAATCTTAAGAACCGCACAAAATCTGACCCTGCTTACATTGAATTCTTCACAGGATCTCCAGATGACAACAACATCAACTTCTTCTTCGGCGGAGCAATGGACACACTCAAGCCTTACCTTGACAGCGGAGTTCTTGTTTGCCGTTCAGGACAGACTTCAAAAGCACAGTGTGCAACTTTGAACTGGTCTACAGAAGAAGGTCAGAAACGCATGGAAAACCTTATCACTTCAAACGGATACGGTCCACGCGGAACAAAACTTGACGCTGTCTATTCTTCAAACGACTCTGTTGCAATGGGAATTACAAATGCTCTTGTTGCAGCTGGCTACACAAAGGCAAACTTCCCAATCGTTACTGGACAGGACTGCGACATTGGTTCTGTAAAGAACATGCTCAAGGGAACACAGGCAATGTCTGTTTTCAAAGACACACGCACTTTGGCAGAAAAAGTTGTAGGAATGGTTGACGCTCTTCTTCAGGGAACAAAACCAGAAATCAACGACACAAAGACTTATGACAATGGAAAAGGAATCGTTCCTTCATACCTTTGTGATCCAGTTTATGCTGATGTTTCAAACTACAAGGCTCTCCTTGTTGATTCTGGATTATTACACAGAAGCTCAGCTTAAATAGTAAAAACTAAAATGGTCAAGGCGGGGTCAAAAGCCCCGTCTTTTTTAGAAGTTTATAATCGGCTTAAAATAGGAGATTCCAATGGCAAAGGCATTATTGGAAATGCGGAATATTACAAAAGAGTTTCCTGGCGTCAAAGCTCTGAACAACGTTACGCTTTCTGTGGAAGAAGGCGAGATTCATGCTCTCTGCGGCGAAAACGGAGCTGGAAAGTCTACTCTTATGAATGTTTTAAGCGGCATTTACGGATACGGCTCTTATTCCGGCGATATTATCTATGACGGCAAACTCTGCAAATTCCAGACAATAAAAGACAGTGAATCGCTGGGCATTGTAATTATTCATCAGGAGCTGGCTCTTGTTCCTCTTCTGACGATTGCGGAAAATATGTTCCTTGGAAATGAGCGCGGCTCAAAATTCAAGGTTGACTGGGCAGAAACATTCGATAAGGCTGATTCCCTTCTTGCGGAAGTTG
The DNA here is from genome assembly GCF_000195275.1 of Treponema succinifaciens DSM 2489. NCBI lineage: Bacteria > Pseudomonadati > Spirochaetota > Spirochaetia > Treponematales > Treponemataceae > Treponema > Treponema succinifaciens. Next base: position 2,492,442 of record NC_015385.1, on the reverse strand, counting down.
GTCTTAAAGAATCATCACATACACTTATAAAGGACATTGGCGTTGGCAAGCAGCAGCTTGTAGAAATTGCCAAGGCGCTTGGAAAAAAAGTTCGGCTTTTGATTTTGGACGAGCCAACCGCCTCCTTGAATGAAAATGAATCCAAGCATCTTTTGGATTTGCTCCTTGAATTTAAAAAACAGGGAATGACTTCAATTATTATTTCCCACAAGCTGAATGAAATTTCTTATGTTGCTGACAAAATTACAGTTATCCGAGATGGCGCTGTAATAAAAACGCTCGACAAGAGCAAAGACGATTTTTCAGAGAATACAATTATTGCGGCGATGGTTGGCCGTGATATTACAGATAGATTTCCTAAGCGCGCTTCAAAAGTCGGAGATGTCTGCTTTGAAGTCAAGAACTGGTGCGTTGACCATCCTGTTTTCGACGGAATCAAGGTTTGCGACAACGTGAATTTCAATTTGCGTAAAGGCGAAGTTCTTGGAATTTCGGGGCTTATGGGAGCCGGCCGCACAGAACTTGCAATGAGCATTTTTGGACATTCCTATGGCGCGAATATTTCCGGACAGATTTTTCTTAACGGAAAAGAAATTGAGCTTCCGAATGTAAAGTCAGCAATCAGCCACAAGATTGCCTATGTTACAGAAGACCGCAAAGGCAACGGGCTTATTCTTTCACAAACAATCACGCAGAACACAGTTTCAGCAAGGCCGGAAAAAGTTTCTAAGCACGGAATCTACAACTTTGACGAATGCAGGCGCGTTGCCCAGGATTCATCAAAAGAAATGAGGACAAAATGCGCAACTGTAGACGAAGCTGTAGGAAATCTTTCAGGCGGGAACATGCAGAAAGTTCTTCTTGGAAAATGGCTTTTTGCGGATCCGGATATTCTGATTCTTGACGAGCCGACACGCGGAATTGATGTTGGCGCAAAGTACGAGATTTACTGCATTATAAACCGCATGGTTGCAGAAGGAAAATCTGTAATTCTGATTTCTTCTGAGATGCCGGAAGTGCTTGGAATGAGCGACCGTATTTATGTTATGAATGAAGGCCGCATGATTGCAGAAATGAATGCGAAGGATGCAAGTCAGGAAAAAATCATGTCATGCATCATCAGCTCGGAAAATAAATAGCCAAAATTTATTAGGAGTGTAAATATGGCAGTTAATACAAACAGCTTAAAGAAAATGCTTAAGGGTAACACGATGATTTTTATTCTTCTGGCAGTCATGCTGTTTTTTCAGGCTTTGATTGTTGGATTCGGAAAAGGATCGCTTTTTGCACCGGAAAATATTACAAACCTTATAAACCAGAACGCCTGGGTTGTAATTCTTGCAACTGGTATGCTTCTGTGTATTCTTACCGGCGGAAACATTGACCTTTCTGTTGGCTCTGTAATTTGTCTTGTTGGCGCGGTCGCAGGAATTTTAATTGTAAATCTTGGCTGGCCGGTTATTCCTTCGATTATTGTATGCCTTATTGTCGGAACAGCAATCGGTGCATGGCACGGATTTTTTATTGCTTATGTTCACATTCCGCCGTTTATTTGTACATTGTCCGGAATGCTTTTGTGGCGCGGAGTTGCCTTGATCCTTCTTGGCGGAATGACAATTTCTCCGTTCCCTTCAACATTCATGAATATCTTCAACAGCTATCTTCCAGACCTTGCGCTTGAGCAGGCTACAGACGAGCTTTTTGAAGCTTCAGAAGATGCCTATTATGCTCTTGTTGACAAGAATGCGCAGATTACTTTGATTGTAACTTTGATTATTGCCGTTATCTGCTGCTTTGTTACTGTGGCATCAGCACTTTGTAGCCGCGCGTCAAAAAAGAGAAAGGGATATTCTGTGTCTTCTGCCGGCTCGTTTATGGGAAAGCAGGTTGTTTTGTGCGCTGTTATTATGCTTGTTGGCTGGCTACTTGCTCAGGACAAAGGACTTCCGCTTATCCTTGTAATTCTTGCAGTGATTGTCGGAATCTATTCTTACTATACACAAAATACAGTTCCAGGCCGCTATCTTTATGCAATCGGCGGAAATGAAAAAGCTGCCCGTCTTTCCGGCGTAAACACAGACAACGTTATGTTTTTTGCTTACACAAACATGGGATTCATTGCAGCTGTTGCAGGACTTGTCTGCGCCGCGCGATTGAACTCTGCAGCTCCTACAGTTGGAACAAGCTATGAAATGGATGCGATTGCATCATGCTTTATTGGAGGTGCTTCTGCTTACGGCGGAACAGGAACTGTAGGCGGTGCTGTAATCGGCGCTGTATTTATGGGAATCCTGAATAATGGTATGTCGATTCTTGGTGTTGATGCTAACTGGCAGCGCGCGGTAAAAGGCCTTGTTCTTTTGCTTGCTGTAATCTTTGATGTTGTTTCAAAGAAAAGAAGCAGCTCAAAATAGAAGTTAATTCTTACTCATTTTTTCCTCCTTTCATTTTGCCCGGTGTCTAAAAAGATGCCGGGTGTTTTTTTTGTATTGATGTTTATGTATTTAAAAAAGCCTTGGAATGTTGTATAATAAAAACATAGGATTTCCTCAAACGAACTTAAGTTTTTAGAGGTTTCAATTAATTTTAAAGAGGTTTGTCATGGGCGATATTACCCGCAGAATCACAAGAAAATCATTAAAGGCAAAAAGAAAAGCGGCTATAAAAACTATAAAGGCGCAGGCAAAAGAAAAAATTCATCAGATAAAAGTCGACTATTCTATGGATGCTGAAAAGAAAAAGGAAAAGGCAGCAGAGCGTGAGCATAAACGTGAGCTTAGAGCGCAAAAAGCAAACGCCCGCTTGTCTTACAATGCGCGCCAGCCGCGTCCGTTCACACTTGGCGAAGATGTGTTAAGTTCAATTGCAAACGGAATCGGAGCAGGTCTTAGTGTTTCGGCGATTGTTCTTCTGGTTATCCGCGCGTATTTTTATGCTCCAGCGGCACAGAAAAGCACTTATATTTCAACATTCGCAGTGTTCGGCTCAAGTCTTTTTGTTCTTCATCTTATGGCGACTCTTTACCATGCGATTTCACCTTCAAAGGCGAAAAAAGTATTTTCTATTTTTAACCATTGCGCAATTTATCTCTTTATAGGCGGAATTTTTACACCTTTGATGCTTGCAAGAATGTCTGGACCTGCCACAACCGCCTGTGCTGTTCTGTGGGGAATTCTTGTATTTCTTTTGGTTTTGTATGCGGTGTTCGGCGCAAGGCTTCATTCATTTTCTGTTTTTACATACATAGTTTTTGCGGCGATTATTATAGGGCTTGCTGCTTCTGGGACTATCGCATTGAATTTTTCAAGCAAAGTATTTTTGTTTGCAGGAGCAGCCGCTTATGGAATAAGCCTTGCATTCTTTATGATGCGGAATTTCAAATGGACTCACAGCATTTTCCATATATTTGCGATTGGAGCTGCGGTTCTGGTTTTCTTTGGAATTTATAACCTTATATAAAATTGTCTGTCACATTAAAACAAGAATCCCCGGCTGTTTTTGCAACCGGGGAATTTTTTAATAATGCGGCGGCTTTCTGTTTGGAATGTCGCCTTCAAGGATGTCAGAAACTTCATGCAGTTTCTGAGATAAAAGCTTGTTTTCAGTCCTGAGCCGCTCAATTGTTTCTGTGTGCTCAACAGAAACTGCCTGAAGCTGGTTTACAAAGTCTTCCATATAGGCAAGCTTTGTTTCAAGGCTGATTATTTTTTCTTCAACTTCTTTTTCCATTTGAATTATTCCAAATTGTATGTTTCGCCGTATTTTACAATTTCAACATTCGGAAATCCATTTTCTGCAAGGTAGCCTTTAAGATATGCCTGCGCATCTTTTTCGCCATGCACAAGGAAAATCTTTTTAAGTCTGCTTGTGTCTATGAGCTTAAGCCATTCGGTACTTTCCTTGTAGTCAGCGTGCGCACTGAATGAATCGATTTGCTTTACCTGCGCATTCACTTTGTACCAGTCACCAAGAATTTTCACTTCCTTTTCGCCTTCAAGAATTCTGCGTCCCAATGTATGCTCGGACATATAGCCTACAATTAGAATTATGTTGTTTGGATTTGAAATGTTGTTCGCCAAGTGGTAAAGAATGCGTCCGGCTTCGCACATTCCGTCTGCGCTTAAAATTATCATCGGGCCGCTTTTTTTGTTAAGCTCCTTGGACTCATCGACGCTTGTAATGAACTGCAGCGAATTAAAGCCGAACGGATTTTTGTGGTGCGCAAGGAACGCTTCCTGGGTTGCGGCATCGTAGCACTCCTGATGAAGCTGATAGATTCCGGTTGCGTTCACCGCCATAGGACTGTCCATGTAAATAGGAATCTGCGGAATTCTTTTTTGGTCAACTAAAAGATGAAGGTAATAGACAATTTCCTGCGCGCGCTCGATTGCAAATGTCGGAATGATTATTTTTCCTTTTGAGTCGATTGCCTGGCGTACAACTTTTTCCAGCTCATACATTGTGCTTGAGGTTTCCGCATGAAGCCTGTTTCCGTAAGTGCTTTCCATAAAGATATAGTCAGGAGCAGGCATGTTTGTTGCCGGATCTTTTATGATTGGCTTGTTCCGTCTTCCCAAGTCTCCTGTGTAAAGAAGTCTAAGCTCGTCTGCTCCGTCCGTGTTTTGAGATGGTTCATTTTTTGAAGGAAGTCTTGTGCCGAACAGTTTGTGCCAAATTTTTTGCTTTGTATTGCTTTCTGTGTTTACCTTTGTTACTTTTTGATTTTTTCTTTGCCCGGTAATTGTAAAGTAGGCGAGTGAGCTTCCAAGAATGTGTCCTGCATCAAAAAATTCAAGCTGAACATCTGGGGCAATGTACATTTTGCGGTTGTAGCCCAGCGTAACAATCTGGTTTGCCGCCTTTACGCAGTCCGCTTCGTTATATAGAGGTTTCCAAGTGAAAGCCTCGCCTTTCTTTTTTGCCTGCTTTGCAAGAAATTCAGCGTCCCTTGCTTGAATGCGAGCACTGTCCATCATAACGATGTTCGCAAGATCTCTTGTTGCTGGTGTTGCGTAAATTGTTCCGTCGTATCCGTTTTTCATAAGAACTGGAAGAAGTCCGCAGTGGTCATAATGCGCATGGGTCAAAACAACGCTTTCAACTTTATCCGCCGGAAAACTGAATTCCCTGTTTTTTTTGTCTGATTCCGCTCTCCGTCCCTGAAAAGCTCCGCAGTCTATCATTATGCTGCGCCCGTCAATTTCAAGTATATGCCGGCTTCCTGTAACTTCTTCTGCCGCTCCAAGTGAATATGCTGTAACTGCCATAAAAGCCTCCTGATGTAATGCTAAAAATCTGCCTATATTTAATTATAAACCCGATTTGCGATTTTCTCAATTTTTTTCTTTTACACTGAAAGTCTTGCTTTCTTACCCTTGCAAAGAAATGCGGAACAGGAAAAACGGCAGTGTTCCATGGCAGAAAAGCCAGCCTTTCTTAGTCCGCGGCTAATGCTATATTCAGTTAAAAATTAACTTAAAATTGTTTTGTTTTTAACTTAAAAATATTTTAAAATTAAGTTGATTTCGTTTTGATTTTAACTTAAAAACATTTTGAAATTAACTTAATTTCGTTTTCTTTTTAAGTTGATTTCATTATTAAATCAAATTGATTTTTCCATATCTCTCTATATTCTCCTTTGCTCCGAAAGGCTCCCCAAGATTTAAACATAAGGAGGCTAAGAGATGAAAAAGACTCTTATCGCGGTCGCAGCGGCTGCCGCACTTACAGCAACTTCTGCTTTCGCAGAAATCACATTCGGAGCATGGCTTCGCAGCATCACAGGCGTAGCGTCTAACGGCGAGGACATTGTTACAGGAACTTCAAACTCTTGGGGTGGAATTAGACCTTCAAGAGTAAACGTTGCAGGCACATCAGAAGACGGAAACGCTGGATTCAAGCTTGATATTTACTTCAATGCTACAAAAGCACAGACTGTTAATGCAGACGGAACTTTTGGTGGATCAACACAGGTTCTTGAAGTTGGCGACAACGCATACATTTGGGTAAAACCTGCCAGCTCTGTTCAGCTTGCTCTTGGTAAGTTTGATGGAGGAGAAACAGGACTCCGCGGCGACTTCTGCTACGGCTCATGGAACTGGCTCAGACCGGGCAACTGGATTGCAGAGGACGAAGGTCTTACTTTCAACGGAAGCCACACAAACGGTCTTATGGCAAAAATCACTCCTGTTGATGGTCTTGTAGCAGTAATCCAGCTTCCTGTATACAATGCTAAGTGGGGTGGAAACAATGCTGAATATGTTGCTAAAACAGCGACAGAAGATGCAAAAAATACTATCGAAGATACATTCAAGAACGGTATGTATGCAGCTGCTTATACAATTGAAGGTCTTGGTACTCTCAAGGCTGGTTATTTCGGAAGCTATGCTGAGCATAAAAAAGGCGAAACCACAAAAGAATATTTGCTTGCTAACAAATATAAGGATGAAACTTGGTCTCTTGATTCTAGTTCATCAGAGGAACCTGAATGGAAATACAACTCAAAAACTTACACAGAAGACAGCGAGCAGATTGGAACAGTAAACGTTGCATTTGACTTCAACGCAGTTGAGAATCTCTATGTAACAGTAGGTGCTTTCTTCGGTATTGCAGATAAAGAATATAATGCGTGGAACGAAAAGATGAAGTTCACAGCTGGTGCTTCTTACCAGGTTTCTGACGCTATGAAATTCTCTGTTTCTGGTGGCTATGTCAAGTATCAGGACAAATGCACAGGAAAAGACGGAAAAGATGACAGCGCATTCGGAATCGGAGCTGGTGTAGACTACGTAATCATGGACGGACTCAACGCAGCTGCAGACCTCCGCTACAAGAGCAATGCAGGTGGAGATAGCGACGGTGCAATCAGCTTCCTTGTTGGAGTTACAAAGAACGTATCTAGCAACGGCTACATCGGAGTTGGATTCCAGGGTGCAACAAACGGAAACGGACTTACAGGAATCGCTGGTGCTAACAAGAACGGCAAGAACGATGACTTCGTATGGGCAGTTCCTGTAGCATTGAACATTTGGTTATAGTCGATAAAACGAAGCTGGCTTCATTTTACCTCTGACAGTTTTGCTAGCAAAACTGTCGGGCAACAGCGCGTAGCGCGAATGCTGGCTAGTTTGCAAGGCAAACTCGGTCAATCTGCTAGTTTGCCTTGCAAGCTAGCGGTGGTACTGACCAAAGCATAGGCCTCCCGGAAGGGAGGTTTTTTTGTGTTTAAATGGCTAGTTTCCGGCCACGGAATAGAAAATCTGGACTATAAAAATCTGGCAGAAGATTTAATCGAAAATGAATTATCTGATTTGTTCAGTCCCAAAATAAATAGATTGTTTCAGCAACTACGGTTTCCTAACAGCAATTTTTTCTGGAATTAGTCTGTAGAGTTCGTAGAGCCATTTATCCTTTTATTGTTGACAGGAAAAGAAAATTTCCCTATTCTTATTGAGAACTTACGACGTAAATGCTGTAAATTCTCAGTGCAGGATAGCTTTCAAATGATAAAGCGGGATTTATATTTAAGAAAATTATTGGATTATATGTGGGACGGCCAGATAAAGGTAATCACAGGAATCCGCCGGGCTGGAAAATCCACACTTCTTTTCGACCTTTTTTATGACCATCTCCTCAAAAACGGAACTTCCCAAAACAACGTTATTACATTGCAGCTCGACAAGCGTAAATACGCAAAATACAGAAATCCTATAGTCCTTGCTGATTTTGTGGAAAACACAGTTTCTGCAGGCAGGGAGAAATTCTATCTTTTTATTGATGAAATCCAGTTCTGCTATTCAGTTCCGGATCCGGACAATGACGGCTTTGAAATCACAGTATACGACATGCTGAACGAGCTTAAAGATTATAAGAACCTTGACGTTTATGTTACCGGAAGCAATTCAAAAATGCTTTCCAAGGATATTTCTACGGAATTCCGCGCCCGTTCCTCGCAGATTCATGTTTTTCCATTGAGTTTTGCAGAATATAATGAGGCGGTTGGAGGCGACAAGCGAGACAACTTTGACCGTTATATGATTTACGGCGGACTTCCTTATCTTCTGCATTTAAAGACCGAAGAGCAGTTCAAGGACTATCTTTCAAATCTTTTTGACGAGGTCTACATAAAGGATATTGTAGAGCGGAATAAAATTGAGCGCCCGGATTTGCTGAACGACATTCTGAATTTGCTCAGCACGTTTATCAGCTCTTTGACAAATCCGCTGAATATTACGAACAGCATAAAAAGCGTAAAGAATGAAAAATTCAGCTCGAACACGGTAAGCGATTACATCGGGTATTGCAAGGATGATTTTCTTATAAGCGAGGCAAAGCGTTACGATGTGAGAGGAAAGCATTATTTTGATTACCCGAACAAATATTATTTTACGGATATTGGTCTGCGGAATGCACGGCTGGGATTCAGGCAGATTGATTCCGGGCACATTATGGAAAACATAATCTACAACGAACTGCTTACGCGCGGATATTCTGTTGATATTGGAGTTGTTGTTGATAGAAGAAAAGGCGCAAACGCACAAAAAGAAATCGATTTTGTCGTGAACAAAGGCGATAGACGGGTGTATATTCAGTCCGCATGGCAGATGGGCACAACTGAAAAAATTGCGGCGGAACTTGATTCTCTAAAACTTGCCAAGGACTTTTTTGCAAAGATAATCATACAGAATGACATTCCGTCTCATTTTTCGGATGACGACGGAATAATCCACTGCAATCTGATAGAATTCTTGCTGCACCCGGAATTGATTCCGTTATGAAATTGCTTATATTACTTGCTTATGCCGCTCAATAAAATAAATTTCTTCTTTGCTCAAGAAAAGCTATGTTGTGTTCCTGTGCTTGGATGATTTTTTGGAGCGTAGTCATCCAGTGTATACTTATTGAAAAAAAAACCTCCCTTCCGGGAGGTCTATGCTTTGGTCAGTACCACCGCTAGCTTGCAAGGCAAACTCGCCAGCATTCGCGCTACGCGCTGTTGCCCGACAGTTTTGCTAGCAAAACTGTCAGAGGTAAAACGAAGCCAGCTTCGTTTTATCGACTAGAACCAAACGCTTACAGATACTGGGATTGCCCATACGAAGTCATCAGCTTCGTTAGCAACAAGACCTTTTCCGCCTGACTGAACAAATCCGCATCCGTTTGTTGCGCCCTGGAAACCGATTCCTAGAGAACCGTTGCTAGAAACAGACTTGTTAACTCCAACGAGGAAGCTGATTGCGCCGTCATCGCCTTCTTTTCCGTATCCAATGTTCTTGTAGCGAACATCAGCAGCAAGATTAAGACCGTCCATGATTGTATAGTCTACACCAGCACCAACAAAGAACTCATTGTCTTTTTTATCACCGTCTTTTCCAACAGTTTTGTCCTGATACTGCTTGTAACCGCCGTCTACAGAGAACTTCATGGCGTCAGAAACCTGGTAAGAAGCACCTGCTGTGAACGCCATCTTGAGGTAGTCAGGAGCATAATCCTTGTCTGCGATACCGAATCTTGCGCCAACTGTTACGTAGAGGTTCTCAACAGCATTAAGGTCAAATGCAACACCAATCTGTCCTGTTGTCTTTGTTTCGTCTCTATCGCCTTCTGCATCAGTTGTGTAAGAGTCATCACCAATATACTGTGCCTTGAGCTTACCTACGCCATCAATTGCATATCCAAATCCAATCTGAACATTTCTGTAAGTATCTTCTGCTTTCTTATAGTAAGAATCAGCATTAGCATCTTCCATAGGAATAACAACGAATGCGTGGAGTCCTTCGATTGGATCAGCCTCAATCATCATACCCTTGCGCCAGATTCCGTCGAATGTGAGTCCTTCGCCATCGAATCCCCAGTTATAAGGTCTGAGCCAGTTCCATGAGCCGTAGCAGAAATCGCCGCGGAGTCCGTTGTCCGGAGAGTCGTATTTACCAACAGATATTTTAATCATATCAACTGGTTTTACCCAAAGAACAGCACGATCACCAGCAGATATATCCATCGACATATCATTGAAAACGTTCATTGCAAAACCTGCTTTTCCGTCTTCAGAAACTCCATTGATGTCGATACGGGCTGTACGTGCGCCCCATCCCCATGAGTTTGCTGTTCCAACTACTGTGTCTTCACCGTTTGAAGCAACAGGTGCTGTCAATGTGCGAAGCCATGCTCCAAATGTGATTTCTGCGAAAGCAGAAGTTGCTGTAAGTGCGGCAGCCGCTGCGACCGCGATAAGAGTCTTTTTCATCTCTTAGCCTCCTTATGTTTAAATCTTGGGGTTCCCCGGCAGATTTTTCAAAACCGACCTCAAAGAATTGACACCATTGGCGACACCTTTTATATTGTTTTCAGGGGATTCTTTTATGTCGAAGTGGGAAAAACTTCTAAGCAGAATTAGTTCTTTGCCAAATGGCATGAGGTTTTCAGAACTTAAGAAGATACTTGAAAGTTTTGGTTATACAATGCACTCACCAAAAAGTGGGGAGCAGCCATTTTACATTCAGAAAGCAAGGAAAAAATCCTATTACAATTCCAAATCATTAGCCTATAAAAAAGTATACGTGCAAATGGACAAGAAAGTTGTTGAGGAGGAACAAAATGAAAAGCATTGAAGAATATATGTCGCTTCCATATAAAATGGAAATTGAACCGGATTCAGATGAGGGAGGATTTGTTGTTTCATTTCCTGAACTTCCCGGATGCATTTCATCGGGAGTCGATATTCAAGAAGCTGTATCAAATGCAAAAGATGCGCAGAAAGCATGGTTTGAGGCTGCAATTGAAGACGGAATTTCAATAAACGAACCTTTGCCTGTTGAAAAATATTCAGGTCAATTCAAACTACGATTGCCAAAAAGCCTTCATAAACGTCTTGCAGAAGAATCAAAAAGCGAAGGAATAAGCATGAACCAATACTGTGTATATCTTTTGGCAAAAGGATGTGCATACCAAAATTGAAACAAAAAATATCTTTTATATAGAAGAAAAGCGGCTGTGTTATTGTTTTGCCCGGACGTTTTGGTATATTATAAAACTGTTTGAACTGGATTATCCAGGAAGAATCCTAATCGCCTCCTTGGGACTTGAGCCCGCACATAAGAATAGGACTTTGGCTCGGCTACTTTCGGGCAGGATAGTCCCGTTTCAAACTTCAATCTTTAAACTCAAGGGGCAAATATGTACATAGTTGGAATCGACATCGCAAAAAAATCACATCAGGCGGCAATAATGAAGCCAGACGGAACTCTTGTGGGCAGGTCATTCAGATTTACAAATACAAAGCAAGGATTCGAGTTTCTTATGGACAAGCTTGCGGCGGTAGATTCTAATCTTGAAAACTTTGAATTCGGAATGGAGGCCACAGGACATTACTGGCTTAACTTGTATACTTGGCTTGCAGACAATCACGCAACGGTCCACGTAATAAATCCGCTCCAGTCAGACGCGCTTCGAAATCTTTACATCAGAAAAACAAAGACAGATTCCGTGGACGCAAAAATAATTGCGCAGGTAATCAGAATCGGGCAGTATTCAGAAACAAAGCTTGCGGATGACCGTATGCTCATGATGCGCGACCTGTGCCGACAGAGGTTTTTCCTTGTGGATATGGTTGCAAACTTAAAACGCAAGATAATTGTGATGATGGACAGAATTTTTCCAGAATACCAAGGCTTTTTTTCGGATACATTCGGAAAGTCTTCTACTGCAATTCTCAAGCACTGCACGACTCCGGAAGAAATCACATTGTTCGGAGAAGACAATCTTGCCCAGCTTCTTCAGGTGGCTTCCAACGGAAAGTTCGGACTAAAAAAGGCCCAGGAACTTATAAGCCTTGCCCGCAATTCTTTTGCCGCCCGGCTTTCTTCCAAGACACTTTCGCTTCTTGTAAAGCAGATGATGGACCAGATGGAGCTTCTTCAAAATCAGATTGGAATCCTTGAAAAGCACATATCATCGCATTTTAAGTCGTTCGGAACAAAGATTACGCAGATTCCGGGAATTGGACCAGTTCTTGGGGCTTCTATTCTAAGTGAAATTGGCGACATAAGCCGTTTTGCCAATCCAAAGAAGCTGTGCGCTTATGCTGGAATAGACCCTTCGGTAAAGCAGTCCGGTCAGTTTCTTGGGAACGAAAACCATATGTCCAAGCGCGGTTCCGGCTACCTTAGAAGATGCCTTTGGATGGCTTCATTCGTTTCCGTAAACCACTGCCGTGAAATAACAATTGTTTACAAGTCGCAGGTTTCCAAAGGAAAAACGCATTTTCAGTCGATGGGCTTTGTCTGCCACAAGCTCCTCAATATAATCTACACAGTCTTAAAAAACGACATAGACTACAGCCCGATGCTCTGCATAAACCCCGCCATAACAGCAAGAACTTCCCGCCGCATAGCAAGAGCTGCCCTAAAAGCCAGGTAACATATTGGATTCAATTTTGAGTTTTATGATTTAATGTCATTATCATGCTTGACCCTGCGATGTTTCTGAAAGAAACTCGGTTGATAATCTGTTGGAAAGATTGCCGTGTCAACTACGGCAATGACAGGTATTTATAAAAAAATCAAAAGCAGCAGTAATAAAAACACCAAGCTAGGTTCTTAGGGGTGGCAACCCTAGGCGTTGCAAGGAAAGGAGAGTGGTATACCAGGGCGGTAAAAAACGGCGATACAATCGCTTTGCTTACGAATTAGTTGCTTTTCCTCCATCCATAGACTTTAGCTGCACGTAATGTTAAAATAGTTATATATATGTACACACGAGATTTACAGGAAATTCCTCCGTCATTTGTTCTGAATGGGCGGCCAGTGTTCGGTACATTCAGGGGACATCCTAGGCGTTTTGACATCCGCGGAGTCTACAGACCTTATGGAGTGATTCCGCTTCCGACTTTTATAACAAACCTTCGCATAAAGAGCCGCCTTATATTTTCGTTTAATATCGGGGAATATATCGGACGCATAAGTTTTATAGACGCAAAAATTGCTGGATTTTCAGAAGTTGTATTCTGGAATAAAAATACATCGCAACGTTTTGCCTATCATTCGCTCATGGGACCGAGAAAGAGGCTTATTCCGCATAATCTTGAAGCGGCTTCAACTTCAAACTACAGCAAGCGGCGTTACACAAGAATCAGCTGGAACAGGGAACAGAACAGGCTTTCTGTTATATTCGACTTGAAGGGAGATTCTGTGCGTCCTTCTGCGCGTGGAGCTTTTTCCGCAGTGTTCAACGATTCCCAGTTTGCAGAACTTACTTCTGTGCGTCCAAATCCTACTTTAAGGCGGAGCTATGCAAGCTACAGTTCTGTTCTTCCATTACACGGTTCTCTCACACTTGCTTATAATAGCGGTGAAACTAAAACCATGTCGGAATCTGATGGAGTCTGCTCATTTGACATGACGCGTACCTATATGAAATTTCGTTCTCATGGAAAATCTGTACTTGGATTCGGGGAAATTAATGGAAAGAAAATTGCGTTCAAACTTGCTTCCGAGTCGCATGAAAGCGTGGACACTGACAAATACAACTGCAATGTTCTTTTCTATGATGGAAAACCTACTCCGCTTCCTCCCGTTGTTATTTCGCATTATTCTGGCATGGACAAAAAATGGATTATTCAAGATACTGAAAACATGGTTGACCTTGTTTTTACGCCTGTTTCAATCTGCGTTAACAATGTGAATGCGTTAATTGTGCGCAGCGTGTACCATACAATATACGGCAGCTTTGAAGGAACTTTAATTACTGCCAGTGGTGAAAAAGTTTCATTCAAATCTCTTGCAGGAATTTCCGAAAATTACTTGATACGTCTTTAACTTTTTTCAGTTCTTGAGGAGTATTTATGGAAAATGAGAACCGTCCAAAGCGGACGCTTGAACCCGGCACACTTGATAAAACCCGGAAAAATATCGGACCAATAGATGCAAATGAGGCTCTTTTTATGCAGAAAAAACTTGGCGGGGAAGTTCTCCGCGAAAAATTATCTCCAGCAGACTATTCAAATATGCCGGCAAACAGGAAAAGGCAGGATGTTGTGGTAAAAGCTTCTGGAAGGTCTGCTTCGGATATTTCGTCTCAGAGCGCATCGTTTGGCTCATCGTTTTCTTCGGCAGCTGTGGGCGGAATCAAGGCTTCTACAAAGAAAATCCGCACAGATGAAGATTTGCCTGAAATTTCTGCGCATGACTTAAAGCTCATGGACAAAACAATGATGGCTCCGGGCTGCGATATTAAGCCGGACTTCGGACTGTTCAACTTTTTCTATAGAATGTCAGCCAAGAACCGCGAGCGTGTACAAAAAAAATTCGGCGAATATATTGTGCGCCGCCACGTTGACCACATTCAATCTTTTATCGGCACAATAAAAACTTTTATTCAGATTTCCCCGGATGTATACAAAGCCAAAATTGCCACAGAGACAGACCTCAAGTTTAAGTTTCTTAGAACCGTGGGCAAGTGGACACTCCGCGACATCAAGATTCTGGCAATGGATGTTGAAAATGCTTCGGACTATCTTACCGTTCCTATGCTCATTCCTTTTGTGCGGACGGTCTACAGGCAGCTTCTTACGGTTTACTATATTGGCGAGCAGCAGGTTTCTCTTTTAATAAAAGACATTTACACGGATCTTGCCGAATTTCCGAATGCAGACAAAGCGAAGCTTCAGACGTTGGTAAAACAGGGCGTAACTGAATGGCTTTATGTGCATGACCAGATTATTCATGGAATGTATCCGCTTTTGATGAGAATGTCTTCCGATGAATTTGTTGAGTTCCCGGATTTCTTTAAAGTAAAGATTGTGGAAATTCTTAAGTTCCTTGGAATTTCAAAGTTTGACCTTCTTCTTCCTGAAAAAAAGAATAAAGAAAAAAAACAGGAGGAAGCTCAGGAAAAGAAAAAGCAGGAAGTTCAACATGTTGCAGGCGAAAAAAATGAAATTGTAAATATGGGACTTAAAATTCTTGACCAGCTTTTTCCACAGGCAGGATTTCTTCACTTGGAGCGGCATCCGGACTTGTTCCCGTACTTCAATCCGATTTACAACTTTGAGGATGGATTCAATGTTATTGCTCCGGAAAATCCTCTGCAAGTGACGATTGTTCTTATTTTGATTATCGAGGATTTTCTAAAAGGCTGCCGGAACATAAAGTTCAACATTGAAGCGGACGAAAAACTTGCAGCTTATCCGGATAAGCTAGATTCTGCAATGGAAGACTGGGCTTCTTATTATGAAGATTTATTTGCAAAAAAACTCGGTGATTATTTGCGTTCCTATGTGAATTCAATTTACTCGCAGAAGGAATATGCCCAGAGCAGATTCGGCAAGGAAAACTTGAACAATATTTTGTGGCGCATAAAATTTTATTTTCTTCCAAACTACAAGTTCAATGCTCCGGTTTTGCAGAAGCCCGTGAACGATTCAAAGTACAGACCGCTTGCCGCCCGCACCGACTACATGAGAAGTGTTCTTACAACTCTTGTCCGCAGAATCGATGAGAATTCTGCCGGAAAGAAAACTGTGCTTGGGGTTTTGAATCCATGGGATCGTTACACGTTCGATTTGCCAAATGCGGTTTCAAAAAGAATTGATGTGCTTCTTGGCGCAAAAAGAGATGACGATGTTACTGCCGCCACAAATGCGAATCTTATAAAGTATACGCTTTGTACTGTTTCAGTTTTAGACTGGTGGATAAACAATCCTTCAAGCCCAGCCTATGACGCGAACTGTTCTAATCTTTACCGTATTTCAGAAGAAGATGGCGGTCCTTTGTTTTCTGTTCCAGAGCGTTCAGATCAGAATCAGCTTTTTGCGGAAGGCGTAAAAAAGGCAATTGAAGCAAAACGCAGCAAATAAAAAATAATTAAAAAGAGGTATTTATGGCACATTGCATTGTTCCTGCCGCAGAAGAAATTTTGGACAAGGAATTTCAAGTTTTAGATAAAGGTTTTGTCCGCCTGGTTGACTATTACGGCAGCGACTCAAGAATTGTACAGTCAGCCCGCGTTTCCTATGGCGAAGGAACAAAAACTATAAGTCAGGACGGAGCGTTGATTGATTATCTTTTGCGCCATCAGCACACTTCTCCATTTGAGCAGGTTGTTTTTACATTTCATTTGAAAATGCCGATTTTTGTAGCGCGCCAGTGGGTTAGGCACAGAATGGCCAGAATGAATGAAGTTTCCGGCAGATACAGCATTATGAAAGATGAATTTTATGTTCCGGAAAATTCGTGCATTTCAAAGCAGTCAACAAACAACAAGCAGGGCCGCGGAGAGGTTTTTGAAGAGAAGCAGGCAAAAGAGTTTCAGGCTGAATTTATTGAAGGTCAGCAAAAAGCCTACGAAGTTTACAAAGACATGGTTGAAAAAGGAATCGCAAGGGAAATTGCCCGCATAAATCTTCCGCTCGCGTTGTACACGGAATTTTACTGGCAGATGGATTTGCACAATTTGTTCCATTTTTTAAAGCTCAGGCTCGATAGCCATGCCCAGTATGAAATCCGCTTGTATGCAGAAGAAATTCTTGAGATTATAAAAACAGTTTGTCCAATGGCAGTAAATTCATTTGAAAATACAATGGAAAAAGCGGTTTCATTTAATGGCGAAGAAATGGAAGCTTTGCGCAAAATTTTGAGCGGCGAAGAAAATCCAATTCAGGATGAAAAGAAACTGAAAAGGTTCAACGAAAAAATCAAGACAGGCATTCAGCTTTAAAATAAAAAAGGCTGTTCAAAATTTATTGGGCAGCCTCTTCAAAATCTATTCTATTATTTCTGCTTCGACTTCGGTTGGAGAAGATTTCCATTCTCTAAACGCAAAAATTATTCCAGAAATTAAAATCAGAACTCCGGCGGCTCTTACAAGTCTTACGCCAAAATCGGCAGGAAGCATAAAAAGCAAAACCGCAATAAAAATTGAGCAAACGGCTTCGGTTAAAAAAGGAGCGGAATTTTCAGTGCCAGAAACCAAAATGAATTCCGAAATTGCCGACAAAAGCAAAAACACAGCCTGAATATAAAGAATAATCCGAACAATTTTTTGAATCATGTTGAAAAATGCGAATGGAAGAATTACCGCGAGAATTCCGACTAAAATTCCTGCAACGTTTTTTATAATTACAGTGCGCTCAAAATAAGGCGAAAACGAAAATCTTTTCACTTTTAAAATAGAATTGATTCCGTTTACGATTGCGCCGATTCCGATAAGAATTACAATCGCCTCAATGCTTGACTGCGGATTTATAACAGCCAAAAGTCCGACAACTGCGCTTAAGATTCCTAAAAAAATTCTTGGATTCATGCTCTCCTCCGAATGAAAAATGTTATTTGTATTATAGCATTTATTTATAATTTGCAAAATAGCAAAACTGCTTTTATAATAGAAGAATGAAGTTTATTCAGAATCTTGTTGAATATTACGATGAGCTTTTTAAAGTTTCAGAGGCTCAAAAAAAATTATATACGGAATTGTGCGAAAATTTTAGCTCGCCGGTCAGATTCTTGAGAGTTTTTTGTGGCTCCGGACTTTTTGAAAGTTCACTTTCCAAGCAAGGGCACGATGTTACAGGAATTGAAAACTGCGATGAACTTTTGCACACGGCGAATTTGCGCCGAAGAAATCAGCTTATGTCAATCCGCTTTTTTCAGATGGAAGCAGAGGACATGACAAAATTCCTAGGCAAGAATTTTTACAACGTTATTTCCATTTTGAATAGCCGCTTGCTTTTTTTAGGTGGAAGGGAAAAAATCCGGCAGTTTTTCTTTGACTGCAAAAAGCTCATTTCTACAGACGGATTTCTTGTAATCCAATGCATCAATTTTGAAAACAGAAAAGACGAAAAGTTTTTTCAGCTTAAATGCCGTGAAAGCATGAGAGCCAAGCTTTTTTCTGAAATAATGACAGAGCAAGACGATTCCAGGCTTTTTTCCATGAACCTTGAAACAGGTACCGGCAAGCTTCTTCCTATTGTAAAAGACATTCCGATTTATCCTTTGCTTCCTTCCGAAATAGAAGATTTTGCAGAGGACGCAGGTTTTAAAAGTGCGGAATTTTTTGCTGACTTTGACAAATCCGAATTCACAGGAAACGAAGAGCAGTTTATTGTGGTTTTAAAAACAGAATGACATCCTCACTTTAGAGAATGCCATTTAGTTTTTGCTTAGGAATTTTTATTTCTGAAATTTAATTTTAACGTCATAGCCTTCAGAAGTCCACTTTGGGTCAATGTGCATATCCAAATCAGCATTGAGAGTAATCGGCTTTGTAAACTTGTACGAGCGTTCTGTTTCTTCGCAGTCAAATGAAATACTTAAACCGGAAGTGGTTGGGAGAATTTTAAATTTCTGTACATTTGAATCATCAAAAGTGAAAACTGTTTCTCCGCTAGAAGCCTTTGTAAGAACAATTTTTCCGTCTGCATTGAAAGTCCAGTTTGCATCCCAGTTTGAATCATGCCAAGTTCCCTGAATGTCCTTCAAGTCAAGAGCGAACATTCCCGCTATGCCCATAACAAGGACTGCTGCGATTGCAAAAATTTTCTTCATATTTTCCTCCCATAAAAAGTCAATAAGAAAATATCAATTTTTGATTTGACTTTTTAAGTTGTTTCGCAACAAAGTGAGAAACAACAGTTTATATTAAAGTTTGCAACGCAAACTTATGAATAAAAACTTTGACGCTATTTTAGGCAAAGTTTTTATTACATCCTCCGATAAAATTACATTGCCTTTTTTAGTATGCTTCCAAAATTTTTTAAGTAATCTATAAACGAAACATAAGCCAAAATTACGCACACAACAAAAAATGCCTGGCCTATGTGAAGCAAAAGTTTCATGTCTAAGTTCCAAATTGAAGCAAGTTCTGTGCGAACCAACGCTTCTTGTATGAGAGCTGCAAAGCACGAAGCCACATAAAATACAGTTTTTATTTTTCCGCCTTTTCTTGCCGCAATTGCAGTTCCTTGTTTCGCCGCGACCATTCTTAAAAAGTTCTGGCTGAATTCACGGTAAAGAATCAGAACATAGCAGACGACCGGCATATATCCAGAAAAAACAAAGCAAGTAAACATTGAAAGATGAAGAAAAACATCGGCAAAAGGATCGAACATTTTTCCAAAGTCGCTCACATCGTTCAGCTTGCGCGCATAATGTCCGTCAAAATAATCTGTGAGTTCCGCAAAAGCAAGAAGCGGAATAGCAATGCAAATTGAAGCGATGGCGGCAGGACTTCCGTTTTCAAGTCCAAACCAGACTGGAATGTTGTATATTATAAAAATTATCGGCGCTAAAATAATTCTGGAAAGTGTGAATTTATTTGAAATTCTCATAATAAATTCATTATAGAAGATTTTTACTGTTTTAGCAATAAATGTATTTTTCATGCTGAAAATCTGCGCCGTTTTTTCGGTAATGACTTTTTGTCTGATTTTGAATATAGTAGGAAAAATATGGCGAAGAAATCTGTTGTTTACAAATGCTCAAAATGTGGCTACACACAACCTGCCTGGCTTGGAAGATGTCCTGAATGCGGCGAATGGAATTCACTTGAAGAATGCATTTTAGATTCAAATGCTCCAAAGTCATCTTTGAAATCCGACGGAACAGTTTTAAAAGCAAAGCCAGTTCCAATGCAAAAAGTTTCGCAGCAAAGCAATTCGCGGATTTCAACCGGCAACGAGGAATTTGACCGTGTGCTTGGCGGTGGAGCTACAAAACGCAGTGCAATTCTTGTCGGCGGTGAACCCGGAATCGGAAAGTCAACACTTCTTTTACAGGCGGCGGCAAGTCTTCTTCCCAATGGAAAAATTCTTTATGTCAGCGGAGAAGAATCTGCAGGACAAATAAAAAGCCGGGCAAACCGCCTGAACCTTGAAGCTGGCTCTTTGGAAATTTTATGCACGATGCGTCTTGAAGACATTCTTGATGCGCTTGACTCACTGAATCCTTTGGTCATCATTGTGGATTCGATTCAGACTGTTTATTCCGTGGAAGCAGGACTTGTGCCGGGAACTATAACGCAATTGAAATATTGTAGCAACGAACTGATTGGCTGGGTAAAAGAAAGAGACAGCGTTTTGTTTATGACTGCCCATGTTACAAAGGACGGAAACATTGCCGGACCAAAAAGCCTTGAGCACATGGTTGACACAGTTTTGTCTTTTGAGCGGACAAGTGATGAAGTTAGGTTTCTACGCGCGCAAAAAAACAGGTTCGGTTCTGTTGATGAACTTGGGCTTTTTGAAATGGATGAAAAAGGTCTTAAGTGCGTTTCAGATCCAAGTTCGCTTTTTATAACTCGAAGAAAAAAAGAAACTCCAGCTGGAATTGCTTGCGCCAGTGTTTTTGAAGGAAGCCGTGTTTTTATCGTTGAAATTCAGGCGTTGACTGTTCCTGCAAAAGCGGCTGTGAACCGTGTTTATTCAGAAAAAATCGACTCTGCAAGGGTGAGCAGAGTTGCCGCAGTTCTTGAGAAAAGGCTTGGAATAAAATTCAGCGATCAGGATATTTATATAAATGTTGCCGGCGGAATAAGACTTTCAGAAAGTGCGATTGACGGAGCTTTGGCAGCGGCTCTTTATTCAGCAAGAACAGACATTTCTCTTCCAGAAAAAACTGCGATTGTAGGCGAAATAAGCCTCGCTGGTGAAATTCGTCCTGTTACGAAGCAAAAGCAAAGAATAAAAGCCGCAAGGGATCTTGGTTTCCAGAAATTTATTGTCCCTGAA
This sequence comes from Treponema succinifaciens DSM 2489, assembly GCF_000195275.1. Lineage (NCBI taxonomy): Bacteria > Pseudomonadati > Spirochaetota > Spirochaetia > Treponematales > Treponemataceae > Treponema > Treponema succinifaciens. The sequence continues at coordinate 2,471,720 of NC_015385.1, read as the reverse complement.
TCCGAAGCCGGAGCAACTCAAGTAGAAACTATAAAAGACCTTATAAAATGTCTTTTTGTGGAAAGAAGCTAAACCTTGAATAAGTCGATTTCACTTCCAATTTTTTCAAGCGACCGGTCAACTCCATCGGAAAGACCTCCAAGTGTTTCTGCTTCCTGTGTTATTGAACGGGCACATTCTGCCATTTCATTTATGCGATTTTTTATAGTTTTAGAGCTGTTTTGAAGTTTCTTTGTTTCTTCAAGAATCGACTCGTTTTTTTGCTCAGTTTGCATTGACGCATCCCTTACTTCCTGTGAGCTGCTCTGCAAAAGTGCCAAGGAGTCGCTTATCTGCTTAGAGCCGCACTCCTGTTCTTTCATCGCCTGCATTATCGACTGAACAAGTCCGTCTGTATTATGAATGCTGTCTGCTACGGAATGTAGAACTTTCTCGGAGTCTCCAGAAGTAACAACAATATTTGAAATTGATTCCTGAATAGCAGTAAGTTGCTGACCAATTGTCTTTGATTGCTCGGATGAGGTTTCTGAAAGTTTTCTGATTTCATCCGCAACTACAGAAAATCCTTTTCCTGCTTCTCCTGCGTGGGCAGCTTCAATCGCCGCATTCATGGCAAGAAGATTTGTCTGGCTCGCTATAGATGAAATTATTAAGTTTGCGTCCTGAAGCATTTTAGACTGGTTTTCTATTTCGGAAATTCTTTCATTCACTTCTTTTTGCTTTTTAACACCTTGAGTTGTGCTTGCTTCCAAAGCCGAAAAAGAATCAGAAAGCTTTGCAACAGAATTATTTACAGAATTTATGTTTCCAATCATCTGTACTACGGAAGAACTGGCTTCTTCAATACTTTGGTTTTGTGTCAAAATCATTTTATTTAGCGAACTTATTTTTTCTGAAATTTGATTTACAGCATCCGATGTCTGATTAGAAAATCCCGACTGCTCGCTAACAGAAGATTCCATGCCGTCAATATGCTGATTTATTTCCTCAATGGAATTTACAATTTTATGAATTGACCTGCGGAGATTTTCTAGAGATTCAAAAAGCTCTTCCTTGGATTTTTTTACAGTTATAATTATCTGCTGAAGTTTTTCTATAAATGCATTGAATCCTTTTTCAATCTTTTTTATAAGCCCGATTGTCGCAGCATCAGAATTCGAATTCAGTCTTTTTGTAAGATCCGCGTTCCCTGCTGAAATGTTTTTTACAGCGTCATTTAAAACTAAAAGCGGCTTTACAAGACGTTTCAGTGTAATAGCGGCAGCAATCAAGAGCAAAAGAATTAAAACTGCTCCAAGAGGCGCAACGGCATAAGACAATGCGACTGTCATAGTGTATGGAAGAAAAATTACCATCATCCAGTCAACAGATGGAATCGGGACGATTTCATAACAACCTTTTTTTCCACAGAGGAAAGTTTTTTCAACGGGGAAATTATCAATCTTTCCCATTTCTGGAAGCTGTGACTCAATCTTTGCCTTGTCTTCTAGAAGCTGTGTGTTTTCTGCACCGGTAATTTCCTTGTTTTTATTATAGAAAAACATCTTACGATTTTTTTCAAGATTATTGTACATCATGTTTACAAAATCTGAAAGGTCAACACCAGTTCCTATCAAGCCAATTCCTTTTTTTGTTTCATCACGAACAACCGCATTAACCCACAGCATTGTCTTTTTCAGAACAGTGTCGTAACTCACAATAAAAGTGTAGTCTTCCGAAATTGCAAGGCAAGATGTAAACCATGAATTTGCAGGATCTGACTTGTCAAGCGTGTAAAGATATTTTCCGTTTGAATAATAAAGCAAGTCTGTATCTGCAATTGAAAATGTATTTTTCCCTTTAAATGCATCCTGATACGAAAGAATTTCTTCCATTGCGGCTTTTGAAAGAGATGCGTCTTGAGGATTTTCCATGTAATGGGAAATCAAAGGAGATTTTGCCATTTTTGTTGCAAGCAAAAGCTCTCCATCAAGATTAGAAGAAAATTCAAGTTCTTTTATTCTTGCCGACTGATTTAAAATTTTTTTAGCATCTTTATTGAATAAAATTCTACTGCCAGCAACAACAAAAGCAATAGAAAAAAATGATGCAAAAAATAAAACAAAAAAATTAAAAACTATAGACTTTGCTTTAGACAACATTCCCTCCTTTATATATAAAAGCACAGTTTTTTTATTAGACTTATTGTAAGACTAGAACTTTGCTTTTCTAAGTCTTACTTTTTCTATGTCCTCACAAAAAAGCTCACGCAAATCGTTAAGTCCCAAAGCCATCAAAGCCATTCGGTCAATTCCAATTCCCCAGGCAAGAACAGGAACATCAACGCCCATTGCCTTTGTAACTTCCGGTCTGAAAATTCCAGAACCGCCAAGCTCAAACCAGCCCAGCTTAGGATGCTTTATATGAACTTCAATTGAAGGCTCTGTAAATGGAAAGTAGCCCGGCACATATTTTACATCTGTTGCGCCTGCAATTTCCACCGCGAACATTTCAAGGAATCCAAGAAGCGTCTTTAAATTTACTTCTTCGCCAAGAACAATTCCTTCTGTCTGGTAAAAGTCGCTCAAATGAGTTGCGTCAACTTTGTCATAGCGGAAGCATCTTGCAATTCCAAAGTACTTTCCAGGAATTTCCGCCTTGTGAAGCTGGTGCGCAGAAAGAACTGTTCCCTGGCTTCTCATAATCAGGCGGCGGGTAAATTCGTTGTCAAAGTTGTAGTTCCAGCCTCGGCTTCCTGTGTTTCCGCCGTTTCTGTGGACTGCCGCAACATTTGAAAGATAAGGCTCTTCAATTGACTTTGCGTGCGTCGGATACTTCAGTCTGTAAACATCGTGAATGTCGCGGGCTGCATGGAACTGAGGCATAAACAAAGCGTCTCCGTTCCAGAATTCAGTTTCTACAAGCGGGCCGTCAAATTCCTGAAAACCGAGCGAGCAAAGCTTGTCTTTTACTGACTCTAAAAACTGAACGTAAGGATTTGTGCGCCCCGGAATTATTCGTGCCGGCGGAATTGAAATATTGTATCCGCGGAAAGTTCCTTTTTTCCATTCACCGGAAGCAAGCATTGACGGAGTTATTTCTCCAATTTCATTTCCTGTGATTCCTGAATTCTTGAGCGCATCAGCAACTCCTTTAAATGCTTCTGTAAGTTTATAAATTACAGTTTCGCGTTCAATTGTTTTAAATGGAGTTTCTGAAATTCCGCGTTTTTTTGTAAGTCCGCCCATTATTTCAATTTCGGACTTTGTAAGATTTGCGGCGTCAAGCTGGCAGTTTTCCGCTTCAGAGGCTTTTTTTATAAGTGATTTTGCCACTGCGAATCTTTCTGGAAGAGGCGCTCCTGTATATTCGGCTTTTTTTTCTGCATTCATGGCAAGAACATTGTCTTTGCTAAGCGAACCGAATGCCGAGCCTACATCTTTGTTTTCAATTCCAAGTGCAACTGCAATTTCTGGCAGACGTTTTGGACCGTTTTCCTTTAAATAAGAAACGATTCTTTCTTCTGCAAAACCGTCTTTAAAAATCTTGCGGCCAAAATCTGTAAGTTCAAAATATGTGTGCGGAGTGCGGGAAGTTTCTGCCAAAAGTTTTTTTCCGGCAAGCCAGCTGAACGCCTGATTTGCGTGACCTTCCTTGTATCCCAATTCAGTTTCAAGCCTTGTTGAAGTAAGCTCGTCTTTTAAGCTGTAATGAAGAAGAATTTTTGTTTCAAGCGGATGAAGATTTTTAATTAAAGTTTTTAAGTCTGCCAATTTTATATGCACCAAAAAAATCCGGCTGAAAAACCTGTACTTCAAACCGGAGCAAAATGAAAATCACCTAACAGGCAAGTGAAAATAAGTGTTCAGTAAAAATTATTTTGTGAAGATAACTTTTGAAGTGTATGTTGCCATTCTTACGCCTTTGTCATCCTTGAAATATTTTTTCTTGTCTTTCTGTGCGTAAGTATAATGCTTGAACTGATTTTCTGCGGCGAAATCCTCGTAAACTGCAATTGCAACATTCATTGCTTCACCTAAATCAAAGCTGGACTGCATGCAAGTATAAGTGAAAATAACTTCGCCAGTGAGCGGAGTAAATTCAAGCTGAATAGTTACATTTTTAGCTTTTGGATGCAAGCTTGAATATTTGTCTTCGATAGGAAGAATTTTTGTTTTTGTGTCCGCGTAGCTGTTTGCGGCTTCCAATGGATCTAAAGCCATCTGTGTTTCTAATGATTCTTCCTGCTGTGCAAAAGCTGTTCCTGCTGCAAGCATAATTGCTGTTGCTAATATAAATATCTTTTTCATGCGATACCTCCTTTCAAGTAACGTCAATAGTAAGTATACGGAACTATTCTATCAGTTTCCAAGAAAAAATCAAGGTCAACTTCATAGCGTCCGTTTTTTATGAAAATTCTTGGGTCGCGGATTAAAAGCAAAGTCCCGGAAATTTCCTTAGGCTTGTTTTTTTCCATTGTGCGCCAATATTCTCTTACTGCATTTTTCGCCGCGTTGCTGCACGCCTGCTTTATTCCTTCAAATCCGTCTTGAACAGAGGCTGAGCCACAGCCTTTTACTTTTGGGTGAATTATAGAAGTCCACCTTTTGTATTCTAACTGTTGGGCTTGAGTTCTGTCGCAGTAAACCCAGCTTAAAAGTTTTCCGTCTTTGGGCACTGGATTGTGATATTCAAGGCGGTTTATAGAAGAGTCAAATTTTCTAACTTCGGAAAATTCCCAGTATTCCTTAACTCCGCGTTTTTTGTCATAGGGCGTGTAGTCAAAATTCCAGCCGTACAAAAGACCTTCCATTAAAAAAGGCGCAACTTGCTTTGTCCTCTCAATTGCAAATCCGTAAAGTTTTTCAAAGTCGGATTTTTCTTCTTGCTTGGAAGATTTTTGCTCATGAACTGAACTTTCTTCTTCAAATTTTCCAGGGAAAGAATCCAGTTCCGCCCAAACCTGAATTCTAATCTGCTCATTCTGCAGCGGAGCCTGGCAAAAAATATTTACGCTGAATAAAAACAGAACACAAAAAAAAAGCGTTTTTTTTATCTCCATGCGTCTTTCCATACTTTTAAAGGATGAATTCCCATTCTTGCAACAAAGTAAATCCAAGCGACAGCGAATCCTGCCAAATGCGCAAGATGTGCAATTCCTGAACCGCCGGAAATTTGGCTTGTAATTTCAATCAGCGCATAGACAAAAACAAGCAGCGGAGCAGCCACTGGAATTATTCCCCAAATATAAATTACATTCCGCGGAAAAATAACGGCATAGGCAAAAAGCAACGCGTAAACAGCTCCGCTCGCGCCCACAAGAAGAACTGTAATTCCAAGAAGACGGTACAAGACCGTAGAAATAATCCCATCAAGAATTCCGCACAAAAAATAAAAAAGCAGAAATTCCTTAGAGCCAACCGCGCGCTCCACGGAAATTCCAAAGAAAAACAAAGCCAGCATATTAAAAAGGATGTGGCTCCAGCCTGAATGCACAAAAAGATAAGTGAGCGGTTGCCAATAATAATGAAGCAAAATTCCAAAATACGACATTCCAAGGTAAACTTGAAGCCGCGGAAAAATCATTGTCAGAAAAAAGACAATAAGATTTAAAGCAATTATTATAGAGGTCGCATTAAAAAAACTGTAGCGGAAAGGTTTGCGGATTATGTTCATGAATTTGTTTTTTCTAGGATAGATTCTGTTTCTTTTGCGGAATTTTCATTTTGCGAAGAAGGATCAAAAACAGTAACTCTGTTTCTTCCAGTTCTTTTAGAAACGTAGAGAGCTTTGTCAGCTTGATCTACTAGAATTTTTGCAGAGCGCACAGGATTTGTTTCTACATTGAAAACAGAAATTCCGCCGGAAATTGTAATCTGCATATTGTGGCCTTCATAGAAAACCGTAGTCTGCTCAATCCGTTTTCTTATGCGTTCCGCAACTAGCATTGCCTCGTCTTTTCCTGCATTGCACAAAAGAACTGTAAATTCTTCTCCGCCGTATCTTGAGGCAAGATCTTCTTCCCTGATACTGTCGCTTATAATTTCCGCAACTTTTTTTAGAACATAATCTCCACAGGCATGTCCGTAAGTGTCGTTGAACTTCTTAAAGAAATCAATGTCGAACATTATAACGCTTAACGTCTGTTCTTGGAAAAATGCGGAATCAAGCTTGTCTTCAAGAATATTATAGAAGTAAAATTTAAGGCGAAGCTTTGTCATCATGTCGGTTGTAGACTGGTCAATCAAAGATGCGTTGTGAACTGCAACCGAAGCAAGAGAAGCGATTGTCTGAATTTCGTTTTTTTCGTAAGTTGTGTAGTCAGCAGAGAGATTTTTCACAAAAATCCGCTCGCCCATAACAAGAATTCCGTTCAAGTGATTTTTCAGCATAAGCGGAACTATCAGCGACGGATTCAGTGATTCAATTACTTTTATTTCTTGAGATTCCGGGAATTTTTCAGAAAGCTCATGCAAATCAAAAACTGATGAAGAACTTGACAAAAATTCAATAAGCGGAGAATCTATGCCGATTTTGTATTCGATTGTCGGATCTATTGCAATTCCCGAATAGTTTTCTGAAAGCTTAAAATATTCGCTGCCGAATTCTTCTGAAATAAAAAGCCCAGCTCCTGTAACGCGCATCTGGGCCATCGCCACATAAAGAATAGATTCAATGAGCGGAGAAAATTCAATTGTTGAACAAAATGACTTTGAAATTTCAAGCATCTGCTGTAAATCGTAAATATGCTTTTCAAACTCGGCAATGACTTGTTTTTCTTTTGCCGCTGGAGTTTGCGTCTTTGCAGAAATCGCATTCTTTTTAGCCATTTTATTTCTTCTCTATATTTCCGATTATAACATAATTCTTCATTACTTCAAGAAAAACTTTCCACTGGCTGTTTTGGTTTTCCATGCAGTCGGAATTGTCTCTGTTTCTTGAAGAAATCATAAGAACCTTTAAATTCGTTATAACTTCGGAACTTGGTTTTTTGGATTCGATAAGAATATCGTTTATTTTTTTGTAAAGCTGAAAAATGTTTGTTGTTTCCGTCTGAATCAGTTCTTTTGCCTGCCTGTTGATTCTGTCGATGAGGTTTTTCAGCGTTGATTCAAATGTCGCGTCCTTGTGGCTGTCTCTTATGAGCGAAGTGATGTTTGTTTCGTCAAATTCGTTTCCGCGCGTAAATTTGGACTCAAACGCGCTTATCCGCTCAAGGGAATCGTTGCAAGTGAATACGGAAGATGAGAATTCAGACTTGTATGCCGGATTATTAAAAAAACCTTCTATTACAATGTCATTTAAAAGCGGCTTTACGTGCTCTTCATAGAAAATTGAAATAAAATTCTTTAAAAGCTGAAGCGGAGTAATCCAGGCAAAAGAAAACGGCGTACTTTGCCTAAGCTGAGAATCCAAGTCCTTGCTGTAACCCTGAACCGCAGCGAGCGGCGAGCCACCAAAAATTTGTTTTATTTCATTGTTTATTGCCGCATCTTGAATTTCGCCTTTTAAGCGTGCTTCGTCTGTGCGGAATCTTGTTTCAAGATATTCAGCGTATTTTTGCCGTGATTTTCCGTTGTAAACCGCGCGTTCTGGAACAAGCTCGTAGTTTTTCTTTGAAATTCTAATCATGCAGGAAAGAATTTCCTTGGTAAAAATATGCTTTACAATATACTGAATTTTCTTGAAATTTTCTTTTAAACCTTGAGTCTCCCTGTCTGAAATTTTTCCGCCTTTTTTAAGCCTGAAAAGGGCAAGAACCGCATTGTAAAGCGAATTTGTAATGTCCATTTCCGCAATGACAAAATACAAATCCAGCAAGGAATTTTCCAGCAATTCAATAGGCACTGGCTGAAATTCCGGTGTGTAGGAATCTTTTGTGCTGTAGCTAGGATCAAAAAGCTTAAGTGCGGTTATGTAGCTGAATTTGCAAATGTCATTCAGCTGTTTTATTTTGTCTAAAGTTTCTTCAATTTTTATAAATGCAGGAGAATTCAGTTCCTTTTCAACTTTTTCAAGCTGTCTGTGCTCGCTCTCAAAATGCCGGATAAGCGACTGGGCTTCCATTGCGCTTTTTTTTCTATTCTCATACGAAAGAAGATTTTCTAGAATTTCCCGGGCTTCACTGTCAAATCCTGTAAAAACAAGCTGCTCTTCAAAATGCCGGCTTGTATCTAAATCTGTAGAGCAGTAAGTTTCTGAAAGAATGTCAAAAATTGGGGTGGTGTTTATAAAAAGCACACGCAAGGCTTCTGCAAAGTCAGGCATTACAAGACCTTTTTTGTAAAGTTCCGGCGCAAGGTTTTTCAGTTCGGATTCAATTTTTCTAACAGCCTGTCTCTGGAGGCTTTCTGGTGATGTAGGAGAAAATATTGTTTTGAAAAACTCTGCAATTATTTGAAAAAACCCCATAATAGATTATTTTATGGATAAACAAGGATTTATTCAAGTGCAGTAAAAATGCGTTGCGCAAAAGTTTTTCACAAAAATTGCTTAAAAAGTTCTTCGTAGTCTTTTATAGAACGCGAATTCACAATTTGTTCTCTTAGCCTTGCGCCGCCTTTTATTCCTGAACTGTACGCGCAGAATTTTTTTCTCATCAGCATACAGGCGGCTTTCTCTCCGTGTTCTGCTACATTCATTTTTAGTTCGCGAAGACCTGCTTCAAGTCGCTCCTTTGGAGTTTCTGTTTCGTATTTTCCTTCTGTAAGAAATTGTTTTGTTCTTCTGAATAAAAACGGATCTCCCATTGCGCCTCTTGCAAACATCACGGCATCTACACCGGTTTGCTCAAGCATGAGTTTTGCGGTTTCCGGGTTGAATGCGTCTCCGCTTCCAAAAACAGGAATTCTTTTCGCGACAAATTCAACCAGCCGTTTTTGAATTTCCCAGTCGGCTTTTCCAGAATAGCCTTGGGCTTTTGTCCGTGCGTGAATCGTTATTGCGTCCGCCCCTGCTTTTAAAGCCGCATCTGCACATTCTTTCCATGTTATATTGGAAGAATCCCAGCCACTGCGGATTTTTATTGTTACAGGAACATTGCCGCGCTCTGGATGCAATGAAGTGTATTTTATAGAAGATTCTTTAACTGCTTTTACTATTGAAAAAAGTCGTTCCGGCTCTTTTGTAAGCACACTGCCTGCTCCGGTTTTTGTTATTTTAGGAACAGGACAGCCACCGTTTATGTCTATGCAGTCGCAGTCTGTTTTTTCAAGGACGATTTTTGCAGCTTCCGCCATTGTCTGCGCATTTCCGCCGAAAATCTGAACACAGTAAACTTTTTCATTCGGGGCACGGCGCATAAGAAGCTCAGTTTTTTTATTTCCACGCACAAGAGCTTCCGCAGAAACCATCTCCGTAGTACAAAGAGAAGCTCCGTATTCAACACAAAGCGAACGGAACGCCATGTCGCTGTAGCCTGCAATAGGAGCTAAAAAGAGATTTCCGTCTAAATGAAGAGTTCCTATGTCTACTGGATGATAAAGACTCATTCTTCCGGCAGGTTAAAGACTTTGCAGCTGTTTGTCCAAAGCTGGGCAGAAAGTTTTTCCAAGTCAGTTTCAAGCATTTCCGCCAAAAATCTTGCAGTTGAAGGCAAATATGCCGGCATTGTTCTTTTTTTCTCGCGGAATTCGGCAGGAATCATAAAAGGGCTTTCAGTTTCCAAAAGAATTCTGTCTAGCGGAATGTTAAGAACTGTTTCGTGCAAATTGCGGGCGTTTCTGTAAGTCAGGTTTCCTGCAAAAGAAAAATATACATTCATTCCTGCGTCCAGGCATTTTTTTGCGTAAGGAGCATCTTCGCTGTAGCAATGGAAAATCGCGCCTTTTTCCGGCAATCTGTCCTGAAGAATTTCAAAAATATCTTTTCCCGCATCGCGGTTGTGGATTATTACTGGAAGATTGTGTTTTTGGGCAAGTTCCAGCTGAGTTATAAAAAGCTCAATCTGGCGGCGTTTGTCTCCGTACTGCTTAAAATAATCAAGTCCGGTTTCCCCAATTGCAACAACATTCGGAAGTGAAACACTTTCTTCTATTATTTTAATCCAATCTGCGCCTGGATTGTTTACTTCCGACGGACCGACTCCAACTGCATGGTAAACGCCTTTCTGTGACTTTAGGAATGCATATTCTTTTTTAAAGTCAAGAATGCTATTGTTTATGCTTATAATTCTTGTAACGCCGGCTTGTTTTGCCTGCTGAATAACGCTAATCTGTCTTACAGGGTCGTCATAAATCAACCCTATATGGGCGTGAGTATCAAAAAACTGCATGGCTTTTCCTTAAAAACTTGAAAGACTTTTCTAAAGAAGATTCCCTAGAAAATTTTAATATTTTTTAATTGATTGTCCGATATATTATTAATAAGATAACATAGGAACGACTTGAAGTCAAACATAATTTGGCATTTTGCAAGCGCAGTCCGTTTGACAGCATAGACGTCCTTTGATATACTGTTTGTTCGGTAATTTGGAAGCGGTTTTAAAAGTTAAGTTTTGAAACTGTCTTGTTGCTTTCCGGATAAAGTTTTTACGGAGATTTTTGTGGCGCGTTCTCGCAAATACAAGAGATTAGAAAAAAATATAGTTTCCCGTATTATGCATGCCTTTAGACTTTTCTTTGTTTCCATAGGCAGAGTTTGCGCAAATGTCGTAAAATTCTTTGATGGAAAACTTACTTTGATGATTGTTCCGCATTCACAAGGAAAAGTTTTCAGTGTGCAGACAAATGTTTTTGCGCTTGTCCTTGGAATTATCCTCGCAGCCGGAATCACAGGCTCATTTGTTTACTTTAATCAGAAAAATGCTTCTTCCGAACTTGAAATTTCACGGCTCAGGGACGAAAACAGAGAAACCCTTGCAAGCCTTGACGAGCTTAGGGACGAAAACAACAATCTTCTTCAGACTGCAAAAAGATTTCAGTCAACTTTAAGCCAGTCTCTTTCGCTTTTAGGAATAAACCAGAATACAGGAACTTCAAAATCCGCCGGAAGAAATTCTGACCTTTCATCTTTGTTTGATACACAGGACATAACTTCAGGCTCTTTAAAGGAAACTTCCGACATAAAACAGCTTACGGCTTGTTTGGAAAGCGCAGTTCGTCCAGTTGAACAGATTGGAAAAATGCTTGAAAACCAAGGCGCACTTTTTTCTGATATTCCGAATGTCTGGCCTGTAAAAAATGGAATCGGACATATTTCCATGGAATTTGGCCAGAACATCCACCCAATCACGCAGCAATGGTACATTCACAAAGGGCTTGATTTTAGTACTTGGAGACAAGGAGATCCTGTTATTGCAACTGCAAACGGCCAGGTTGTTACAGTTGCCTACGATGACAGTTTTGGTCTCAATGTAATAATCAAGCACAAGCACGGAATTTACACACGGTATGCACATCTTGGCACAACCCGCGTAAAAAAAGGCGATATAGTCGCCCAGCGTCAGATAATTGGAACAATCGGAAACACAGGAATCACAACAGGACCGCACCTTCATTACGAAGTCCACATCGGTTCAGACGTAGTAGATCCTGCAAAATACATCAACGTAAAATAATATGGCTATTTTTAACGACAATATTTCCATTAACAGCATCCTTGGCACAGGCTCTTCTGTAAAAGGCGATGTCAAGATAAACGGATTTGCCCGTATTGACGGCGATATTGACGGAAATATAGAAGCCACCGGAAATGTTATAATCGGTGAAAATGCCAGAATCCGCGGAAACATAAAAGCAAAATCCATAACGGTCATAGGCGGAATAGTTCTGGGCGACATTGTTGCGCCGGACTTTATAAAGCTTCTTTCTTCAAGCGTGGTGATTGGAGACTTGCAGACAAAAAAACTTGTTTCAGAAGAAAATGTTGTTTTGCACGGCCACTGCATTTCACTTTCAGACAGCGCGGAATTTGCATCCGCAGTTTCACGGCAGGAAAACATGAAGGCGATTTCTTCAATGTCCATAAGGATTTAAAATGGAAGTTGAAGGCACATCTTCAAGCCTGTATTTTTCCGCAGCAGCTTCCATAGCGAATGCTCAGGCTCAAAAAGCCCAAAAAGACGAAAAATCCCAGAAAACAGACAAAACAAGGCGGAAACTTTTTTCCAGCGCAATGGAAAAGACCCGGGAAGAATTCGCTCTGCAAAAAGACGGCTTCCCTAAGGAAATTGCGGGGCTGGACACGGAAGACGCTGCAATTTATTTAAAAGATCAGGCCGACATGGCGGCGGACCGCCTAAAGGAAAAGCAGACGCCGGAAGAATTCGCTGACTACAGAAAAAAAGTGTCACAGTTTTTAAGATACCTTGCAAAAAACAACTTTGAAGTAAAAAAAAGAGAACGGCGCGGATTCACAAGAAAAGGAAAGCCGCTTGATCCGCAGTTCAAGATTGTGGTCATAAATCAGAAACTGGACGAAATGGCAAACTGGCTTTTAAGTTCGCACAGGGAAGCGTTCGCAATGCTTGCCCGGGTAAACGAAATCAGCGGCCTGCTTGTAGACCTTATGGCGTCATAATTGATAAACTAAGACAATTGGAGTTTTTATGTCTGATATTTTTGAAAGCGATATATATGAAGAAAATGAAGATCTTGCCTCTCTTGAAGACTTGCAGGAATCAGAAAGCACTGACTCAAGGAATTTTGTTTTTCCCAAAGAACTTTACAAGCTTAAGCTGGTGTATTCATTTGAAGGGATTTACGCCACGTTTCCCGGCGGAAAGCTGAACGACGGCGACAAAGTGATTGTTCCCACACGCTACGGGCTTGACCTTGCAGAAAACCTTGGAATTTCAAAAGTTCCCGTTGGAATAAAGCCGGGCGACGTTGTGCAGATTGCGCGCAAGGCAAACAATGACGACCTTGAAAAAGCTTCTTCACTTGCAGAAACTGAAAAGTCCGCATTCAAAGTATTCCGTGAAAAAGTAGAGCATCATCATCTGGACATGAAACTTATTTCCGTGCACTTTCTTGTGGGCGAGCAAAAAGCCTTGTTCTTCTTTTCCAGCGATAACAGGGTTGACTTCCGCGAGCTTGTAAAAGACCTTGTTTCAATCTTTAAAATGCGAATTGAACTGCGCCAGATTGGAGTGCGCGATGAATGCCGAATTACAGGAGGGCTTGGAGTGTGCGGACGGCCTTACTGCTGCAACAGCATAAGCGACAAACTCCGGCCTGTAAGCATAAAAATGGCAAAGGAACAAAACCTAAGCCTGAATTCCATGAAAATCAGCGGACAGTGCGGACGACTTTTGTGCTGCCTTAGCTATGAGTACGACTGGTATTCCGAGGCACGCAAAAAGCTCCCGAATGAAGGCATAAGACTTTTTTACGACGATACAAATTTCCGCGTAATTGAAGTGAACCCCATAACTTCCATGGTAAAAATGCTTGGAGAAGACGGCCGTGTAATCGAAGTGAACGCCAAACGGTTTGTCCGCGAAGGCAACAGATGGAAAATCGGAAATTAAAAAACTGAAAGAGCGCACAACTGTTGAAAATAAAAATGATAGGGAATATACTTAAATCCATATCAAAGAGGTTTTTATGCTTTTAGTTGACAAAAATATAAAAGAACTGGTTTCGCAGGGAAAACTCATTGTTTCAGGTTATAAAGAAGAAAACTTAAAAGGAATTGCCTACGAACTTTCTGTTGATTGCGTATATGACTCTCAAAAAAATACCGTTTTGTCTTTTGAACTGAAACCGGGAGACGTGGTTTACATAAAATCAAATGAAGAAATAGAACTTCCGCCTCAACTGACCGCTCGGATTATTGAAAGAAATTCAGTTATGAGAATGGGACTTAAAGTTGACGGTCCGCAATATATTCCGGGGCACAGAACATTCTGCTTTTTACGCGTTCAAAATATTTCTGACTCGGTTCTTACAATTTCTAAGGGATTTGGAATTGCACAGATTGTTTTTGAAGAACTAAAGGAAATCCCTGAGCAGACTTACGACAAGCAGCACGGAGCTTCATTCAGAAACGAAAAAGACTTTGTAGGAGTTGGAAAATATCAGCCTGAATACGACAAGCTTATGAAGGAATACAAAGACGCAAAAGAAGATCTTGAATCTTTAAAAGAAAAGATTTATGGAAATGTTCTTACAATAATGGGCGTTTTTGTTTCAATATTTACACTTGTAAGCGTGAATATCCAGGCATTTGCAAGAGAAACCATTTCTAAAAACCTAATAGCAACAGTAAATCTCTGCCTCCTTACCTGCATTGCAACTTTGCTTGGATTTGTAATGCTTATAGTTAACAAAGGCAAGAAGAAATGGTTTAATGCAGTTTATACTGTGTTTTTGATATTGCTTGCCGCCTCAACAATAATTCTTGCCTTGTTAAAAAACTAATTTCCCCATTTAATCTGCATTTTTTTGATAATTTTCTGCAATTAAATATGCGGAGGATTTATGGAAGAAATGCATGAACTGACTCCCGCGGAAAAATGGGAACGAGCGACACTGGCTGACAACTTTATCTTTTGCAAAGTCATGACGGCAAACCCGGACTTGTGCAAGGAGCTTTTGGAACTTCTGCTGAACATAAAAATTGAACGGATTGAAATTCCTGTGGCTGAACGAAGCTTTAAAGTTGACTACGATTCAAAGGGAATCCGGTTTGATGTCTATGTAAAGGACGGAACAGGACGCTGCTTTGATATTGAAATTCAGACTACAAACAGAACGAATCTTGCCAAGCGCGCAAGGTATTACCAAGGTCTTATGGACGTTGACAGCCTTGTTTCCGGCGCGGATTACAGCGAGCTTAATGAAAGCTATGTGATTTTTCTGTGCATGGAAGATGCCTTTGGCAACGGACTTCCCGTATATGATTTTCATCAGGTTTGCAAGCAGGATTCTGAAGTTTTATTAAATGACGGAACTCACAAAGTCTTCTTTAACGCTTCAAAATATGATAAAATGCCCACGGAAAGCCTAAGGGAATTCTTTAAATTCCTTAACGGACTGAATGCGGCCTCGGACTTTACAGACCAGCTTGAGCAAAAAGTGAGGTACGCCAAGACAAATGCGCAATGGAGGCATAGGTTTATGACGTGGGAACAGGAAATGCGAATCCAGGTAAAAGAAAAATCCGAGCAGCTTGCAAAAACCATAGCAAAGGAAATGGCAGCTGAAAAAGTTGAAGAAACTGCAAAAAAACTGCTTGCGGAAAAGATTGCGCCGGAAGTGGTTGCAAAGTGCACTGGACTTTCGTTGGAGCAGGTGAAAAAACTTGCCAATGGGTAGCAAGCCGTAGATTCCGCTAAAGAATTCCGCGGAATTTGCCGAAAATATAGCGTTGATTCTACAAACCGTAGGCAGTTCTAAAGGTTACAAAAATTTAATTTTTTTGTTGACTTATAGATTTTCTTGGGGTAGAATAACGATATGATATCGTATGGTATCGCAAAAAATAAGGAGGCTAAGAGATGAAAAAGACTCTTATCGCGGTCGCAGCGGCTGCCGCACTTACAGCTACTTCTGCTTTCGCAGAAATCACATTTGGCATGTGGACAAAGGCAGTTCTCGTACCTGTAGCAAATGATGGCGAGGACTACAAAGCAGGTCTTACACAGGCATGGGGCTCAGCTGCCCGTACTGCCGGACTTGGTGTAAACGGTGTCAATGAAGAAGGAACTGCAGGATACACATTTGAAATCCGTGATCAGGCAGGCGAAGACAAGATTAGCCACGGAGATCGCTCTGTTCTCTGGGTAAAACCTATTGACATGGTAAAGCTTTCTGTCGGATATTTTGACGACGGCGACAACGGATTCAGACAGGGAAGCGGCTTCGGAGCATGGGACTGGCTGCGTCCTTCAAGAACAACAGATTTGTTCTTCAACGGTGATGACGCAATCATGGACAAAAAGTCTGGAGACGGCTTCATTGCAGAAGTTACACCTATTGAAGGTCTAAAGGTAATGGCAAACATTCCGTTCCTTAAGACTGGAACATACATCCAGGATGCCTATGACATCTATAAAAAGACACAGATTGGTGCAGCGTATACAATCGACGGAACAGGAACTTTAAAAGTTCTTTGGACTGGTGTAAGCGAAGAAACAAAAGTAGGAAACAAGAAAAGCGACTACACAGGAAAAATCGGTGTTGCATTTAACCTTACAGCAGTTGAAAACTTGAACCTTGCAATTGGTGCAAAATTCGACATCGTTGATGAAGACTATAAAGTTGGTGATATCGACTTCAGCAAAAAAAGTTTTGGCGAGTGGGGCGGAGCAAAGAACAAGGCATACTTCGCATTGAATGCTGGTTACCAGGTTTCAGATGCCATGAAGGTTTCTCTTGCTGGCGGTGTAAAACTCTTCAAGAACTCTGGCTTTGATCCAAAATGGGGAATCGGCGCCGGTGTAGACTATGTAGTTATGGACGGTCTTACATTGAACACTGATGTACGCTACATAAGCGAGACAAAGTACAGCAAGAATGGTATTAAGGTTGACGGAAAAGACGACGCAGTTTCTTTCCTCGTAGGCGTTTCAAAAGGCTTCAGCAACGGCTCTCTTGGAGTAGGATTTGAGGGTATTACAAACGGCATAGGATTCTCAGAAATCCCTGCTGGAAAAGACGACAAGGGCAAAGCACACGATGGATTCATGTGGTGCGTTCCAGTTGTCTTCACATTCAGCTTCTAATTCTAGCTGCAATTTGCACTTAGTTTAGTAATGCAAAAAGGCTGTCCAGCTTTGGGCAGCCTTTTTTGTGCTTATGGATGTGTGTTTTTTTTCTGCAAGAAGCTCGGAGCTATCAGCAGTTTGTCTTTATTGGAGAAAAGGAGATATTCAGATTGTATCCTATTGACTTTGCAATTTTAATCAATGTGTCTATTGTCGGATTTCCGTCTGGAGATAGGGCTTTGTAAAGTCCGCTGCGGGAAATTCCAGTTTCCTTTGCGGTCTTGGACATTCCTTTTGCCCTTGCGACTGTCTTTATTGCTTCAATTAGCTCTTCCGGCGTGCCTTCTTTCGCCACATAGTCAAGGTAGCCTTTCTGAAGTTTCTCTGTGCCCAAAAATTCAGCCGCGTCGTAAGCTGTAAGCTTTATTTTTTCCATGATTCAGACATCCTTTGCCAATTCCTTAGCCTTTTGTATATCAGTTTCTTGCGTGGATTTGTTTCCTCCGACTAAAAGAATAATAATTTCCTTATCTTTATTTGTAAAATAAACTCTATATCCTTTTCCAGTATCAATTCGCAATTCAAAAAACTTTTTCACCCACGCTTTTAGAATCGCCGAAGTTGCCGTTTTTAAGACGTTCTATTCTTAAAATGATTGCATACTTTGCCGTGTTGTCGCGCAGTTTCTTGAACCACTTTAAGTAGTTTTCCGTTTTAAAAATTTGATACATACCTATAATGTATACTATAATAAACATATACTCAATAATGCATTACAGGAAAAGGATTTTTTAACCATAAACAGGACAGCATTTGCTTTATAAAACTGAAATAGATTATCAACTGAGTATCTTTCAGAAGCATCGCAGGAGCAAGTCAGATAATAACAGGGAACATTGTATTCCCCATTTAAACACAAAAAAGCCTCCCTTCCGGGAGGCCTATGCTTTGGTCAGTACCACCGCTAGCTTGCAAGGCAAACTAGCAGAGGTAAAACGAAGCCAGCTTCGTTTTATCGACTAGAACCAAACGCTTACAGATACTGGGATTGCCCATACGAAGTCATCGGCTGCGTTAGCCTTGAGTCCGCCTACGCCATCACCTTTTTCACCTGGTGTTCCCCATGTGAATCCGCAACCGTTTGTTGCGCCCTGGAATCCAACACCAAGAGAACCATTGCTTCCAACAGACTTGTTAACTCCAACGAGGAAGCTGATTGCGCCTTCATCACTGTCTTTACCATAAGCTTTGATGTCATATGGCTTTTCTGCAGCTTTTGCATTGCTCATGTAGCGAACATCAGCAGCCAAGCTAAGACCGTCCATGATTGCATAGTCTACACCAGCACCAACAAAGAACACATTGTCAACAAGTTCACCGTCTCTTGCAACACAGTCATCCTGATACTGAACATATCCACCGTCTACAGAGAACTTCATCTGCTCTGAAACCTGGTAAGAAGCGCCAGCTGTGAATGCCATCTTGAGGTAGTCTTTTCTGTAATCCTTGTCAGCAATTCCGAATCTTGCCCCAACTGTTACATAAAGATTTTCAACTGCTGTAAGATCGAATGCAACTCCAATCTGTCCAGTTGTCATTACATCATCATTAGCCGGTACAGCATCTGTTGATTCTACTGCAGTCCATGTAGGAGCTGTTGCCTTTGTTGCATCAAATTTAGGATTTCCTTCGTCATCTGTTGTGTTAGCCCAGATGTAATTGCCATGTGCAGCAGCAGCTTTGTCATCTTTCTTTGAGTAATCACCAATGTACTGTGCCTTGAGCTTACCTACACCCTCGATTGCATATCCGAATCCAACCTGGATGTTCTTGTATACATCTTCAGCTTTCTTGTAAGTTGCAGACATTGGGATAACTGCGAACGCATGGAGTCCTTCGATTGGATCTGCTTCGAGCATCATACCGCTTCTCCAGATTCCGTCGAATGTGAGTCCTTCGCCGTCATAAGCCCAGTTATAAGGTCTGAGCCAGTTCCATGAGCCGTAGCAGAAGTCGCCGCGGAGTCCGTTTGTAGGTGAGTCGAACTTACCTACAGAAACTTTTACAGTGTCAACAGGCTTAACCCAAAGGTAAGCGTCATCGCCATCTCCGAGTCCGCTCTCAAAGTCGTTGTAAACGCCCATTACGAATCCGGCCTTTCCGTCCTCAGAAGTTCCGTTGATGTTGATACGAGCTGTACGTGCGCCCCATCCCCATGAGTTTGCAACGCCAACCATTGCGTCTTCGCCGTTGTGTGCTACTGGAGAAGCAAGAACACGAAGCCATGCTCCAAATGTGATTTCTGCGAAAGCAGAAGTTGCTGTAAGTGCGGCAGCCGCTGCGACCGCGATAAGAGTCTTTTTCATCTCTTAGCCTCCTTATGTTTAAATCTTGGGGAGCCTTTCGGAGCAAAGGAGAATATAGAGAGATATGGAAAAATCAATTTGATTTAATAATGAAATAAACTTAAAAAGAAAACGAAATTAAGTTAATTTCAAAATGTTTTTAAGTTAAAATCAAAACGAAATCAACTTAATTTTAAAATATTTTTAAGTTAAAAACAAAACAATTTTAAGTTAATTTTTAACTGAATATAGCATTAGCCGCGGACTAAGAAAGGCTCACTTTTCTGCCATGGAACACTGCCGTTTTTCCTGTTCCGCATTTCTTTGCAAGGGTATAAGAATGAACAATTATATGTAAGAGGCTATGTTTAAAGATGGAATTATTGGAGAAAAAAACAGTGGGTTGTTTTTGCTGTCAAATCGGGAATTGAATTTCAAAATATCAGAAGTATGTTTTACACAAAATTTGGAATTTAATGAAAAGACATTGAAAATATAAAAAATTTGCTGATAGATACCGTTGTTTT
This sequence comes from Treponema succinifaciens DSM 2489, assembly GCF_000195275.1. Taxonomy (NCBI): domain Bacteria; kingdom Pseudomonadati; phylum Spirochaetota; class Spirochaetia; order Treponematales; family Treponemataceae; genus Treponema; species Treponema succinifaciens. The sequence continues at coordinate 2,452,218 of NC_015385.1, read as the reverse complement.
TTAAGCGGATTTGCATTAATTTATATTTATGTCAGATTTGGAAGTAAAAATCAGGAGTTTTTTTAAAAAGCCATCTTATGTTGTGGCAGTTATTGCAGGAGTTATTTTGCTTGCGTCGGCAGGCTCTAGTCTTTTTGTTGTTGATCAGGCGGAGCAGGCTGTAATCACTCGGTTTGGAAGATATTATGCTACTTTGGGACCGGGGCTTCAGTATAAAATTCCGTTTATAGACAAAAAATTTATTGTTCCGGGAAACAAAGTTGTCCAGACGGAGCAGTTCGGATTTAAAACCACAAAAAGCGGCTCTGTAAATCAGTATCAGAATAATATTACGCGTGAATCAACTATGCTGACCGGCGATTTGAATATCGTGGATGTTGAATGGATTATTCAGTACAGGATTGTTGATCCGCGTGCCTGGCTTTTTACGGTTCAGGAAAAAGATCAGACAATCCGCGATATAAGCCGTTCTGTAATCAATACTTTGGTTGGCGACCGGGCGATTTTGGATGTTATGAGCAGCGAGCGAAGCAACATTGAAAATCTTGCGGTTTCCATGATGAACGAGCAGTTTTCGCAGCTTGGGCTTGGAATAAATGTGTTTGCGGTTAAGCTTCAGAATATTGTTCCGCCGGAAGGAGTTCAGGATGCGTTTGAGGACGTGAACAAGGCTATTCAGGACATGAACCGCTTTATAAATGAAGGAAAAGAAAGCTACAATTCAGAAATTCCAAAGGCAAAGGGCGAGGCTGACCGTCAGATTCAAGTGGCGGACGGCTATGCGGCTGAACGTGTGAACAAGGCAAAAGGCGATGTCGCAAGGTTCAATTCAGTTTATGAGGAATACAGAAAAGCTCCTGCAGTTACAAGGGAACGTCTTTACCTTGAAACTATGGAAGAAATTTTTGCTTCCGGCGCAGAAAAGAATCCGGCTTTGATAGACAGCGGTCTTGACAATGTGCTTCCGTTTAAGAATCTTGGAGGAAAAAATGGCAAAACAGAATAAATTTTATCTTAGACTTGCGGCATTTGTTGCTGCCGTTGTGATTTTGCTTGCGGCAGGTCCTTTTTATATCGTGAACGAAGGTGATCAGGCTGTTGTTACAAGGTTTGGTCAGATTGTAAAATCCTGCACTTCTACCGGGCTTTATTTTAAGATTCCTTTTCTTGATGTTGTTACTTTTTATCCTGCAAAAATTCTTTCGCTTGAAGGTGATCAGGCCCGCATTCCCACAAAGGAAAATCAGTTTATAATTGTGGACACTACAAGCCGCTGGAAAATTTCAGATCCTGCGTTGTTTTATCAGTCGTTCAAGACTTTGGATGCGGCGTACAACAAGCTTAGCGATGTAATTGATTCTTCAACTAGGACAATTATCACACGCAACCGGCTTAGCGAAATTGTAAGAAGCAGCAATCTTATAAACGAAGAAAAAGACAGTGCGGATTCAAATCAGCTTGCAGGAATCGAAGGCGAGGACAGCGCGGAAATTGAAGCTTTGGTGAATGTGAATTCAAACAACGAAAGTGTTTCCAAGGGAAGAAGCGCACTTTGCCAGGAAATGGCTGACGATGCAAGAAAAATGGTTGGCGAATATGGAATCGAATTGATTGACATTGTTCCGCGCCAGATAAAATATTCTGACGAGCTTACAGAAAGCGTTTACAACAGAATGATTAAGGAGCGCAACCAAGTGGCCCAGGCGTACCGTTCTCTTGGCGAAGGAAAAAAATCCGAGTGGCTTGGAAAGCTTGAAAACGAAAAGCGTACGATAGAATCAGAAGCCTACAGAAAAAGCGAGGAGACAAAAGGAAAGGCTGATGCGGAAGCCGCGGCAATTTACACTCAGTCTTACACGCGTGATCCTAAGTTCTACGAGTTCTGGAAAAGTCTTGAGTCGTACAAAAATACAATTGGCAATTTTGATGTTACCTACAGCACAAAAATGGACTACTTTAAATATTTGTATAGTTCAGATGGGAAACGTCAATGAGTTCTATCCCAGTTTTTCTTCAAGGCGAAAAAATTTTTTTAGACAGCCGGATGTCTGGTAATGTTTTTGTAAAAGCTGGATTTGCCGGAAAAATCAGGGAAAACGGACTTCTTGCTGAGCTCAATGGCGAAACTTGGAATTTCTCTTTATGGAGTTTTGAAAGCACAGTTTCTTCTGCGGATTTAAAAGAATTTGCGCAAGACAAAGATGAGACTGTTTTTCTTGAAGGCTCTTGCTTTTATGGATTTGTGCTTAGTGAATATTTAGAATCCTTGGAGAAAGAAGAGTCTATAAAAGCCTGTTCGCTTGTCTGCAATGCGCTTGATGCTTTGGATGAAAGCAAGTCAGCTCTTTCTTTGGTTGGCGCAGGTGGAATTATTGTTTCCAAGGATTTTTCCAAAGTACTATTTTTGCCTAAGAATTTGATTGAAATTTCTTTGTCGTCGCTTGGGGAAGAAAATTTTTCAGATTTATATGGAAGCTATTTGAATCCTGTGTTTTCTGGAAAAACTGCGGTGCGCTTTTTGCAGGCGGCAATTGTTTACAAGGCTATTTGTGGAAAAGTTCCGTTTGCTGAAAAATCTGCTTCTGCAAGGGAAATTGATATCAGGGATTTAAATTACTGTCCGTTGCGCCATGCGGTTTTTGGAGTTGATGAAAAAATTCTTTTGTTTACAGAAAACGCTTTTGCAGGCAAATATTGCTCGTTCCCCAAAGAAGAATTTTCCGCTCTTGAATTAAAAGAGCCTTCTTCTTCGGATTTGAAAAAATTTAATGAAGAGTCCCATAAATTTCTTTTGCGCCAAGAAAAGAAAATCCGTGCAAAAAGATGGCTTAGTATAAAATCCACGGCGATAAAAATTTGCATTGCGGTTTTTATTTTTGCAATTGCGGTTGCGGTTTCGCTTTACGGGACTTTTTGTGAAAAGCGGACTACAAAAGGGCTGACTTCGCTTCAAACGGTGGAAATGTACTACAGCGCGGTAAATTTGCTGGACGTGGATTCAGCTCGGGCAAGTTCTGCAAAATCTCTTGGTGGCAGAGTAGACCGGCTTGCAAATATTTTTGTTACAGGAAAAACAAGTTCAATGTACAATGCCGGTAACGACCTTGTTCCACCTTCTGTCTGGCTTGTAAAAAATCAGCTTAGCCACAATATTTATGGAATTTCAAATTTCACAGTTGATGGAAATCCTTGCAGAACTTTCTTTAAAGGTCAGCGCAGAAAAGAAAAGCCGCCTGCTATTTTGGAAGAAAGCGGACAGAAAGTTTTCCCGGGAGAAAAAAAAGAATACCAAGTTGAATTCTTTATTTTTGATTCGCTTGGAGAAGACAGCCTTTGTGTTTCGCTTCAAAAAGAAAAAGTTTCCCTGAAATTTAAAAAAGACCGCTGGATTATTTTTGATATTCAAACTGAAATTGAAAGCAACTTTTTTAAATTCAGCGAGCTAAAGGCGGAATATTCTGCTGCAATGGAAAAATGCGGCGGTGATGTTTTTGCCTGCGCTTCTGTTTTGCGCCAAGAATATGATTTTATTCCTTCCGACCAAGAAATCAAAGATGCTGAAAAATATGTGGAAGAACAGAGCCTTGTGTTTGTAAAGCCTGCCAATAAATGAAATGACAGTTTTACGTTTTTTGTCATATTGACTTTGAAAAATATTCACGATATTATAAGAAGTCAGTTGCAAAAGTTTCTTATTTGGAACTGGCTTGCAAATAAAGCATTGTTTTGTTTTTTGGAGGAAATATGGCTTCTAATTATAATCTTGAAAAACAGCACGCAAAGGGAAAATTTCACGCTATTGAAAGAATCAACAATCTTTGCGACAAAGACTCATTTTATGAAATTTATTCAGCGGCGCGTCATACTTGCACAAGCTTTGGAATGGACAAAAAAGAAATTCCTTATGACGGTGTAATTACTGGCTTTGGAAAAATCAACGGAAAAAAAGTTGCCATTTATGCTCAGGATTTTACAGTTCAGGGCGGCTCGCTTGGAAAAGTTCATGGACAGAAAATTGCGGAGCTCATTGATAAGGCGATTATGGCAAAGTGTCCGGTTATCGGTCTTAATGATTCAGGCGGAGCTCGTATTCAGGAAGGTGTTGATGCTCTTTGCGGCTATGGCGAGCTTTTTTATCAGAATGTGCGCGCATCTGGAACTGTTCCGCAGATTTCAATTATTGTAGGACCTTGCGCTGGCGGTGCTGTTTATTCACCGGGAATCACTGATTTTATTTTTGCAGTTGACACAATCAGCCAGATGTTTATCACTGGACCAAAAGTTGTAAAAAGTGTTCTTTCGCTTGATATTTCCGCGGAAGATTTGGGCGGTGCTTCTATTCATGCTCAGAAAAGCGGCGTTGCCCATTTTAGAGCTTCCTCAGAGCCAGAATGCTATGAAGCTGTAAGAAAACTTTTGGACTACATTCCGCATTATTACGGCGAAGAAATTGTTGCTGAAGCTAAATTCAAGTTTGACGAAAAGAAAAAGGCAAAGAAAATTGCAGAAGCTCTTCCAGAAGAAAGCAAAAAAGGCTACGACATCCGCAATGTAATTGACTGCGTTGTTGATGATGACAGTTTCTTTGAAGTGATGAAAGAATTTGCTCAGATGGCAGTTGTCGGCTTTGCAAAAATTGAAGGAAAATCTGTTGGTGTTGTTGCTAACAATCCGGCTGTCTGGGGTGGACTTTTGAACTGCGATGCTTCTGATAAGATTGCGCGCTTTGTTCGTTACTGCGACGCTTATAATGTTCCGCTTGTTACTTTTGTTGATGTTCCGGGATTCTTGCCCGGCCCTGATGAAGAGCAAAAGGGAATTATCCGTCATGGAGCAAAAGTAATTTACGCATACAGCGAAGCGACTGTTCCAAAAGTTACAGTTATTACACGCAAGGCTTACGGCGGAGCTTACATTGCAATGTGCTCAAAGCATCTTGGCGCGGACTTTGTCTATGCCTGGCCAAAAGCTGAAATTGCTGTAATGGGTGCGGAAGGTGCTCTTGGAATTCTTTATGCAAAGGAAATGAAAGATCCAGCTCAGGCTGCTCTTGTTGCCCAGAAATCTCAGGAGTATAAAGATACAATTATGACTCCGACAATTGCTGCTCAGCGTGATTATATCAGCGAAATTATAAATCCTGAAGAAACAAGACAACGTGTTGCCCGCAGCCTTGAATTCCTTGCTCAAAAAACACAGAATTCATCTCCTGCAAAAAAACACGGAAACATTCCTCTTTAATAAAATTGTCCGTGGCTCGCTTTGCCGGGCTGCGGATTTTCTGTTGACTGATTTAGCCATTTTTGCTAACATTCTTTCACTTGCCAACTTAGCTCACCTGGTAGAGCAGCTCCCTCGTAACGAGCAGGTACTCGGTTCAAGTCCGGGAGTTGGCTAAAGTACAAGACCGCACTTAAAATGAAGTGTGGTCTTTATTTTTTATGGAAAACCTGAACCGAGTACCGAAGCGAACGCCGACCAAGTGCAGTTTTTATTTTTTCCAGTAGGCTGGCGTAAGGAAAATAAAGAGTGTAAAAAGTTCCAGACGACCGGCAATCATTGCAAAACTATACCACCATTTTACAGGGGCAGCGAGCCAACCACAGTTGTTGCTTGGTCCCAACGCTCCGAATGCAGGTCCGCAGTTTCCGATCATTGTTAAAGCTCCGGTAAAGGAAGTCTGCATATCAAGTCCGAAAAATGACGTGAAAAATGCGGTCAAAATCACAAATGAAAAATACAAAAAGAAAAAAGCCGAGACTGAAAAAACGACATCTTTTCTTCCTGTCTGCTGATTCAGTCTGATTGAAAAAACTCCGTGCGGATGAATCATTTTTAGTATTTCATTTTTGAACTGCTTGTAAAGCACGACCCATCTTATGACTTTTACTCCGCCGGCAGTTGAGCCGGACATTCCGCCTATGAACAAAAGCATCAAAATTACAATTTGACTTGCGCTTTTCCATTTTGTGTAGTCGGCTGTGGAAAAACCTGTTGTGGTCAAAATGGTTGCTGTTTGAAATGCTGAAAATCTGAGCGACTTAAAAAATCCGCCGTAAGAAGAAGCCTGAGCAACTGCGATTGCGGCGATTGAAATAATATTTATCCAGATATATGCTTTCAGTTCCGAGTTGCATTTTATTTCGCTGAAATTACGTGTGAAAAAATAATAGTAAAGCGAAAAATTTATTCCGGCTAAAAACATAAACACAAAGCAAATCCATTCGATTGCGGCGGAATTGTATGCGCCGATGCTTGCGTTTCTTGTAGAAAATCCGCCTGTTCCCAAAGTTGAAAATGCGTGGCAAAGCGCGTCTATAAAATCCATTCCCGCAATTTTTAAAAGAGCGGTCTGAATGAGCGTCATTCCAAGATAAATGAACCAAAGAATTTTTGCGGTGGTTGTTATTTTGGGCGTGAACTTTCCTTTTTCCGGACCTGTAGTTTCCGCCTTTATAAGCTGAAATCCGCCGACTCCAAGAACTGGCATGAGCGCAACCGTAAGTGCCACAATTCCCATTCCGCCAAGCCAGTGTGAAAGGCATCTCCATAAATTTATGCTGCGCGGAAGTTTTTCAATTTCGGAAAGAGTCGTTGCGCCTGTTGTTGTAAATCCGCTTACACTTTCAAAAAATGCATCGGTGAAATTTGGAATTGCTCCGCTAAAATAAAGTGGAATCGCTCCGAATAAACTTGCAGAAATCCAGGCGAGCGCGACGGCTGCAAAACTTGATCTTATTGTAAGCCTTGATTTTTTGTTGCGGAAAAAAAACAGTGTCATTGCGCCTAGAATCAAGCTTGCAATCATCGGAATTAAAAAAGATGGAATTACAAAATATTCATGGCAGAAAATTGCCGTGGCGATTGGAATTGAGAATGAAAGTCCGATTATTGAAATTATAAAAAAAATTATTATGCAAAGTGTAAATGCCATTGAAAGTTCCTATTTGCTGAATTTTTCCAGAATCTTTTTATCTCCAGTTTTTTCTATTATAACCAGATGGTCTCCCACGGAAAATGTTGTGTTTCCCTGCGGAAGTTCAAATTTTTCACTTCCAATTTTCTTTACAAGGAGAATCAGATATTCGCCGGGACTTGCGATGTCTTTTAGCTGCTTGCCGATAAACTTGCTTGATGAAGGCAAATCGCATTCCACGATTTCAAATGCACCGTTTGAAACTGTATGAATTCCCGTTACTGATTTTCCGTGCAGATGGCTTATAATTGAGTCAACCAAAGTGTCCCGCATAGGAATTGCAACATCGACTCCAAGTTTTCTGGCTATGTTTCCAAACTGGGACTGGGCAACTAGCGCGATTGTTTTTTCCACGCCTAGAGATTCAAGGTAAGCGGAAACAACCATGTTCAGTTCGTGATTGTGCGTGGCGCAAATTACAAGGTTGTACTTTTGAATTCCTTCTTCTTCTATAAAAACATCGTCTGTGATGTCCGCGTTGAAAATCTGTGCCTGCGGAAATTTTTTTTCAGCTTCCTTGCAAAGATTTTTGTCGCTGTCTATGATTGTGAATGTCTGCGAAATATTTTTTGTTCCAGTGAAAATTTTTTTTAAAAATGAAACCTTGTCTTTTTCGATAATTTTGTCTGCTACGATTGTTCCGATTCTTCCGATTCCAACCAGAGCGATTTTTTTTATTGCGTCTGTCTTGATTCCGCAAAGCTCAAGTATAAATGGAATGTTTTCTTTTTCAATTATGATTCCGATTCTGTCTCCTGCATTTAAAATTGTTTCGCCGGATGGCAGGGCTGAAATCATGTTGTCTGAATCTTTTTCTTTTGTTTCCTGATAAACTATAAGAAATTTTTTGTCTGTAAGCGAGCGGATGTTTTTTAACGCGGCTCCATCGAGTTTGCTTCCTTTTTCAATTTGAAGCGCAATGATTTCAAAATCTCCGTTTTCACCAAAATCAACAATGTCGCTTATTGCTCCATGCTCAACAGCTTTTACAATTGCCTGAGCGGCTTCTACATCAGGATGAATCATGTAGTCAATTCCGTAAAGCGGACGGTGATTTCCCTTGAAAGTTTCCGCGTGCTGGCGAGCTGTTGTGTTTGTGTTTGCATAGTAGGCGTAGTTTCTTACACGCGCAATTTTCAGTACGTCTGGATAAACGGCGTCCACAAGGGAACAGGTAATCATGTTGATTTCATCGCTGTCAGTCAAAGTTACAAGCGCATCCATTTTTCCAATTTCAAGCTCTTCCAAAACTTGAAGATTGTTTCCGTCCGCATTTATAACTTGGCAGTCAAGACGATTGCTTACGTGCTCAACAATGTCTTCGTTGCTTTCGATTATTTTTACAATGTTGCCTTCGTTTATAAGGCGTTTTGCCAGCTGAACTCCAGTAAAGCCTGCACCGATTATCATTATGTTCATTTTTTTTATTATACATGAAACTCCGCGCTGTGTTCAATCTAAGAAAATGGTGGGAATTAAACGTAGCTTTTTATAGACAGAAAAATCAAGATGAACTAAAATGCTAGCGTATCTAAAATTTATTTTTGGAGATTTAAATTGTCAATTTTTCAAGGAATTGTTTTGGGTGTTCTTCAGGGCATTGCCGAGTTTCTGCCGATTTCTTCTTCTGGACATTTGATTGTCGCGCAGAATTTATTTGGACTTGAAGAAGTGCCGCTTTTGTTTGATGTGTTTCTTCATGTTGCAACATTGCTTGCTGTTGTTTTGTATTTTAGAAAAAAAATATGGGAGCTGATTTGCAGTTTTGCAAGAATTTTTGTTCCTATAAAAAATCCTTCCGCCGCCCAGATTGAAAAAAAATCCGAAGACACAAAATACATTGTTGCCATTATTCTTGCTACTTTTGTTACCGGAGTTCTTGGAATTTTTTCTTCAAAAGTTATTTCTGAGATTTCTGTAAAACTTGTTTGCGCTGGATTTATTGTTACAGCCTTGCTTTTGATTTTTTCTTCACTTATTGAAAAAAAACATTCGGCTTATTCTGAAACTTCTTTGAAATCTCCGTCCTGGAAACAGTCCTTGGTGATTGGGCTCGCGCAGGGAATTGGAACTTTGCCTGGAATTTCAAGAAGCGGCTCAACAATTGCGGGTTCTCTTTTTTGCGGAGTTAAGCGGGACGTTGCCGGTGAGTTCTCATTTATTGTTTCTATTCCGGCTATTTTGGGCGCGTTTATTCTTGAGCTGAAAGACTTGGGTGAAGTTTCATCTTCGATTGGAGCAGAACCTGTTATTGCAGGTTGCGCGGCGGCTTTTGCAAGCGGATACATTGCTCTTTCTTGGCTTATGCGGCTCATAAAAAAAGGCAGGCTTGAATGGTTTGCCTGCTACTTGATTCCTGTTGGAATTTTAGGAATGATTTTCCTTCATTGACATTTTGAATTTCCAGCTTGACTAGAACTATTTTCATTGTCATTCTCGCACTTGATGCGAGAATAAATGTTTAAGAAAAGTATTATCGGGTCAAGCCCGATAATGACATTAGGTAAAAATCAAAGCTAATTAGATTCAGCGGCTCCCGGAAGTCCTATGTCTTTTCTGTAGAACATATCGTTGAATTTTATTCCGCTCATTGCTTCATAGGCATTTTTCCAAGCTTCGTCAAAAGTCGTTCCATAAGCAGAGCAGGCTAAAACGCGTCCGCCGCTAGTTACAAGTTTTGTGTCGTCCGGGCTTTGGCTTCTTCTGTTTTCCATTGCGCCGGCTATAAAAACTTTTGCATTGGATTCATTTACTTTTTCTTCATTGATTATAATGTTGTATCCTTTTTTATAGGATTTTGGATAACCGCCGCTTACTGCGACTGGAGCAACTTGGTATCCTTTTTTCCATTCAAGCTTGAAATCTTTTAAAGAACCGTCAGTTATGGATTTGCAGAGGCTTGCAAAGTCAAAGTCCATGAGCGGAAGCACAGCCTGTGTTTCAGGATCTCCAAGGCGCACATTGTATTCGAGGCACTTTGGTCCGTCTTCTGTAAGCATGAGTCCGAAGAAAATAAATCCGCGGTAGTCATAATTTTCAGACTCAAGACCTTTTAATGTTGGTTCAAGAATATTTTTTTCAAACTGGGAAATTATTGCAGGAGTTGCGTCATCAACAGGAGCAATTGCGCCCATTCCGCCTGTGTTAGGACCTTTTGCGCCGTCGAAAAGCCTTTTGTGGTCTCTTGCGCTTAAGAATGGAACTATGCAGGATTTTCCTTGCTCTGAAAATTCTTTTGTAACGCTTACAGCCGCAAGAATTGAAATTTCAGTTCCGCGAAGATATTCTTCAATTACGAGTTTTTTTCCGGCTTCTCCAGCGATAGAGCCGTCCATAAGCTGCTCAACTGCGTTTTCAGCTTCCTCTAAAGTCTTTGCAACTACAACACCTTTTCCGGCTGCAAGTCCGTCCGCCTTTACAACAATCGGCGCGCCTTGCTCTTTTATATATATAAGAGCTTCTTCTTTTGAAGTGAAAGTTTTGCTTTTTGCGCAGGCAACGTTGTATTTGTGCATGAATCCTTTTGCAAGGTCTTTACTTGCTTCAAGTTGCGCTGCCTGAAACTTTGGTCCTACAGTTGGAATCCCTGCGTTCCAAAATAAATCTGCAAGTCCTTCTGCAAGCGGATTTTCCGGCCCGATAACGGCAAGCTCACAGTTGTTTTCCTTTGCAACTTTTATGTACGCATCGTTTCCTGTAATGCCGTTAAGATATTCGCATTTTGAAAAATCAATGTTTCTGCATTTTTTTTCGAAGGCTGTTCCGCCGTTTCCTGGAACACAAATTACTTCTTCAATAATATTGCTTTGTGCTAACTTCCATGCAATTGTATGCTCTCGTCCGCCATTTCCTACAACAATAACTTTCATAGGTGCTATGATAGTTTAAAAATCAAAAAGTTACAACATTGCAGAATTTTCGGCGGATAAGAATTCAGAGCTGTTTAAAAAGATTCAAGGCGAACTAAAAGCTGCTCAAGCTTTACAGCGTAGCTTTTGTCTGCCGCCCAAGTTCCTGCAAGACCTTCTATTGTTGGAGATTTTCCGCGCGGATTCACATACTTATACCGAGTATCAATACATTCGTTGTTCAGCGGAATATCTTTTGTCGCATAAGCGTGAAGGTGCTGAATATGCGCTCTTACTCCGAGTTGTTCCGTTGCAAAAGTTTCGCCTGGATGCTCTGCATCGATTGCGCCAAGTCCGCAGTAATTGTGCATTTGCGGCGTAACAAGATTTCCGAATCTTAAAAATCCAGTTTCTAGGCACATTTGAACAAAAGCACAGTCGCTGTTTATTCCTTCCGCATTTGCTTCTTCAATATAAAGAGCTGCAAGCCGTGCAACTTCTTTTTTGTCTGCTGAAGGATTTGCGCTCATAAAAAAATTATAAAGCTGCTTTTCTGATTTTATTCCTTGATCAGAAAGATTTCTTGAAATTTCTTTGTGTCCTTTTGTTGAAACGCATGAAACTGCTGTTAGCAAAAGACAAAATATAAAAATCGGCAATTGAATTTTTTTCATGCTTACGAAATTGTTGTTCCTATGTAATTTTTTCCATCAAGAACTGCTTTTATATTCCCGATGTTTTTTCCGCCTGCGCAAATAACTTTTAAGCCAAGCTCCTGTGCTTTTTTTGAAGCGATTGGATCAAACGGACAGTTTTTTCCCGGAACCCATTCGTCTCCAACCATTTTTCTAAAATCGCTCCAAGAGATATTGTCGATTGGTTTTGCATCAGGATTTTTGCGCGGATCGTCTGTGTACACTTTCTCGATGTTTGAAAGGTTTACAACTGTGTCTGCTTCAAACCTCTCTGCAAGAAGAACTGCGTCATTGTCTGTTGAAAATCCAGGTTTCCAACCGGAAGCAATAAGAATTCTTCCTGTAAAGTCGCTGACTTTTGTAGGATCTGTTACAACATCTTGGCTACACAAAGGTCCGAATACAGTTTTTAAAAGCTGAGCATTGAGCCGAGTTGCCATTATGCCAATCCAGTCGCAGGCATAGTTAAGTTTTTCTGAATCTTCAAATGCTGAAAGTTTCTTCTGGTTTTCATCAAATTTTTCAGAAACCGCTTTGTATGAGTTCTGATAGTTTCTTGCAGGTCCGCCGCCGCCAGCTACAAGAATAAGACGTGCATCTTTGTTTTCAGAAAGCCAAGAACAAATCATGCTGCTGAATTCAAAAAGAAAATTTTCATCTGGTTTGTCAGGCGCAATTATTGAACCGCCTACGCTTAAAACTTTTGTAGTCATTTTGTTCTCCGTATATATTTTAGTAAATTCCTTGAATAACAGGATTGTTCCATAAAGAACTGTAGCTTGAAGTTTTGTCCCCAGCTTCTTCCCATAAAGATTGTAAAGCATAAGTGCGCGGTCTGTAAACAATTTTACTGTTTAAAGATGACTGCTTTATCTGATGCCAGCCTCTGCTGAACGCTATATGCTGATTGTCAAGATTGCCAAAATAAAATTCTTTTGGATCAGCTATTTCAATAAATGAAGAAAATGGAAGTCCGGCTCCAAGAGAAACATCAACGGGCAGCCATCCGTATCCTTCAAAGTAAATCTCTGTCCACCAATGCGGAGTTACATTTGACTTGTCCTGCGCAAGAATTCCTGCCACTGGAACTGAAGGAATTCCTGCCGCTCTGCACAAAGCCGTGTAAAGAATTGCAAAGTCGTAAGCGTCGCCTTTTTTTCTGCGGATTAAATCAAGCGGCGAAATATTTCCTGTGCGGACTTTTTCAGAAACTTCATAATTTTCCGTCATAAAATTGTAAATGAGTTTTGCCTGCCTGTACGGATTTTTTTCGCGTCCGACAATTGTTTCAATAAGCGAAGAAACTGCTTTTGAATCCGACGGAACACAAGCATCCGCGGAAGTGTTTTTTGTGTACAAAATTCCGCCTTTGTCTTTGTACTGTCCTAGATTCTTTGGGTTGAAATTTCCTTTTATTCCGAAAGTGCTCACAATGAATGTCTGGCTGAATCTTTGCTTGTTGTTTGTAATTTTGTTCAGTTGCTTGTTGTGAATTATGTCAAAAGCGTCGTCAACTATAAACGGCTCTGGATAAACTTCATTCAGTTCAACAAACGGCTGGAACGAAGAAACCGCTGGCTTTGGAATGTAAAGCAAAATAGAACTTTCTTGAGAAGCAACGTGATTTGAAATATCGGCGGCAATCTGAATTACGTAAGTCCTTCTGTTTGAATATTGCTTTTTTCCATAAGGAAAATTCACATTTATTTTTTTTGCCGCGCTTGTTCCGTGCGGTGTTTCTATAAAGACTGATCCGCTTGAAGCTCCGTCTGGAATCTTCACAGAAATTTCAGAATCTGTCCAGGCTATGTAGTCAAAGTCAGTTTCGGTTGCCGGAATGAAAATGTTGTTTTTGTCCTGATTTTCATTTTGTTCCGAGCTATGTAAAGATGAAGTTTCGTCCCGGTTCGCTGTAAAGTAAACTTTTGATTTTCCTTTTGAAGATCCGAAATTTATTCCGCGGATTATTATTGTCTGACCGGTAACTGCGCTTTCTGCGGAAATTGATGTGATTACAGGAATTGAAGTTATAGGAGATGCAATTGCTGCGACTGGAATTCCGTTTTCATTTGCAAAAAAAGCAGGCTCTGATTTTCCTGCCGAAGTTCCTACGATTACAAGTCCGTCCTGCGCATTTGGCGGAATTATAAATTTGATTTTTTTGTCCGACCAAAGTGAATATCCGCTTGCAGTGATTTTTGAGCCTGCAATTTCTACGCTTGAAGTGCCTCTTGAATCTCCAAAGCCGCTGCCTTCTATTGTCATTTCATCGCCCGGCGAGCCAATCATCGGAATTATTGAATCTATCACCGGCTTGCGTTTTACATTGCGTCCCAAAATTCCAAATATGAAAATTGCGGAAGCAACAACAATTATCCAGCTTATTGTTCTTGCCAGCGGAGAACTTCTAAGGAGATTCGCATAAGATTTTAAAATTGCCAATTCATTTTCCTGAGTTTAAATTTGAAAAAGGGTAGGAAACATGAAATGCAAATCCATTGTTTCTGTTTTGGTTCTCTGAATTTTCGTTCTGCGGACAAAAAACATCATAGTTTTTTAGAGAAGGAATCAGCGCGATTTTCTTGAAATTTGATCCGCCGATTATAAGAACAGGAACTGCCGAAACTGAATTTGAAGAAACCGGCAAAGTGTAAAAGTTTTTGTCTGAATTGTCGGAAGCTAAAATCGAATTCAAAACTGAAACGTCGATATTTCCGTCAGAGCTAACCTGATTTGCCGTTGACGAAATTGAAGTGCGCGCTACAGGCTGAAATGCGGAAACTTGTCCTTCAAACGGATTTGCTTTTTTTGCGCTTGGAACAACGAATGCAAAAACTGCAGCCGCTGCAATTCCAGCTGCGAAATATTTTATGCCGCTGCTTGGCTTTGGAAATTTAAACGTATTTTTTCCTGCCTGAGTAACTTTTTTGTAAGAAAGCCGTGCTTCAAGCCTTTGAAAACTTGAGTCAAAATCATCCTTTGAAAAATGAAAGGATTCTTTGTCTTCAGCAAAAACTGAATTAAGCGCAAGGAATTTTTTTAGCTTGGCGGAACATTTGGGACAGGAATTTACGTGCGCTTCGTATTCTGCGACATAATTCTTGGGAAGTTCTCCGTCTGCATAGATAGAATGAATGTCATCTTCAGGACAAGTAAACATCTTCTTCTCCTATCAATTTTAGTAATTGTGCCTTTGCCCGAAAAACCCGCACCTTTACATTCCCCTCTGTGATTCCGAGCTGGCGGCCAATCTCCTTGTAGTTCATATCAGCATATTCTTTTAGAATAAGCACTTCTTTTAAATTGTCAGGAAGCTTATTTAAGGCTTCTAGGGCAATTTTTTTTGCTTCCTTTTTTAAAAGCTCTGTTTCGCCGCTTTCCATTTGCTGACGGCCTTCGTAAAGCGCCTTGTGGTAAGCGTTCGCCTCTCTGACTTTTCGTTTTGCATAATTCAGCGAAGCGTTTTTTACAACTCTGATTAGCCAGAAAACTGCGTCATTTATAGAGGGAAAAACCATTGCTTTTTCGTTTGCCTTTATAAATGAGTCGTGAACCAAATCTTCTGCGGCTTCTTCATCTTCTACAATTTTAAACGAAACTTTGAACAAAAGTTCCATTGCAGAGTCGTATAATTTTCTAAAGTCCTTTGAATCCGCGCAATTTATCGAGCCTGATTCGCTTTTATTAAAAGAAAACACAATAAGTCCTGTTTAGTTACATTTTTTTCTGTTTTTTTAAGAACGCTTCCAAACTGCTCCATTTGGAGTGTCTGTTATAATGATTCCGCGGGATGAAAGCATGTTGCGGATTTCATCAGCTCTTGCAAAGTTCTTTGCTTTTTTTGCTTCAACTCTTTCTGCCACAAGCGCGTCAATTTCCTGTGCCTCTGGATCTCCTGAATGGTCTGGAACGGAAGCTTTTTTCTCTTTTTCCTGTTCAGCAAGAAAATCCGCGGCAGATTTTACAAGGTTCAAGCCAATTACACTGTCCATTCTGCGCACAAGTTCAAGCGATTCTTCAGGCTTTAAAGAACCGTCTTTAACTGCTTTTTGAATGCAGCTCAATGCGACTGGAGTTGAAAGGTCATTTTCCAAAGCGGCTTGGAATTTTTCTATGTATTCCTTTGCTTTTTCAGACAGATTTTCAGTTTTGCAAGCTTCGCCTTTTGAATATATTTTAGAATAGTTCAGGGAATCTGCGCCACCTGCATTTTGAGCAAGCCGGGCAACACGCTGAACAAGAGCCGTTCTTGAATTTTTTGCTGAATCCATTGCGTCCCAGCTGAAATAAATTTGCTTGCGGTAATGTCCTCCCAAAAGAAAAAATCTGTAGTCAAGCGGATTGTAGCCTTTGTCTATTAATGACTGAAGCGTCAAAAAGTTACCGTGAGACTTTGACATTTTTTCTGCCTGACCAGATTCTGCGGCTTTTTTGTCTTTTGCGATTACAAGGAATTCGTTGTGGAGCCAGTAGTTAACCCATTTGTGGCCGGTCGCGCCTTCCGACTGTGCGATTTCGTTCGTGTGGTGAATCGGAATGTGGTCAATTCCGCCCGTGTGGATGTCAAAATGCTCACCGAGGTATTTCATGCTCATTGCGGAACATTCGATGTGCCAGCCCGGATAGCCTCTTCCCCAAGGCGAGTCCCAGGTCAGGGCCTGATTTTCAAATTTTGATTTTGTGAACCAGAGGACAAAGTCGTAGGGATTGCGCTTGTTCTGGTCAACTTCGATTCTTGCCCCGGCTTTCAAATCGTCAAGATTCAGGTTGGCGAGCTTTCCGTAGTCGGGGTAGGTCGTAACGTCGTAGTAGAGGTTTCCGCCGGACATATAGGTGTGTCCGTTCGCTTCGATTCTCTTGATAAGCTCAATCATGTCCTGGACGTGCTCAGTCGCCTTGCAGACGACATCCGGCCTGATTATGTTCAGCCTGTCGATGTCATTGAAAAAAGCGTCCGTGTAGAATTTGGCGACTTCAAGAACCGACTGGTGGCGTTCCTGTGCCGTCTTGAGCATTTTGTCCTCGCCCTCGTCTGCGTCTCCTGTAAGATGTCCGATGTCGGTTATGTTCATCACGTGCTTTTTGTCGTATCCGAGGAAAGTGAGCGTGCGGTCAAGCGTGTCAAGAAAGACGTAGGCGCGGAGGTTTCCGATGTGCGCGTAGTTGTAGACGGTCGGTCCGCAGCCGTAAAATCCCACAAAACCCTCGTGAATCGGAACGAATTCTTCTATCTTGCGGCCCATTGTGTTGTAAAGTCTCAACGCCATTTTTTCCTCCGTTGAAAAATCTTATGCGCTTTATATTAAGTGCTTGTTTCCACTATCGATTTTTTTAATTTTTTTCTATAAAATGAAATGCAATGACTAACAGAATACGCAAAATAGTTGAAAATATCAAGAACTTGTACAAAGGGCGGTTTTTGCCTGATGAGCCGATGAGGCTTCACACAACGATGAAAGTCGGCGGAAATGCTGATCTTTTTGTTGAGCCGGAAGATGTTTTTTCACTTGCGCTTGTTATTTCAGAATGCAAGAAAAATTCCGTGGATTTTTTTATTCTTGGCGGCGGAAGCAATTTAATTGTAAGCGATGAAGGATTTTGCGGTGTTATTATTTCAATGAATGCGTTTTCTTCTATTAAATTTGAAAACGGAATTGTAGTTTGTGGCTCTGGAGTTGAAACCAATCGTGCTGTGGAATTTTTTGCGGAAAATGGAATTCTTGGAATGGAATCTTTTGCGGGGCTTCCTGGAACTTGCGGCGGAGCCTGCTACATGAATGCCCGTTGCTATTCAAATGATATAAGCTCAAAAATCGAATTTGTGGAATATCTTGACTTGGAAAATTTTGATGAAAATTCCTATAAATTTCTTGAGAAACATATAAAAATGTATCATAATAATAAAGATTGTGCGCAGTGGGCTTATAAACATTCGCCTTTTATGGAAAAATCCGCTGTTATAACAAAAGTTGCCTTTAAAGCAGAAAAATGTCAGCCTGAAAAAGCCTCCGAGCTTAAAGCTGCGTGCGAAAGTTTTATACAAGATAGAGAACGAAAAGGTCATTTTAAAGCTCCAAGTTCTGGAAGTGTTTTTAAGAATAACAGGGATTTTGGAGAGCCGAGCGGAAGACTTATTGATGAGGCTGGCTTGAAAGGTGCAAAAATCGGCGGGGCGCAAATAGCTCCGTGGCATGGAAATATAATTATCAACGCAGGAAACGCAACTTGCTCCGATATAAAAAAACTTGTTCGGCTTGCTCAAGAAAAAGTGAAAGAGCGGACTGGTTTTATGCTGGAATGTGAAGTTGTTTTTGTTTAGAAGGTGGTTTGAAATTGCTTCAGCTTTCATTTGTTAATTTTAAGCAGAACTCATATATTCTTGTTGAAGGAACTTCTGCAAATGACAGATTTTTTATTATCCAAAGCGGAAGGGTAAAATGCTTTAGTGAAGTTGCAATTCCGGGAACAACTCCTGAAATTTTAGGTCCTGGCGACTTTATTGGAGTAGTTTCGTGTATGTCCGGTCATGGACAGCCTAAAAATGTTGTTTCATTGACGCCTGTAGTTGCAATCATGGTTCATAAAAGCCAGTATCCAGAGCTGATTATGAAAAACACGCCTGTCGCTATGAAGATTGTGCGTTCTTTTGCCCGCGACATGAGAATTGTAAATGACCGGCTTACAAAGCTTACGCTTAAAAATATTATTTTGGATTCACCTGAATCTCTTTTTTCTATAGCGGAATATTACGAAAAATCAGGACATTACAATATAGCTTTGTACGGATATTATCAGTATTTAAAGCAGTGTTCAACTGGAATCAACATTGAAAATGCCAAGCGAAAATTTATTGCTTTGCGGCAAAGAGCAAAAGCCGCTTACTTGGAGCCGTCAAATGAAATTTTCCGTGAGTATCCTGCCGACTCAATGATTTTTTCTGAATGTCAGAAAGGTGCTGATATGTTTATAATTCAGGAAGGCTCTGTGAGAATTTCAAAAGTTGTAGACGGAAACGAAGTTACTCTTGCGCTTTTAAAGAAAGGCGATATGTTTGGCGAAATGGCATTGCTAGAAAATAAGCCGCGTTCTGCAAGTGCGATTGCACACGAACCTTGCCGTCTTATGGTTGTGAATATGGCTAACTTCAATCAGATGGTAACAACTCAGCCGCAGATGATTTCAAAACTCACGATGATGTTTGCTGAACGTCTTTGGGCAATGCATCGTCAGCTTGCAAATACCCAACTTGGCGATTTGAGAGAAAAACTCATCGACATGATTTCGCTTCAGATTGAAAAACAAAAAGTTCCTTTTGTAAAAGGCAACGTTTATCATTCAGGACTTTCTTTGACGGATGTGTTTAAGCTTTGTGCAATTCCGCGTGAGCAGCAAGGTGAAGCTTGCCGGCAGATTCAGTATGACCAGAATATAAAAATTGTTGGCGGGAAAATTGATGTGCCTGATGTTGAGGAGCTTATAAAACAAGCTGCATTTTATAGAAAACAGAGTTCAAGACATGCGAATTAAAACTTTTTTTATCTGTTTTTTTGCATTGCTTTTGACTTTCCCTTTTTTTGCTGAAGATTCGCTTCCTTTTGGCTATCGCGGAATACAGCTTGGAATGTCTGTGGATCAGGTAAAAGAGGCTTTAAAAAAAGATTTGAATTTTGGCTACAGAGGCGACAGGGATGTTTCGCTTTTGCCTGGAGAAAACAGGACTTTAATAGAAACCGACACTTCAAAAAATGCTCCGTATTCATTTCTTGACCGTTGCTGGTTTCAGTTTTACGAAGATAAGCTTTACACAATTACACTGAATTTGCGCCGCTCGAAAATTGACCATTATTCTGTCTTTTCCTCATTGACTGAAAAATATGGAAATCCGTCATCACTTAATCCTGAAAAATCCGAATGGAAAGACGACAACGTAATTATGTCGCTGGAACGTCCGCTGACTTTAAAATATACTGACAGGAAAATTTTTGAGGACTTGCAGTCAAAGGCTCTTGTAAATAAAAGCGCGGAAGAAATGGCGCGAGATGAATTCCTTGAAGGACTTTGATTTATGAAAAAGTTTAAGTTTTTTGCATTTTTTGCGGTTTGCGTTTTTTTTCCTTTTTTTGTTTCGTGCCAGAATAAGAAATTTAATCTTTCTGTAGAAGAAATTGAAATTTTAACTTCAGCAGGCAATTCTGTTTTTGTAAAAGCCGAGATTGCCCAAAAAGAAGAAGAGCGCAACTACGGATTTATGAACCGCAAAAATATTCCAGAAGGAACAGGAATGCTCTTTGTTTTTGAAAAAGATCAGGTTTTAAGTTTCTGGATGAAAAACACACCGCATCCGCTTTCAATTGCCTACATTGATAGATCTGGAAAAATTCAGAATATTTTTGATATGACGCCTTTTAGCCTTGCGCCTGTAAAAAGCACTCGTTCTGTAAGATATGCTTTGGAGGTTCCTCAGGGTTGGTTTGAAAAAACTGGAATAAAAACTGGCGATAAAATTGTTTTAGATTAAGCCGCGTTAAATTTCAGCATCTAGCTTTGCTATTTGCGCTGTTGCAATTTTGTCATCCGGGTCGATTTCAAGGACAACTTCAAAATATTTTCTTGCTTCTTCATTCTGATTCATTTTTAAGCACAGACAGCCAAGGTTGCTTATAATTTTTGTGTTTTCTGAATCCATTGAAAGCGCGTCTACCAAAGTTTCTTTTGCTTCTTTTAGTTCGCCTGTTTCCATCTGGCAGATTGCAAGCTCATTTAATGTGTCTGCGTTTTCATCTCCGCCTTCACATTCTCTTGCTTTTAGAAACGCCTGTTTTGCATCTTCAAATCGTCCAAGACGCCTGAGTCCCCAGCCAAGCAAAAACCATGCGTTCCAGACAACAGGATTGTCCCTTATGAATTTTCTTATTTCTTCAAGTCCTTTTTCTTCCTGACCTTCTGAAATAAGTTTATATGCATCGCGGAACCTGTCGTTTTCCAAATTGCGGTTTGAAATTTTATTGATGATTTCCTGCGCGCGCTCTTTTTTGTAAATTCCGTTTTCGCCAAGTTCTTCGTCTTTTTCATCTGCGACAAGTCCGAGGTAGCTTTCAAAGCAGCCTTTCGCTTCGCCATAGTCGCGTTTTTTCAGGTAAAAAAAGCCTGCGTTAAAATATGCGTCTGGAATTTCCTTGTCGCTGTCCATGGCCTGCTTGTAGTAGTCAAGCGCAGCTTCGTCATAAGCATCCGCATCTTCATTCAAGGAATTGCGCCGGTAGCTGTCCGCTTTTTGGTCAAAGAAAATCGCCATATTCAGGATTATCGCTTTGTCTTGCGGGTCGATTCCGTTTACAGCCAGCCAAATTTCTTCCGCTAAATCCCAGTCTTCGTTGCGGGCTTTTAATATTGCGGCTTCTGCCAGCTCTTTTTTTATTCCGGGGCGGACATCTGTAATCAGCTTGCGGTAATATTCTGAATTTTCATTTTTTTTGTCATAAGCAAGAACTGTTAAAATGCCAGAGAGAATCTGCTCTTCTGAAAGTTTTGCCGCATCTTGCTCAACTGGATCTTCTGGATTTTTTTTCTGAACAGGCAGCGGAATTTCAGGATTGATTTTCATTGCCTTTGGGGAAAGAACAGAGCCTTCAGGCAGCTTTATAAAATAGATAGAATCCAGTGAATTTGTAGAAACCATTTTTTTCCTTGCTAAAATTATGTTGCTGAATTTTCCGGCTGAACAGGAGATGCAGGCTTGATCTCGTCCGCAGGCTGAGCATCTTCAAGCTCTCCGGCTGTGAACTTATTGTCCAGCTCTTTGCGCTTTGTGTTTGCAATGTATTTGTTTATGTGGACTTTATATGCAAGGCTTATGGAATCTTCTGCAAATTTTATGCTTGCTGAAATAATGTCCTTTCTGCCTTCTATAAAGTCTGTTCTTACAATAATTCCGCGGATTGAAATTGTCTCGTGAGGATCTTCAAATTCAAGCTGAATAAGAGCTTCCTTGTTTATAAGGAATTTTGCAAGTCCAAGCAGAACAATTCTTGCGCCTCCAAATGACAAGTCCTGCAAAATGCAATGGCGCGGAACGTTCTGTATGTAAATTACAATTTCTTTTTTCTGAAGTCCGAGCTTGCGCATTGATTCCTGGGTTATAAGAATGCGCTCTTCTTTTCTTCTTGCCGCATTGAAATTAGCATCGAGAATGTTTCCAATCATCAGAATCAAGTCGTCCGGCGGTCTTTGTGTGTACTGAATTGTAATAATGGAAAGATCGGTGCTGTTCATATACGGTTCAATCAGGTAGACTTTAGCCGTAACAAAAAAACTCATCAGTTGACCGTCTGGCTGGTAAAAGCAAAATCTTAAGCTGACTGGTGGTGCGGATTTATTTGAAAGTACTGCATAGGCTCCGCTTTTTGTCCCGAGTATTATTTTTGCCTGACTGAATGACGTTGAATTTATAATGCAAGGCCATTGAAGTCCGCTGCATTTTATATAAACCTGACGCGGATCCATTTTTAGAGTATGTATTATTTCCTTTGAAAAGGTGATTTCTGTGTTTTTATAATTTTCGTAATAGCGGTTGATAACCTGAGCTGTAACGATTGCCATAGTATATCAATAATAACTCATAATTCTTCTTTCAACAATAGAAAATATTAAAAAAATACTATGAAAGGTTTTTACTTATAAACAGGAGAAACGCATTATAAATGTATTCAGCATAAAACTGTCTCCCAGACACGGTTTCCTGGTTCAAAATCGCGCAATAATGCGCTACACACTGATTGTTGCAAAGTAACTATAGAAGTGCCAGCTCACGCGGCCGCAACAATCAGAGTCTTTTTGCCAAAAACTTATTTGTGGAGCTTATAAAAAATCTCTATTGAAATTAGTTTGAAAGTTTTATATAATTTATAAACTAATTTATATCCCTCACCGCGGCAAAAATTGGTGAGAAAATCACCATGGTGAATAGGAGTAAAAATTATGGCAACTAGAAGAAATCCTCGTTTTAAGGAATGCAGAAGACTTGGTGTAAATGTCTGCGGACACCCAAAGGCAATGAACAGAGCAAATGATCCGGCTTTTAAGAAGTCAAAGAAAACTTCTGAATACGGAAAACAGCTTTGCGAAAAACAGAAGGTAAAGGCTTACTACGGAATTCTTGAGCGCCAGCTTCGCCGTTATTACGACATCGCTTCAAGAAAAGAAGGAAAGACTGGTGAAAACCTTATTGTTGGTCTTGAAACTCGCCTTGATAATCTTGTTTACCGCATTGGTTTTGCAAATTCAATCCGCATGGCCCGTCAGGTTGTTTCTCATGGACACGTTCGTGTTGATGGCAAAAAAATCAGCATTCCGTCTTTCCAGGTAAAACCAGGTCAGGTTGTAGCACTTTGTGAAAAAGCCCAGAAAAATGAGCAGTTTAAGACAAGCTTCCTTAATGGAAACCGCCGTCCGCTTGCTTATATTGAAGTTTCAGAAGAAGCTTTCTCTGGAAAACTTATCATGATGCCAAAGCGTGAAGAAATTCCTGTAGAAATCAATGAACAGCTTGTTGTTGAATTCTACTCTAAATAATTAGGTTCCGCTTTAAAAAGAAAGCCCGCTTGTTTTCAGGCGGACTTTTTTTGTTTTAAATGTCATTATTTTTAATATTCGCATACGGAGCAGAAAAGTCCGTTTTTTATTACAATTGAATAAATGAGCATATAAAGGTAGGTTTCTTCAAGGGCTGTTCCTGTTTCCCTGATTGAAATGTCTGTTGCGGAAAGAAGCGCGAGGATTGAAGATGCGGTGCCTGCTGTCCAGATTTTGGCTGCCTTTGAATATTTTTCCTGATTCCGCTTGCCTGAAAACCCTGATGACTTTAACTCTGAGTCGGCTGGAGAATTCCCGTCTGAATGGAGCGAATGCCACAGCCGCAGCTGCCTAAAGCAATATGTAAGACCTGCAATTAATGCGATTCCGTTTGATTCTTTTGTTGCGCGTATTTTCTGAAGAATTTCCAGTGAGCTTTCAAAACGCTGCTGTGGATTTTTTGAAATGTCTGCCATTGAGTCAAAAAGTGTAAACGCATTTTCTTCTCTGTTGTGCGAAAGAATTTTTTCAACGTCATCGGAAGTAATTGTTGTGCCTTTTTCAAAGCAAAAGAAAAATCTTGAGCATTCAGACTTGAGGCTTTCCGTGTTGTTTTCGACCATTTCAAGAATTTGTTCAACTGCGTCCGGTGAAATAGAAAATCCGTTTTTCCTGAAGAAGTTTTCAACCCACTGAGGCTTTCTGTTTTCAAACATTTCCCAGAAAATTTTCTTGTGGCTGGAAGGAACTGCGCTTTCAATTTTTTTGTCTATGGAATTTTCTTCGGAAATTAAAACAAGTGTGTTTGGAGAATTTTTAGAAGCCTTTATCCAGGAAACAAGAGATTCAATGTCGCTTTTTTGTTTTATCTGCTCGGCATTTCTAAGTGATATAAAAAGCGCCGGGGAAAAAAGGCTTGCATTTTGAAGCTGGGCTACAATGTCTTCAATTCTTACATCGGCGGCGTAATATTTGTACTGCTCAATCCCGTTGTTTTTCTTTGAGGCTGCATCCCGTAGATTTTCTATTGCTTCGTTTTTTTCACCGGCTTCTGGACCTGTAAAAAGATAGACTTCTGTTTCTGCCATTCTAGTATGTTCTTACAAGTCCAACCATTATTCCTGCAATCTGAACATCTCTTGTGTAAATCGGCTGGAAATCTGGATTTTCTGGCTGAAGACGGATTCTTTCCTCTTCACGGTAGAATCTTTTTAATGTGATTGCGTTGTTTACAACGGCAACAACAATCTGTCCTTCGGTGGCGATTTCTGCCTGTTCAATTATCGCAAGATCGCCGTCAAGAATTCCTGCGTTTGCCATGCTTGCGCCGCGGACGTGAAGGGCAAAATAGCTTTTTCCCGGACGCACAAAAGGCTCTGCGATGTTTACATAGCCGTCAAGATTTTCCTCGCAAAGAAGAGGCTTTCCTGCGGCTACAGTTCCAAGCAGAGGAATTTTTGCCAAGAACGGCTTTGTTTCTCTTACAAGCCCATCGTCTTTTAAGACACGGATTGAGCGTGAGCGTTTCTGGCACTGTGAAAGGTAGCCCTTTTTCTGGCAGGCGGCGATATGGTCTTGCACAGCTCTAAGTGAAATCCCGAAGTTTTCTCCAATTTCGCGTACAGTCGGAGGATAACCATTTTCTTCTGTAAAGCGCGCGATAAATTCCAAAACTTCCTTTTGCCGGTCTGTAAGATTTTTCATTGGCTACTCCTCTTCAAATTTCGCTTCAAAAAGTTTGAAGATAGCTTCGGCAGCTTCTTTCTCGTCCGAACCTTCAGCCTTTAGAGTTATATTTGTGTTATATCCAGCCGCCATTGTGATAACACCCATTATTGACTTGGCGTTTACGGTGGTCGAGTCTTTTTCGAGGATTATTTCTGATGAAAACTTGTTTGCTGTCTGGGCAATCAATGCTGCAGGTCTTGCGTGGATTCCTGCGCGGTTTCTAACTGTAAGAATTTTTTCTGTCACAGTGGCACTTCCTTTGTTTTTATTTTTTGGACTCAATAAGAGTCTTCTTTTCCATAGTAATCTCTCTGGGCGGCTCCAGTTTCTATCCAACGTAAAATATTCTGGTTGAATTCCTGCGCGGAATAATAGCCCATAGTCTTTAGTCTTTCATTCATTGCGGCGGCTTCAATTATAATTGGAAGATTTCGTCCCGGCTTTACAGGAATTTCTATAATCGGAATTTTTACGCCCAAAAGATCTATAAAAGCTCCCTTTGTTCCGATTCTGTCATAAACTTTTGTTTGGTTCCAGGCTTCAAGTTTTATGACCATCTGCACTTCTTTTTGCTCACGGATTGCGCCGACTCCATAAAGTTGCGCGATGTTTATAATTCCAAGCCCGCGGATTTCCATGTGATGGCTTATAAGTTTGTTTGCTCCCTGCCCGATAATTGAGTTTCCGTTTACGCATCTTATTTCAACAATGTCGTCCGCAACAAGACGATGTCCGCGCTCAACAAGCTCAAGCGCAGTTTCACTTTTTCCAACGCCGCTTTCTCCGATAAGAAGAATTCCAACGCCGTAAACTTCTACAAAAACTCCGTGGAGCGTTTTTTTTGGAGCGAAAATATTTGAAAAAACTCTTAAAAGCCGCTGTGAAAAATCCGTTGAAATCAAGTCAGTCTGAAGAACCGCGCATCTTGAAGATTCCGCGACTGAAAGAAAAAATTCTGAAGGCTCAATGCTGTGGCTAAAAACTATGCAGGGCATTTCATAAGTAAAGAATTTTTTTATAAGATCGAAATTTCCTTCAGATTCAAGCTTTCCAAGATAAGCGGATTCTCCTCTTCCAAAAAGCTGGACGCGCTCATAAGCAAAAGATTCGTAAAATCCGGAAATTGCAAGTCCCGGGCGGTTTATGTCGGAAACAGTTATTTCCCTGTAAAGTCCGGATCTTCCCGCGATGCACTTCATGTTCAGCGAGTCCTGGCCTTTTAAATCCAAGTCAAGAAGGTCTAATACTGTTATCTTTTTTTCCGACATATATATAGTATACAACGATGAACAAACAAACTCAATATGGAATGGACAATGAAAAACGAAAAAACTGAAACTGAATGGTTTGAAAACGAAGATTTTTGGCTGAATTACGGTCCTATTATGTTTGACGGGCAGCAGTGGGCTCAGGCGGCAGGAATTGCAAAAAGCGTGATGAATCTTGCAAGACTTTCTGAAGGAAATTCCGTGCTGGATGTGTGCTGCGGACCTGGAAGAATCAGCGTGGAACTTGCTCTTCTTGGGCTGAACGTTACCGGTGTTGACATAACTCAGCCGTTTTTGGATGCGGCATCTGAAACTGCGCAAGACGAAGGTGTCCAGATTGAATTTATAAACAAGGACATGAGAGTTTTTTCTTCACGCAAAAAGTTTGATGCCGCCGTGAACATTTACAATTCTTTTGGCTACTGCGACAGAATCAGCGACGACATAAAAATCTTAAAAAAAGTGAATGCAGCCCTTAAAAAAGGTGGAACTTTTGTGCTTGAATGCATAAGCCGCGAGACTGCCGTAAAATATTTTACAGAAGGCGAATGGTTCGAGCGCGCCGGAATGACAGTTCTTACGGAATTCAAAGTGCAGGGCGCATGGGAAGGCTTGGTTTCAAAATGGATTCTGATTGGCAAGGACGGAAAACGAATTGAGCACGAATTTGTCCAGCGCCTTTATTCCGCCGCAGAGCTGCGCGACATTCTTTGCAAAGAGTGCGGATTTTCTTCTGCGCAGGTTTTAGGAGGATTTTGCGGAGAGCCTTACGACCAAAACGCCAAAACAATGGTTATTGTGGCAAAAAAATAATTTTTCAGTTTTCGCATTACATTTTTAAAGATGCCCTTATTGTATAGGTCTAAAAAAGGTTATAAAATACGGACTTATATTTTTACACGGAGGCTTTTTTTATGGAAGGCGATATTACAGCCCGGATGGGAAATCTTGTTATTCAAATCGGAGTCTTGCTTTTTGCTGTCCGCTTTTTTGGATTTCTTGCTAAGAAAGCTAGAATTTCATCAGTTCTTGGCGAGCTGATTGCCGGTGTTGTTATTGGGCCTTACGCTTTGGGAGCAATTCCGCTTCCTGGATTTCCGTCTGGAATTTTCAGTTTGAATTCTGTTTCGCTTGCTGTAACTCCTGAGCTTTACGGCTTTTCTATCGTGGCTTCTGTTATCTTGCTTTTTGCTTCCGGCCTTGAAACTGACCTTGCGCTTTTCTTGCGCTATTCACTTGCTGGCGGCGTAATTGGTCTTGGCGGAGTTGTTGCTTCGTTCCTTTTGGGCGATGTTGCCGGAATGATGGTTTTTGGCTGCGGAATAATGGATGTAAGGTGCCTTTTCCTTGGAATTATGTCCACTGCTACTTCTGTAGGAATTACGGCGCGCATTTTGTCTGATAAAAAGAAGATGGATTCTCCGGAAGGCGTTACGATTCTTGCCTCTGCTGTTTTTGACGATGTTCTTGGAATTATTCTTCTTGCTGTAGTAATGGGAATTGTCGCGGCTTTGAGTTCCGAAGGCGGACAGGTTTCAATTGACGGTGTTAAGATTCTTTTGATTGCGGCGCGCGCTTTTGGAATATGGCTTGTGTTTACTGCTGCGGGTCTTGTGTTTTCAAAGAAAATTGCAAACTTCCTAAAGATCTTCAAGCATTCTTATGATTTTTCGATTTGCGCTTTGGGAATTGCGTTGCTTCTTGGAGGCTTCTTTGAAAAGCAGGGTCTTGCGATGATTATCGGCGCGTACATTACAGGACTTTCGCTTTCTGCAACAGACATTGCGGCGATTATTCAGGAAAGAATCCACGGACTTTACAAATTCTTTGTTCCGCTGTTTTTTGCTGTAATGGGAATGATGGTGAATATGCGCGAGCTTATGTCCAAGAATGTTCTTGCATTCGGCGCGTTCTACACTTTGCTTGCGGTTATGGCGAAAGTTGTTGGCTGCGGACTTCCTGCCTTGGGATTCGGTTTTAACTTGAAGGGAGCTTTGAGAATTGGCTGCGGAATGATTCCTCGTGGAGAAGTTGCTCTTATTATTGCTGGAATCGGTCTTACAGCTGGAATCCTTGACGAGCAGATGTTCGGCGTTGTTATTCTTATGACGCTTGTTACAACTTTGTTTGCGCCTCCTCTTATTTCTGCATCTCTTTCTATAAACGGAAAGGGAACAAAAAAAGAAGCGCGCTCAACAGATAACGTTGCGTTTACCTGGGACTTTGGTTCTGATGAAATTGCAGACCTTGTAATTGACATTTTCCTTAAGGATCTTAGAAGCGAAGGTTTTTATGTTCAGATGATGAATATTTCCGATGGAATTTCTCAGGCAAGAAAAGATGGAATTTCTCTTTCAATTACAGAAACTGAATCTGTTGTAAAAATTGAAACAAGCGCGGAAGATTCAGGTTTTGTAAAAAACGCAATGTACGAAGTTTTAATTCGACTTGGAAATCTTGTTCAGGATTTAAAGGAAAACTATGTTCCTGAAAAAATAAATTTTTTTGATCAGAGCGAAGTGAGCCGCACAAGTTCCGACATCCTTAAGCTTTTTGCGCCGGACGCTGTTTCTGTGGATTTGAAGGGAACTACAAAAGAACAGATTCTTCAGGAAATGGTTATGCTTCTTGCAAATTCCGGGGCTGTGCGCAACTGGGAGACTGTTCTTGCTGATGTTCGTGAGCGTGAAAATATTATGAGCACTGGAATGCAGCACGGAGTCGCTTTCCCGCATGGAAAATCTGACGCTGTTACCCACACTTGCGTTGCCTTGGGAATTAGCCGCAATGGAGTGGACTTTGATTCTCTTGATGGAGAAAAGTGCAAGGTGTTTGTTATGATTGTTTCGCCGAAAAAAACTTCTTCGCCGCACATGCTTTTGCTTTCTTCTATGAGCTACATTCTGCGTGATGAAAAAAATGTTGAAGAGCTTTTGAAGTGTCCTGACGCAAAATCTCTTTTTGAAAAGATGAAGGAATTTGCCGCGCGGAAAAATAATTCTTAAAGGAAAAAAGTTTTTGCAGTTGATTCTGCATTTTTTGTTTTTCTTAAGCAATAAAGTGTTTGTTAGAAAAAATCAGACTGTCTAGTAAAGTAAAATTTATTAGGCAGTTTTTTTTGCGCAAATAAAAAGAGGACTTTATGGCAGAAGAAATCAATGATGAGTTTTATTCAGTTCCAGAATCGGAAGAAGAAAATACTTTGGATTCTGATGAAGTTCTGCAGGCGGCAAAAAAGACGTTTGGCATTTCATATTTTTTTCCGTGGCAGAGAATTGTAATTGCAAATATTTTGGATTCGGCAAATCCAGGAAATGACATTTTAAAAGATGATGTCTGCTCGAACGGGCGGCAGATTGTTTTGCTTCCGACAGGAGCTGGAAAATCGCTTTGCTTTCTTGCTCCGGCTTTGCTTTTAGATAAACCTACGCTTGTTATCTATCCTTTGCTCGCGCTTATTTCAGATCAAAAAAGAAGAATGGATGAAGGCGGTCTTGACTGCGTTGTGTTTCGTGGCGGACAGACTGATTTGGAGCGTGAAGAAAATTTTATGCGCATAAAGAACGGTGCAAAAGTGATAATTACAAATCCAGAGGCGTTGCAAAATAAAAATCTTTTGGAGCGGCTTTGTTCATTTGGAATTGTTCACATTGCAATTGACGAGGCTCATTGTGTAAGCGAGTGGGGCGATTCTTTTAGGCCTGCGTATTTAAATCTTGGAAAAGTTATAAAGAAAATTAATCCGCCTGTTGTAACCGCTTTTACTGCGACTGCTTCAGAAAATGTTCTTTCAAGAGTTTCTGAAGTTCTTTTTGATGGAGAAGCAAAAATTGTAAGAAGTGAAAGCGATCGTCCGAACATTCACTATCAGGTTATAAAATGCTATGCGAAAAAACGGACTGCCTTTTTACTTGCACTTACGGAACAAAAGCCGCTGATTATTTTTTGTGGAACTCGTGCAAAATCGGAAGACATGGCAAGAGAACTTTCTGCTTACTGCGGAAACGACAAAGTGAAATTTTATCATGCCGGAATGAGTCGTGAAGAAAAGCAAAAAGTTGAAAAATGGTTTTATCCAAAAGACGATGCAATTTTGTGCTGTACTTGCGCTTTTGGAATGGGAGTGGACAAGAAAAATATCCGCACTGTCATTCATTTGGAACCAAGTCCAAGCGCGGAATCTTATATTCAGGAAGCTGGTCGTGGCGGAAGAGATGGAGAAATTTCAAATGCGATATTGCTTTGGAGTTTTTATGACCATAAAAAATTTTCAGCAATAAAAGAAAACGACAGAAGAAAAGTTATGCAGAAATTTGCAGAAAGCAAAACTTGTCGCCGTCAAATTTTATTGGACGCTTTAGGCGGGGAACAGGCTGCGTGCGATGGCTGTGATGTTTGCTCTGGAAAATCAGATAAAAAAATTGCGCCTGATGCAAAAATTGTCATGGAGCTTGTAAGAAAAAATCCAAACCGTTTTACTCAAGATGAATTGAATCAAGAAGCAATGATTGCCTTGAATAAAACAGCTGGGAAAAATTGTTCAGTGAATATTTATGAGCATTCAGATATGGATGAAATTATAAGCCAGCTTAAGATGCAAAAAATCATCCGTATAAGAAAGTTTCCGTTTAAAGGCCTTATTGCTCCTGCTCGCCAAAATTTAAAGTTGTGTCTTCGCCAGTTATTGCGAACCAAGCGGAATGATTTTCAATCCAGTATTTTTTGAAAACATGGAGAATTTCCTGAGCTGTAGTTCGCTTGATTTGCTCTAGTTGCTTTAAGTCATAGTCAATGTCGTTGAACTGAATCAAGTTGTAACCCATTATTGAAGCTAATCCTGCGCTGGTTTGCTGGCTTTGGTAAGTTTGATTTATATACGAATTTTTGTAGCCTTCCAAATTTTGTTCAATTGTTGAAAATTCATAGCTTCCGTCCGCATTTGTTTTTTCTACGATTTTGTCATTTGACATATAATTTCTTGCTTCCGTCATGGCCTTTTCAAAATTGATGAAATCAGAAACTTTAAATAAATGCTCAATTCCATAAGGTGCTTTTGAGCCAATGACGTAACTCTGCGGAGAATAGCAAATTCCGTAGTGTTCCCTTACAACATTAAAAAGAATATCTGTGTAAATGTTTCCTGCAAGCACGCATGGAATAAAATCTGGCTCAGTGTTTGCAGGCGAAGCGAAGACTTTTGTAATGTATGCAGTTCCTTCTGCTGACGGATGCCGAAGAGTGACCGGCGCATTTTTTTTGATGCTGATTGGCTGTATGATTTTTCTTTTTGTTTCTTCGTTTGAAAATTTTAATTTTCCAATTGTGCTGTTCAGTTTTTTAATTAAAAAGTCTGAATCGATTTTTCCAGAAACAACAACTGAAAAATTTCCATTTGCCAAAAGTTCTTTGTGATATTTTTTTAAATTTTCTATTGTAATATTTTTTATTGAATCAGGAGTTGCAAAAGTTTTTGCTTCATAAGGATGGTCTTTGTAAAGTTCATTTGAAATTGTGAAAGCTAAGAAAGATTCCGGGTCGTTGAAAATTCCTTGTATTCTTTGGCGCAAAGCATTGATTGTGTTTTCATATTCATTTTGCTTGAATGCAGGATTTAAAAATCCGTCCAGAAAAACTGGAAGTATTTTTTCAAGATGCTTGTCCATTGCATTTAAGTAAAGAGCGCTTCCGGAAAGTTTTGAAAAATATCCTATACTGGAATTTGTGTCGTATGAAATTTCTGTACGCTTTTTGTACGAAAACTTTTTGGAAGAATCCGCCATAAAAGAGAATAATGTTGTTTCCATTCCTGATGTTTCTGGTGTAAGTTTTTCAACTCCGCCCGGACAAAGAATAGCAATAGAAATAATTTTATCGCTTGTGTTGTTTATGTAAATAGGAATTTTGTTTTTAAGTTTTTTAATTTCAATATTCCGTTTTGAAATTTTATTTTCAGTTTTGCTAGATTGATTTTCTTGCGGAATGTAAATATTTTTTTCTTCTGTAAATTTAAAATTTGAATTTTGAACTGGTTCTTTTAATTCAAACTGTTTTTCCTGCCACCATCTTTTTTCATCGGAACGGACTTCATAGAATCCTTCGCTTTCGAAATCTTTTTTTGTGCTGTTGTAAATTTCAGGATTTAAAAGAACGCTTACGAGAGGTTTTTTACCCGATATATATTTTTCTATAATTCTTTTTACATCGTCCTGCGTAACTTTTGAAAGGTTGTCATAGTAGTTGAAAAAATATTCTGCATTTGTATTCGTCCACCAGCTTCGGATGCTTGTTAAAAGTTCTGACGGAGTTTCTGTTGCTTGTGTCTGACTGTCTTTTAATTGCTCTATGATTTTTGACTTGTATGATTCTGTAAAGAATTTTTTTTCATTTGCAATTTTCGGAATAATTGAATTTTGAATTTCTAAAAGAATTTTTTCTGCTCGTTCTGGAAGCAAATTTTCCGGCTCTGTTACAATTGTTCCGAATTCAAAAAGTCCGTTTGCCCTTACTGTGGCATACTGCGCCCATGAATTGTTGAAGTCTGGAATTTTAAATTCTGGATTTTTATAAAGTGACTGAATGTACTTTCCGTTTGGCTCTGACAAAAGATACATAAGATAATCCGCGGCGTAAGTGTCTTGCAAATCAAAATCTGCGTCTGGACCTCTAAACTGGATCATAATCTGCGCAAGTTCCCTTGTGATCTTGTCAAAAGGCATTACACAAAATTGTGTGCTTGCAAAAGGCTCTTTCCTTTGCTGAGCTGAAGGTTCTATTTTTGAATCGTTGTTGCTCCAAGTTCCGAATATTTTTTCTGCAAGCTTGAAAGTTTCTTCAGGTTGAATGTCTCCGCCAATAAAAAGAGCGGCGTTTTTTGGAATGTAATATTTTCCTTTTATTTCTTTTAGCTGAGTTGAATTTGCATTTCTTACAGCGTCAAATGAACCGCCTGAATCAAGTTTGTATGGCGCATCAGGGAAAAGTTTTTTGTTTAAGTAGCTATAAAAGATTTTTGATGGGTCTGATTTTCCGCCTTCAATTTCCGAAAGCACAACTTTTTTTTCATTTTCAAGTTCCTGTTCATTAAGAAGAGGAGAGCGAACCGCCGCATTCCAAAATGCAAGTCCTTCTTCAAGTTTGTTTGAAGGTACTGTGAAAAAATAATTTACATGGTTTATTCCTGTTGTTCCGTTCCAGCTTGCAACTCCAAGATTAGAAAGAGCCCTGTTCACTGATGCCGCATCTTTGTAAAGTTTGTTTCCCTTGAACATCATGTGCTCATACAAATGAAAAAGTCCTGCGGTCTGCGGAGTTTGTGTTATAGCTCCGGCGCGTATTGCAATCTCAATATAGACCAGTGGAACTGTGTGATTTTCTGCGGCAAAAACTGTAAGGCCGTTTTCCATTTTGTATTCATATAAATTTTCGACTGGAGTTTTTTCGGCATGAATAAAATTCAGTGTAAATAAAAATACAAATAATGAAATAATCTTAATAATTTTTTTGTTTTGTTTCATAAGTTTATTTCACTGAATTTTTGCTAGATTTTCAAGAGTGTTTGATTTCGCACAGAATAATTTTTTATTATGAAATAAAAATGCCGTGGCGACATTTTTATTACCACGGCGTTTTTGTTTTAAACCACTTTGTATCCAGCCTTTTTTACTGCGTCTGCAATTTTTTTGTCATCGATTTCTTTTGAAAGTTTTAAGACAACTTTTCCTGTTTCATGGTCTGCTGTGGCTTCTTCAACTCCCTTTATTTTTTCAAGAGCTTCTTTTACGTGCGCCTCGCAATGTCCGCACATCATTCCTTCAACTTTTATAGTTTTTTCAATCGTTGACATAGTAACCTCCTCTTGTCTTTTTAAAGATTGAAATTTATTTTCTGATTTTGAAAATTTATACGGCTTAAAGAAATTCAGTCTGAGCGCATTTGTTACAACGCAGAAACTTGAAAGGCTCATTGCCGCCGCCGCAAACATTGGATTTAAACGCAGCCCGAATGCCTTGTAGTAAACTCCTGCCGCAAGCGGAATTCCTGCAATGTTATAGAAAAATGCCCAGAATAAATTTTCATGAATATTTTTCAATGTTGCCTTGCTAAGCCGGATTGCCGCCGGAACATCTAGCAATGAATTTTTCATAAGAACAACTTGCGCGGAATCGATTGCAATGTCGCTGCCTGCTCCAAGTGCGATTCCGATGTCTGCGCTTGCAAGTGCCGGTGCGTCATTTATCCCGTCTCCAGCCATCGCAGTTTTTCCTTTTGATTTCAAAGTTGCAATTGTCTTTGCTTTTCCGTCTGGAAGAACACCTGCGATAATTTTTTCTATGCCGGCATTTTTTGCGATTGCCTGCGCCGTTTTTTCATTGTCGCCTGTAATCATAACCGGAGTTACAGACATTGCCTTTAGCTGCGAAACAGCCTTCGCGCTGTCATCTTTTATTTTGTCCGCAACGCAAATCATTCCAAGAATTTTATTTTCCTTTGCGAATACGAGCGGTGTTTTTCCTTCGGAAGAAAACAAAGCTGCTTTTTCTTTTATTGATGAAATATCTGCATTTTTTTCTATAAATGCTAAATTGCCTGCAAAAAATTTTTCTCCTTTGATTGTGCATGAAATTCCATTTCCCGGAAGCGAAACAAAATTTTGTGTTTCAATAAGTTCTTCATTGGTAAAAGTGGAATTGCTATAAAATTTTACAACAGCTTTTGCAAGCGGATGTGAACTTTTTGATTCAAGCGACGCTGCAATTTTCACCAAGTCTTTTTCTGAAATATCATCTGCCGCAACAATGTCAGTCACTTCCGGCTCGCCTTTTGTTATTGTTCCTGTTTTATCTAGCGCGACAATTTTTATTTTTCCGGTTTCCTCAAGAGATGTTGCGGTCTTAAAAAGAATTCCGTTCTTTGCTCCGACTCCGTTTCCGACCATTATGGCTACTGGAGTTGCGAGTCCCAATGCGCACGGACAGCTTATAACAAGGACGGAAATTGCTCTGGACAATGCAAAGTTGATTTCCGCGCCACAAATCATCCAGACAAAAAATGTTATTGCTGAAATTAATAGCACGGATGGCACAAAAATTCCGGAAACTTTGTCTGCTGTTTTTGCAATCGGAGCTTTTGTTGCGGAAGCGTCGCTTACAAGTTTTATTATTTGTGAAAGCGCAGTTTCTTCTCCAACACGCAATGCCTTGCATTTTAAAAATCCATTTAAATTTATAGTTGCTGAATATACTTCGGTTTTTGCAGATT
The DNA here is from genome assembly GCF_000195275.1 of Treponema succinifaciens DSM 2489. Taxonomy (NCBI): domain Bacteria; kingdom Pseudomonadati; phylum Spirochaetota; class Spirochaetia; order Treponematales; family Treponemataceae; genus Treponema; species Treponema succinifaciens. The sequence continues at coordinate 2,416,874 of NC_015385.1, read as the reverse complement.
TATCGACTGGAATGCTTTCTCCTGTTAATGCTGATTCGTTTACAGAAGATTCTCCTTCAATTACAATTCCATCGACAGGAATATTTTCTCCGGGCTTTACAATAAAAACGTCGTCTTTTTTTATTTCGCTTATTGGAATTACAATTTCTTTGCCTTCACGTATGACTGTTGCATTTTCAGGTTTTAGCTTTATGAGATTTTTTAAGGCGTTTGTAGTTTTTCCTTTTGAAATGGACTCAAGCATTTTTCCTACAGTGATGAGAGTTACAATCATTGCAGCTCCTTCAAAATAGAAATTGTCCATGCATTTCATTACGCGCAGCTCATCACCTTTTAGAACCGCATCAGTCATGTTAAAAAGAACCAGTGTGCTGTACGCAAATGAAATTCCGCTTCCAAGCGCAACGAGTGTGTCCATGTTTGGAGTTCCGTGGATTAGTCCTTTAGTTCCGCTTATAAAAAATTTTCTATTGATGAATAAAATTATAATTGTAAGCAAAAGCTGAACAAGCCCCATTGCAACATGGTTTCCGTTGATCCAAGCAGGCAGCGGAAAGTTCAGCATCATGTGGCCCATACTGAAATACATGAGAATCAAAAGAAAAATTAATGAAGCTGCTAAGCGGCTTTTTAGATTTTTTAGTTCTGAATTTTCTAGCAAAAGTTCTTGCTCTTCTGGTTTGCTTGTTTTTTCACTGCCTGAAATTTTTGCGCCATATCCTGCTTTTTCAATGGTCTGAATTATGCTTTGTGCGGAAGCAGTTCCTTTCACGGACATTGAATTTGTAAGAAGGCTTACAGTGCAAGATTCCACGCCTTTTACTTTTGCCACTGCTTTTTCAATTCTAGCAGAACAAGCGGCGCAGCTCATTCCTGAAATAAGAAATTTTTCCATTCGAACCTCCATTGCTTACAGACAAAAGCCAAGAATGAAATTTCCTTTTTATTATGGAATAGTTTTTATAAATTTATATCCTGTGTTTTCAACAGCAGATTTGATTTCTTCGTCTGAAATATTTCTGCTTGCCTCTAAGACCGCAGTTCCATTTTTGAAGTTTACTTTTTTTACAGAAAGCTCTTCGATTTTATTCAGTGAATTCCATAGTTTTTTTGCGCACTCTGAACATTTCATTCCTGCTGTAAAAACTGTCTTTTTTTCAACAACAGGATTTGCAAGGTGTTTTTTTTCAACTAAAGTTCCGCTATCTCCTCCACAGCAAGAACCTTCGCCTTTGAAATGCTTTATTGAATTTCTTAAGGCAAACGCAAAGATTACAATTATAAATAAAACTAAAATTATGTTTATCATTTTTTTCCTAAAGAGAAAAGTTATTTCATAAGTTTTTGAAGTGTGCGGACAAGCTCGTCAACAATTTCTTCGTCGCCGTTTTTAATTCCTTCCGCAACGCAGCCTTTTATGTGGCTTGCAAGAAGCTCTTTTGTGAACGAATTAAATGCGGCTTGGCATGCAGAAACTTGAATAAGAATGTCCGTGCAATACGCATCGTTTTGAAGCATTTTTTTTACTCCATTGACCTGACCTTCGATTCTACTGAGCCTGTTTACAAGTTTTCTTAATTCTTCTTCTGGGCGTTTTGTTGTTTTGTTTGCGCAGCATGATTTTTTTTCTTCCATTTCCATAGTTTTCTCCATGTAATAATTTTTTTATTATACTATACCACGCTACTGTATATGTCAATATCTTAGGAAGTCTTGCGAATTATTTTTTAGCGTGAAAATGAATTTTTTTCGACAATTTAAAATAAAAAAATCCCTGCGAAAGTAAAATAAAATTCATTCCGCAGGGACGCATTTTGATGAAAGATTTTTAGTTGTAAATTGGTCTTACTTTTGTAACGTCTTTTATAGCTGCAAGATTTTCCAAAGTTTGCTCTGTAACTTTTCCTGCCACATCAATAATGTTGTATGCAACTTCGCAGCGGTTCTGGTTTACCATTCCTTCGATATTGAGATTTGCTTCTCCAAGAATTGTCGTGAACTGCGCAACAAGTCCAGGCTCATTTTTGTGACTTATGCAAAGCCTTGTTCCGCCGCAAGGAATAGGATTGTCAGTTGTTGTCTTTGGGAAGTTTACGCTGTTCTTGATGATTCCGCGCTCAAGAAAATCACGAAGTTCTTTTACAGCCATTACAGCGCAGTTGTCTTCTGCTTCTGGAGTTGAAGCTCCCAAATGCGGAAGGCAGATTGCTTTGTCGCAGGCAATAAGTTCTTCAGCCGCAAAGTCTGTAACCATGCATGAAATTTTTCCGGCTCTGATTGCCGCAAGAACATCTTCATTGTTTACAAGTCCGCCGCGCGCAATGTTTATGAGCTTTACGCCGTTTTTCATGTTCTTGATTGTATTTGCGTTGACGAAGCCTTTTGTGTCTGGAGTTTCTGGAACATGGAAAGTAAGGTAGTCTGCTTTTGCAAGAAGAGTATCCAATGTTTCAGCGTGCTTAACCTGATGATTTAAACTCCAGGCGGCATCTACGGAAAGGAACGGATCGTAGCCGATTACATTCATTCCAAGTTCTACGGCTGTGTTTGCGACTTGCGCTCCAATTGCTCCAAGTCCGATTACGCCTAAAGTTTTTCCTTTTACTTCCTGTCCGATGAAATTTTTCTTTCCTTTTTCAGCAAGTGTTGCGATTTCTGCTCCTTTTCCAGCGAGGGAATTTACCCACTGATTTGCGGCGATTACAGGACGGCTTGCCATAAGAAGTCCGAGGATTACAAGTTCCTTTACAGCGTTTGCGTTTGCTCCCGGTGTGTTGAAAACTACAACGCCTTTTTGCGCAAGGTCTTTTACCGGAATGTTGTTTACGCCTGCTCCAGCGCGGGCAACAGCTTTTATGTTCAGGTCAATTTCCATTGAAAGCATATCGTGGCTGCGAACAAGAATTGCGTCCGGCTTTACGATTTCGCTTGCAATTTCATATTCATCGCGTGGAAAGTTATCAAGTCCAACTGCGCTGATTCTGTCTAGTGTCTGAATCTTAAACATTTTTTTTCTCCGTTCTTATTTGTTTTCTTCTGCGAATTTTTTCATGAACTCAACAAGAGCTTTAACTCCGGCCAGTGGCATCGCATTGTAAATTGAAGCTCTCATTCCGCCTACAAGCCTGTGTCCTTTAAGATTTACAAGCCCCGCGGCTTCTGCTTCTTTTACAAACTTTGCATTTATTTCTTTTTCCTTTGCAATGTCGGCTTCGTCTTTTGAGCCTGTTGAATATTTTGTGAGGAACGGAACATTCATGAGAGAGCGGCTTCCTTTTTCTGCTGTGGCGTGATAGAAATCGCTTGAGTCAAGATAGTCGTAAAGATAGTTTGCTTTTTCAACATTAAGCTTGTGAATTCCTGCAGCTCCTCCATTTTTTTCAATCCAGTCAAGAACTTTTCCGAGAACGTAAATTGTGTAGCAAGGCGGAGTGTTGTACATGCTTCCGTTGTCTGCGTGAGTTTTGTAGCAAAGCATTGTCGGTGTTCCTTCGCGCGGAGTTTCTGTAATCAAATCTTCACGGATTATAACAAGCGTAACTCCAGCCGGAGCAAGGTTTTTCTGCGCGCCTGCAAAAAGAAGTCCGAACTTTGAAACATCAAGCTCTTCGCTCAAAACACAGGATGAAATGTCTGCAACAAGCGGAATTTTTCCTGTGTCCGGAATATACTCGTAGTGGGTTCCCATTATTGTGTTATTGAAGCATATATACGCATAGTCGTAGTCGCCTTCAATTTTTTCAACATGCGGAATGTAAGAATAATTTTTGTCTTCACTTGAAGCGATTATGTCAACTTTTATTCCAAGATGTTTTGCTTCTGCCGCCGCCTTTTTTGCCCAGACTCCAGTCTGAATGTAAGCTGCTTTTCCTGTGTGGATTCCAAGGTTTTCTGCGACCATTGCAAACTGTGTTGAACCGCCTCCCTGCAAAAAAAGGATTTTGTAGTTTTCGGGAACTTTCATGAGCTTGCGGATTTGGGATTCCGCATGGTCAATTATCGCCTGATATGTGCTTGAGCGGTGGCTCATTTCCATTACTGACTGACCGCTTCCGTTGTAGTCAAGCATTTCCGCCGCGCATTCTTTTAAAACTTCTTCCGGCAAGCAAGATGGACCTGCGCTAAAATTGTATACTCTTGACATTCTGTACCCCTTTTAATTTGATTTGTGAGAAAAATCACAATAATTTTGCTGTAATTTACTTAATTTTATAAGAAAAAAGAAGGCGTTTCCATTGAAATTTAGCCAAGGCTTACAAAAATTGCCAGAATTTGCTGATTTTACGCTGAAAATCGTCTTTATGTGAGAAAAATCACAATATTTTGGTGTTTTTTGCTTTGTAAACGGTTTGTCATTGCCGCGCTTGACACGGCAATCTGTTGTAATTTTCAAAGTGTTAGTTATTTGCGGATTTTGCTCAGCCGTTCGTTGCGTTTCTTTTCGATATATTCCTTGAGCGTCTGCTTTATGTGGTCAAGCGGAAGTTTATATTCGCGGCTGGACATTGTAGGAAATTTCCTGAAAAGGCTTTCTTCGTTGTGCTGCCTGCGTGAGAATTTTTCAAGCCGTTCCCTCATTTTTTCGCTTGCCTGAATTGAGCCGGATTCTATTCTAGCTTTTACAGACTGAATCATTGTGTGCAAGTTTGTGTCTGCAAACCAAGATTCGCTTCCGTATTTTTCCTTGAGCTGCTCGCCGAACATCTTGAGTTTTTCCATTGTCTCGCTGAATCTTACAAGCCGCTTTATCGTGAAAATCACATCGATTCCGAGAATTGTACTGAACGCATAGTAAATTGAAGGAATGAACGGCTGAATTTTGGGAGCAAAAATCAAGTTTACGGCTATTGGATGCAGAAAATGCTCAAGCGCAACTCCGCCAAGTCCGAAAG